>CAZETM010000231.1:0-8911 GCA_964514885.1 uncultured Polyangium sp. | reverse complement strand
ACATGTGCACGATTTACGAGATTCGTCCGGACAATTGTCGGAGATTCGTGACGGGAAGCGAAGCGTGTCTTGCAGCACGAGAAGGAACGCTTCGTGTGCGAGATGGTGCGGCGTCGGAATGGGATTGAGGTGGGGTAGTGGAGTGAGGCGAATAGTTCGTCCACGCTTGGCATGCAACTATCGCGTTTCCAGCCCCTTCACCAGCTCTTCGAATCGAGGATTGGCACGCAGTGCTTCCAGGTCCGGGTCCTTGCGCATCCAGGCTGGGTCCTTGAGCTCACCGCCCTGTGCAAGCGTTTCGAGCGTGGTCAATGCTTCTTCGACGTCCCCGTTCTGGGCCAGCGCACACGCCAGGTTGTACGTCGGTTTTCCGGTGGCTTTGCACTGATCTTGCGCAATGCGCAGGGCTTTTTTCGCAGCCCGCGCCGCATCGTCCGGACGACCCAGCGCACGCAGGACATGGGTTTGCCCGCAAAGCGTAGCTACTAGGTTATCGGCGGCTTCGTGCATGTCCGGCTTGATCTCAAGTGCACGTCGGTAATGCCGCTCCGCTTCCTCGAACAATTCCAATGCCTTGGCGGGCTCTCGGCCCTGAAGCAGCCGCGCACGATCAGCGATCACATTGCCCCAGTTGAATTCGGCATCGTGCTTGTCTGGCTTGATCTCGATGGCGCGTCGATAATGCAGCTCCGCTTCCTCGAACAATTGCAGCACCTTGTCTGGCTCGCGGCCCTGGAGCAGCCGCGCACACGCAGCGATCGTATTGCCCCAGTTGTTTTCCGCTTCGTGCATGTCCGGCTTGATCTCTATGGCGCGTCGATAATGCCGCTCCGCTTCCTTGTACAATTCTACTGCGCGGTCGGGCTCTTGTTCTTGAAGCAGCGGTGCACGCGCAGCGATGGTATTGCCCCAGTTGCTTTCGGCTTCGTGCGACTCCGGCTTGAGTTCGACGGCCCGCCGATGATGCTGTTCGGCTTCCTCGAACAATTGCAGCGCCTTGTCCGGTTCTCGGTCTTGAAGCAGACGCGCACGCTTAGCGATGGTATTGCCCCAGTTGTTTTCGGCTTCGTGCTTGTCTGGTTCACGTTCGACAGCTCGACCGTAATGCGTTTCGGCCTCCGCATACAACAAACGCAATGCCTCTTCCAGCGCCATTTTGGACACATTTTCCGCGCGCTTCTGCAACGCAACCCCCCAGGCGAATTCGACCCGCTCTTCCGGTTCGCTCCCCTCCGCCGCCCGTTGAAACCATTCGTTTCCGCGCTCGATATCCCCCAAACGAATGCGCTGCCCCGCCGCGTAGAGGCGAAATGCCGTATCGTCCGGATTCGCCTCGACCGCCCGTTCGAGCAGCGTACGTGCCGCCCCTGTGGCGTCTGGCTTCTTGGCTATCTCCCCCGCAGCCGCCGCAACCAGCGCCGAGTTCATTGGCCTTCCGGGCGGGTTCAATAACCAGTCCGCCCACCGCTGCGCCGCAAGATCGGACGCTACACCGAGCCGCCGTGCGCTCTCGAATACCCAATCCACCCACTTCTGGGCACGAAGTGATGCCACACCTGGCCATTGCTTTTTGTCCATGGCCATGAAGTGAGCGCGCTCCTCGGCCAAAAGACGCAGCAAATCATGTCGTTGCAGCGCCGTGCTCGCCGGAGTTCGCTCAATGATGTTGCCCCGCGCTTCCACGCTCACCGATACGGTGTTCGCCAACCCCTCCAGCAATTCCTCGCCCTCGGCCACCTTCGTGCGAAGCAACAGATCTGGTGTCGCTTCGGGGTGCACCACGTTCCACGGCATGCTGCGCGCCATCGGGTGCGTTGCGTCCGGTGACATCCGCATCGATTCCGGAGCCTTTTCATCCGCTATATCGGTCGTCGTCAGTTGCTCTTCCCGCACCCGCAACTGAATTTCCTGCTGTACCGCTTCCGCCTTCAATGGCCGAGTACGCAACCGCTCCGTCACCGCCTCGAAAGCCTTCGCCGGCTCGCTTTGCGGATACACTTCCGCCATCGGTCGCTCCGTCAACGCAATCAGCGGATGGTACGGCACCTCCAATCGCTCCGGATACACGGGCTTCTTCATCTCCGCAAGCTCGCTCGCTCTGTTGACGATCCCCTTCACCACATCGTCAATGCGCCGGCGTCGCTGCTGCTTTACGTATTCCTCGCCATTCGGCACCGGCGATACCACCAGCAACACCTGACTGGCAATGTTCGCCGGACTCACGTCGTCCAAAATCCGGCGCAACGTGTGCCCCATCCCGTCAATGTTTTGGTCGTTCAGGCCAAACACCACAATCACCCGATTGGTCACTTTGCTGAGCAGCAAGTCGCCCACTTCGGTGAGCCCCGTGCGTGCATCCAAAAGCAAATAATCAGGTTTCTTTTTTTCGTTGGCGAATCGCGCCTCGATACGCTCCGCCACCCACGGCAACAATTCTTTGCGCCCGCGTTTCACCAACCCCGGCATTCCTTCGCGAAGCCCCTGCACTCTGTTCTGGTACTCGTCCATGTTTTCGCCCGCGAATGCTCCGGCCGGCAGAAACCAGATGTCTCCAGCATCCGGATCGGCTTCCTGAATGCGTCGCCCAATCCGTGTCGGATGCACCAACTCCATCGGGTCGGTTATCTGATCCGCGTCGGCTTTCGATTCGTCCGCAAGGTCGGAGAGCACATCGATGATTCCCCGCCGCAAAAGCGGCCCGTCCGGGTCTTGCATATCGTACAGGCACGTCATGCCTGGTGCGTGCAGGTCCCAATCCGAAATCACCACCCGCGCCCGATGTTTGGCCGCCAAAAGGTAAGCAACGTTGTAAAGGAGATTGGAGCGGCCAACGCCACCCTTGAAACTATAAAACGTGTAGATTTGCACGAGGCGTTTCCTGATTACGGTGAAACCGACGGCGTTGTCGATGGGCTGGATTTCGCAAACTTGGGGGCCTTGGTGTACTTCGGTACATCTGTCGCAGAACTCGCTCTCAGCCGTTCAATGGTCCCACGTACCGAGTCATCAATGGGATTGCCAATCCATGACGCAGCTTCCGCGGCCCAGCGCTGATCGCGAATGGTCGGTTGAGAAAACTCCACGGGAGGCGAATTGGAATCGTATTGTCGCAGCAACGCGCGCTGGAGCTTCGTGCCATCGACTTCCCAGCGCTCGAACTCTTGTACGAAGGCGCGAAATACTCGGTCGCGCGGTTCGTCCTTCAAGGTCAAAAGATATTTCAAAGCGTCGTTCTTGAAGCCCAGAGAAGCGAAGATCCCCAACAACGCCCCGAATTCATGATTGTGGACTCGCACGGGAACGAACGATTCACGTTGGCCATGGCTCAAGAAAACGATGGAACGTTCCAGCAACCCGCGTACGTCCTCGTCCATGACTTTGGCAAATTGTGCCAAACGCAAAAACTCGAGCCGCGCCGAGCCCATCCCCTGGACGGATTCACGACCCACCGGCCACTTATGCGCAGCATGCGCAAGCGATCGAACGTGCTCCCCAACCGCCGCTAGCTCGTTGTCCGTCCACGCCACGCGCCTGGCGACCTGAAACAGCCCAGCCGGCCACTCCCAAAGGATACGCACATCCTCCGGCGTCTCGGCCAATTCCTTCAGCAGCAACAGCACCGCGGCAGCCAGTCGATCCCGCTCGGCACCATCGACCGCTCGTTCGGCCACGGAATAAACCGCATCGGTCAAGGTCCATTCGTCCCGCCCGGGTCGCGCTTGATGTTCCCCTCGAAGACGATCCTTGATCGCCTGCGCCAAAGCACGAAAATCCTCTATGCGCAGCAATTCCTCGACCATGCTCCTCACCATACTCCCCACCAGGCCACGCGGCAATGCCAAGGATCTTTGAGGTCCGCGGGCTGGACATCGCGGAAGAAGACCTCTTCGACCGCATGAATCCATTCGGGCACCCCTGACGAGGTGCGTACGCCCGGTGCGGACAACGAGGAATCGAGCGGCAACGTTTCGCCGTGCACCTTGCCTTTTGGACCCGGATAAAATGCCATCACCGAGGCATCTGGGAGATAGGGGAAAGCATCGAGCACCGTAGGGCGATAGAAGGTCGGGGGGGAATATATTCCAGCCCAACCATGCCGATGTTCTCCCAACGAGTTTTGGGGTCGTGCAAGCCCATGAGAAGGCCCATCTGTTGCACCACGAAATCGCAAGTTTGCGCTTCCGAAAGGCCGCCCTTGCGCGCAACCTCGTGTGGACAATCATCATCACTTCGCGTCAACCAGACCCGACCATTCCAATCTCGCCTGGCGATGTCCGCCGAATGTCGCGGGTTTGATTTCTCGAAACGAGCAATGGACCGCTCGAGATGCTTTTTTGCTACATCAACTCGTTTTGGGTCACCAATGCGCGACAAATTGGGCTCGTCGTTGAGATGATATTTGAAAAATTTGCTCATCGTGACGTATCGAAGAGCGCGGAATGGGCCCGGCGTGCAAATGTTTTGCTTGTTGCATGGCTCATGGAAGCTTGGCTGTGCGGTGCTGGCGAAAAAGAATGCAAGTTCCTTGACGACTTCCTTAATGCTCGCCGATGCTCGGTCTTAACACCGCTTAATCTCGGGCTCGAAGTGGCGCTGCACAGCCGCGGTGATGTGATCGCCGTAGTGGGGACCGTGTGTCGTTCCCTCGGGTCCCATCTTGGAGAACCCTTCGAGGTCCAGTTCCAAAAGATCGGCCAGACGCACCATGTCGGCGTCGCCCGATGCGCGGAGCCCAATCAGGAGTTGATTCCAGGCCATGGGCGGCCGGCTTACCAGACGTTCTGGGCAAACGCAACTTCTTTGAAGAAGATGGACTTGAGTTGAGTGATTTGGGCTAGCTGGGCCGCAAGTGCAGGCTTCGGCGATGCGCTCCCGCGGTGGCCATCGGCAAAAACGGATCGATGCTCCTGCCGATGCCACTCCGCTGGTGACGATGAAACGCTCAAAAGTGCCACACCCATTGGGCTCGGCACGTCCGCGCCGACGCAACACCCGCACTCCCATTGGGGTTGCGGCTTTCGTACACTACCAGACGACGCCACACCCATAGGGATCGGCACTTCCGCGCCCACGCAACAGCCGCACACCCAATGGGATCGCGGGTTCGTACACTACCGGACCACGCCACACCCATTGGGATCGGCACTTCCGCGCCGACGCGACACCCGCACACCCATTGGGATCGGCACTTCCGCGCCAGCACGCTGAGCCCATCCCGAGTGGAAGTGCGACTCTCGAGCGTGCGCGGTGTCACCACTCGAAATCCCTTCCAGGCGAGTGATCCCTGACATTACCGAATACTTCGTCCACATCGAGACTGCACAGGTCGTGCTTCTTACGGAATTCTTGAAGCCTCTCCCAAACATCAGTCTGCTGGGACGCCTCGACCGAAATCAACAACGCGACAGCCTTGCGTCGTCGGGTCAGCGGCGGAGAGGGGCGAAACCTCGTCAAACCGCTTCGGCACTCCGATACGGATGCGCGTCACTCGATTGCGACGTTTTTCGTTGCGGAATCAATCCCGCACCACGTGTCGCCACCAACGTGCCAATCGAAACCAACCCGAGCACCAGCTTGGCAAGGTCATCCACGACCGGAATCGCCATTGCGAGCGCGAACAGGCCGCACCCAAATGCCAAGTGCGCGTATTCATTCTGCGTCTTGTGACCAATCAACGCCTTGCCAATGACCTCGAGCACCGACGTCATCGCCGCAAACATGGCGAGAATCGCGAGCAGTAACCCAATCACGGCAAACGGAATGCCGACCAGAGTCACGCACATCGCGCAAAACAACGCAATGCCTCCAATGACCCCCGCAATCCCCAGCGCAAACGCACGCATCGGACGCGTCGCGAATTCCACCTTGAGCGTCTCCGAGCGTTTCGTGAAGAGCGAGATCAACACCGCTCCGAGCGCAAAAAGAAACGCCCCAGCCGTCGTGCATTCTCCAAGCTCTCGAATCATTGCGCCCATCGTCCCCTCTTTATCGTCGTCGCTTTCGATTCGCGTCGCAACGTTACCCAAAACTGTCGCGCCCTCTTCACGCTCGAAATGCCCACCCACGATTTGTGCATCCCCATCGAGACGCGCGCCAGTCTTCACCAGAACCGCACCGCCCATTGCCTCGATATCGCCCATGACGCGAGCTGCCGACTCCAGCGTCACTTTGCCCCCCACCACTTCCACATCGCCAGTCACGATCCCCTTGATGACCAGCGTCCCACCCACCAAGTGCACGTTCCGAACCACTTCGTCTTTTTCAATGACGAGGTTCTGCCCCACCACTTCGCGATCCTTGCCCTCACCCTTTTTCGGCCCATTCGAATCGTCGGCAGAGGCATTGCCATTGATGACGATCTTGATCTCCTTCTTCACCTCCGCATCCGGCGGCGATGGCGGCAACGGAGGCAGCGGAGGCATGGGCGGCACGGCCTTCTGGCTCATATTCCGCGATATCGAAATCAGCGTTCCGTCCCTCTGCGCCGACCATTCACCATCGGCCAAGATCAACGAAAGCACCTTGTCCGCCGGTTGATCTTTCACATGCACGGAAGTCTTGTCGTCCGACAAACCTTTGACGACGATGCTCCAACCCGCAGCTTCCGCAAGACGCTTGATAGCCTCGTCTTGGGGCGTGTTATCGATATCCAAAGAGATTTTTTTGTCCTCCGCAGGCCATTCGCCCTTTTTATCGACGATTGCCGCAGCAGGTGCCGCAAGAGCCAAAGCCCCGAGCAAGCACATCAGTCCAGTCAGCCCAGACAAACCTCTTCGAACAAGCATTTCACACGCTCCCTTCCTGCGCCAAACCATTTGCCGACCCCGGACGCGACACGCGCGATACGACGAGGCCCGAAATCATGAGAACCATCGCCGCCAAAAACATGAGCGGCGTAAAGGTTTCGCTCTTCGCAACCAGCACCATGCCGCGCGAGAACATTAGAATCGAACGCCCAATCGTGCCCGCAGCCGACGTCACTCGCATGCCGTCCGCCAATAAAGCGGGCATCGCTCCACACGCTCCGAGAATGAGCGCTCCCCAGACCGCACGCCTTGGCAATGCCGAAACTAGTTTTTCTGGAAGAACCGCCGCCACCCGCGGCTTCACGCTCGCTGGAGCTTTCGACGGCTTGCCAAGCTCGGTCAGCAATTCGCCTGCATGCGTCGACAAAAGCGCTTCGGCTCCGAAACGCGTCGTGCAATGATCACATTGTTCGAGATGACTGAAAGCTTCGAGCGGGACGATTAACGCTTGCCCGTCCGCGAGGGTCGAAAGCACGATGTCCGAAAGGTGTCCATCCTGCTCCCACACGAGATCCGACGGGAGTTTGTCCAAGTCATCCATCGTCGCCACCCGAAGCTCCTTTTCACCTGCGCGTGATCATTCGCCAACCGATTCCGCGAGCAGCCGACGGCCACGCGCGAGCCAAGTCGCCACCGTTCCCAAAGGAACATTGAGGCGTTTTGCGATATCCTGATAACCCACGCCATCAAGGTGAAACATCACCAATGCTTGTCGTTGATCCTCGGGAAGCGAACGAAGTGCTTTATCGAGCCGTACAGCTCGCTCAGCACTCGCCGTCCGCTCCTCAGGACCCGGCGTCGGATCAGGAACCCATTCAATCCACGACGGCGCAGATTCCTCCGCCGACGTAGTCACCTGCGCTTCATACTTGCGCGAACGCTTTCGGCCGCGAAGAGCATCGAGCGCCACGTGCCGCGCGATACCAATCACCCAGGGACGAAATGGCTCGCCTTCGCGAAGCCGCCCCTGACCCGCAAACGCACGCGAAAGCGCTTCATGCGTGCAATCCTCAACGTCGGGATGATCCCGGCGCTCACCAAGGACACACGCCACCACCGCCGCGACAACCTGTCGAAGCGAAGCCGTTTCCTCCGGTGAAATCGCCACTCGGGGCGACTCCTTGGGACCGGGGAGCTGGGAAGTCATGGGCGTGAACTGCATCCTCGCTGCGTAGTTCGTCAGAGTGGAGGGAAAAATTTCGAGGGAGGTGAAGATTTTTTTGAAAGTGCGTCCACGCACCAACATTTGCCCTTGTGAAAGCTCATCTTTCGACCGATTCTCCTCACGTGCCAGGCGACGTGCGAAAAACCATCTGTCCGTACTGCGGAGTGGGATGCGGCATGCTCGCCACGACCGACGGCAAACGTATTCTCAAGCTGGTCGGAGATCCGGATCACCCCGCCAACCTGGGACGATTGTGCCTCAAAGGCGCGCTTTCCGCGCAAACACTGGATGCACCCACGCGTCTCGACAAGGCTTTGATCCGACGGACCGGCTGGGACCTCGCACCAGCAGCACCCGACGAAGCCGTACGTCGCATTGCCGAACGACTGGGACGAATTTTGGCCGACCACGGGCCATCGTCGGTCGGTTTGTACTTGTCCGGACAAATCACGACGGAAGCGCAATACGTCGCCAACAAGTTGGGCAAAGGGTACTTTCGGACCAACCACGTCGATTCGAATAGCCGATTGTGCATGGCCAGTGCCGCGGCGGGAATGACGCTGTCGCTCGGAGCCGATGGGCCACCGATTACGTTTGCCGATATCGAAGAAGCAGACCTTTTTGTATTTATTGGCTCCAATGCTGCCGATTGTCATCCCGTTACGTTCGACAGGGTGTTGCAACGGATGAAAAAACACGGCGCGCATTCAATCGTGGTGGATCCGCGAAAAACGAAAACCGCGGCGCACGCGACACAACACTTGGCCATTCGCCCAGGTTCGGACCTTGCCCTGCTGAATGGTTGGCTACGCGTCTGCATGGAAAAAGGCGTCATTGATAAGGAATTCATCGGCAAGCATACCGAAGGATGGGACGAGCTTTCCGCGCTGGCTCGCGATTACACGCCCGCTCGCGTGGCAACTTTGTGCGGAATCACCGA
>CAZETM010000230.1:0-12323 GCA_964514885.1 uncultured Polyangium sp. | reverse complement strand
CGATGACCATTTGATACGTCGACAAACCGTCATCTTCGGTTTTCAACAATTCGATAGCGCGACAAATACCGGTCCACGTGCGTTCCTCGCTTCCGCGTGAAATCGTGAAACGTGCCGCCTGTCCGACTACCGCATCGAAAGCGATGGCGGGGTCGGTCGAAAACGCCCGGAGCGTAATCGTGAAAAGCGCCGAAAAACGCTCATCGACGACGAATTCACGAACATCGAATGGAATGCCAGAATCGAGGGCGAGCGACAACGCGCTGCCCAATGGACAAAACCCAGGCAACAAGGCCATGATCAGCCCCCTTTTGTGGTTGGCGGGGTAGCTCGCGGAAGGAACTACGCACGTGCGAATTATTGTTCGCTACGTATACTTGCGACGCGTGGAATCGAGCAAGTGACTTTTGGAGCCGCTCGGACGTTGATTGTCCCGTCAGGGAGGCCCCACAAAGTTCATGGGTTTCGCTCACCACTCAGGCCGTTGCACAGGTCCAACGTCAGGGCCAAATTAGTACGCGAGTTTCCGTAGAAACGCGTTCAAACAAGCAGTTTGTCGGGGTTTAGAATTTATGAGCGCCGTGATGGCGGCAGGTAGGTGACGAGTGCAAAAGCGGCGGCGTCGGGGTCAACGCGTACCAAAGCCAGTTGCTTCGAAACGCCTTGCCGTTGTGTACCCTCGAACACTTCAACACGTCGAGGTGGAGCAATTCGCGGTCCACCCGTATCGCGCCGCGGCATCCGCATGCGCAGACCTGCCCCTTCCGATTCTCGGCCGGTGTCGACACCTTTAGTTCGTCATGTGGCGTCCCTGCTCGTTGCGGAAGCGGGACTTTTCCATTGGTGCAAATATGTTGCTGAGAGGTGACGGGTGCCTTATCTGCTCGCACCCGAAATCGTCGGTCGACATCGCTCGAAATACTGAAGTATTCCTCGCTCAGTCGCCCTAGCTTTCGGGCGCTCGCGACGATAATTCAACGGGCTGTCAATACACCACGCGCGTCCGAATGTTCGACGGAAGCGCCGCAATGCCTTTGCTCACCTCGGCCGATACGTCCTGCTCGAGGTCCATGATCAAGTAACCAATCGCGCCTTCGGTCGACAAGAATTGACTGTCGATGTTCGCATTCAAATCGGCCACGATGCGGTTTACGTCGCGAAGCACGCCCGGCACGTTGCGGTGCACATTCAGAATGCGATGCGTGCCTTTGACCGGCGGAAGCTCGATTTGTGGGAAATTGACCGCGCCCGTCGTCGCTCCCGTCGCGGCAAATTTGCCGAGCGCCGTCGCGACTTCACGACCAATCGCTTCCTGAGCCTCTTCCGTCGACCCGCCAATGTGCGGCGTCAAAATCACGTTGGGCAAATTCTGCAATTCCGAGCGAAACCCATCCGTATTGGATTCCGGTTCTTCCGGGTACACGTCAATCGCCGCACCCGCAAGATGTCCGCTCTTCAAAGCTGCGGCAAGATCGGCAATGACCACGACCGTCCCGCGGCTCGCATTGAGCAAATAAGTGCCTTTGCGCATTTTGGCCAGCTCGGCCGCGCCAATCATGTTTTTCGTCTCCGACGTCTCCGGAACGTGCAGCGATACGAAATCAGCTTGCTCGAGCAAAGAGCCCAGCGACGGCGTCGAACGGTTGTTGCCCATCGGAAGTCGTGGCGTGACATCGTAATAAACCACGCGCATCCCGAGCGACTCGGCAATCACGCCAAGCTGCCGGCCAATATGGCCATAACCGACGATGCCCAGGGTTTTACCACGAACCTCGTAACAGCTCGACGCCACCTTCTTCCAAACGCCCGAATGCACCTCGCGGCTACGATCTCCAAGCTGCCGCGCAAGCGTCACGATCTCCGAAATGATCAGCTCCGCCACGCTCCGCGTGTTGCTGAACGGAGCGTTGAACACCGGAATGCCGCAGGCGTTTGCCCCAACCAGGTCGACCTGGTTCGTCCCGATGCAAAAGCACCCGACTGCAAGAAGCGAAGGCGCATTCTCGAGCACGCGTTTGGTCACTCGCGTCTTGCTGCGAATGCCCAAAAGCTCCATGTCGGCAAGGGCCTCGATGAGTTCGTCTTCCTTGAGCGCGCTGGACTTGCGCGTGATCGAATACGAACGGCCTTCGGCGTACGCGTGGAACGTTTCCGTCGCGCTCGCATGGATGTTCTCGAGCAGCAGAATGCGGATGTCGGTGACGGGCATGGAAGGTTGGGACTGGGTCATCGTCGGCTTCCTCAGGGGGCGCTTCCCTTACCGCATCATCGGCATCGGGCCAGAGAGAAAACCGCGAAAACCGCGACCGGGGTGACGTTGTCAGTCCGGTGTTTGGTGAGCGTAGGGGTCATCACCGTGAATTTGGGTGACGACATGCAGCACGCATGATTTGCACGAGGTGGGTAAGGACTGGTAAAAAAGAAGAATGCAACGTGCCATCGCCTTCTTCTCCGCGGCCGCTTTGGTTGCTGTCTACGCCGCGTGCGTGAAAGTTCCCGTGCCGTTTCATCAGATGCAAACACCTTCGGGTGACTTCTGCAGCGACATGCCGATCTTCGCAGGACGCGATCAACCCCCGCGCGAGTTTCACCGACTCGGACCTGTCAAGAGTGGAACCAGTTTTCGCACCGTTGCCGAGCGTCTCGAATCGCTTCGCAAGGCAGCATGTAGCGCTGAAGCAGATGCAGTGATCGAAGCATCCGAAGACGAAGTTCGAAACATCGATGGAACGTTCGGCAAGGTCGCAAGCGGTACGGCGGTCGTCTGGACGCGCCGTCCCGATGCGGAAGGCAAAGCCCTTGGACTCGGCTCAGTCTCCGGCAAGAAACCGGAAGGCGAGTTCAAGGAAGCAGAGCCCGAACCAACGGCGAAAGAGCCGGCGCCGCTCAATACCGGTGTCGAAGTGAAGAGCCCGCCCCCCGAACCGAAACCGTCAGCAACGGCAAGCGCAGAGCCCGCTGCAACACCGTCGGCGACGACCACCACGAAGACGACGACGAAGACCAAGACCAAGACGAAGTGACGGCTGCGCACGGCGTCATGCGCAGACGCTACGACGTGGACGAGATGATTCGTCCGCGTCGTAGTTTTGTTTGAGCACCAAACAAGTTTGTCTTTCGGAACCGATCGCGCTCGCGATCACCTGCAAGAGGTGATCGCGTGTTGCGACGCTTGAAGACTACTTCTTTGCGGGGGGCTTGGTCGGAGCTGGCGCGGCGGGTGGCGGCGCAGGCTTCTTCGGAGCTTCGACTGGCTTGGGCGTAGGTTTGGAAGACGGAAGCACGCTGCCGCTGCTCGGCAAAGCGCCGCCGCTGCTCGGCAAGCCGCTGCCGCTGCTCGGCAAAGCGCCGCCGCTGCTCGGCAAGCCGCTGCCGCTGCTCGGCAAAGCACCACCGTTGCTCGGCAAGCCGCTGCCGCTGCTTGGCAAACCCGTCGCACCTGACGGAAGCACCGGTCCACTCTTCGATTGAGGAAACACGGTCTCGCTTCCGCCCAGCGGATTGCTGGAACCGAGTGAGCTACCCTCGGGCAAACCCGTTGCGCCGCTCGGTCCCAAGATCGGAGCACCGCCACCGAGCGACTGCGACTGCGGAGCGCCACGGCGCTTGATGCGGAAGACGACGCGTCGGTTCTTCGACGTCATGAACTTGCAATTGCCCGAGAGCTCTTCGTCCTTCGCGTTGCAGCTACTGTCGTCGAACGCGGGTTTGGAGTGACCGTACCCGCGCGCCGTGAGTACGTTAGGCTCGATGCCCTTGCTGATCATGTACGTTCTGACGCTCTCGACACGGCGTTGCGACAAGGTGAAGTTGTACGCATCGCCTGCACGGATGTCGGTGTGACCTTCGACCTCGAGTTCGCGGATGTCGGGGGACGCGAGCATGACGCTGACGACCTGATCGAGCACCGGTAGGGACTCGGGCAGAATGATGTCCTTGTCGGTGGCGAAATGGACTGGATCCAAAACGACGATTTCGTCGTCTTTGACATAAGCCGCGGGGCATCCTTCGCGATTGCCGGCGAGCGCTGGGCATTTGTCATCGCGATCGATTGTCCCGTCCTTGTCCTCATCTTCATCCGGACAGCCACCGTTTTCGACCGTTCCGGCTTTGTCCGGGCACTTGTCGGCAGCTCCGGTGACGTTGTCCTTGTCGGGATCTTCGCTATCGATGCTCTTGATGCGATTGATTTCTGCCTGCTCGCGCGAATTTGCAGGCGTCCACATGATGCCGCCGAATGCACGAAACACGGGAGCGCCGAAGCCACAATTGGCGCCGAATGCACCGCCGACGGTGAAGGTAAAACCGCTGTCGGTTTGAAAACGCATCGCGAGCAATGCCTCGGCGGGGACTTGCGCGGGGCTATCGGGGAATTTGCTCAACGATACATGTCCGAATACGCCACCGAGCACGGACCAACCCC
Organism: uncultured Polyangium sp.; assembly: GCA_964514885.1. Lineage (GTDB taxonomy): Bacteria > Myxococcota_A > Polyangia > Polyangiales > Polyangiaceae > Polyangium. Next base: position 7,900 of record CAZETM010000230.1, on the reverse strand, counting down.
AGCGCTGCACGACGTACATTTCGGCGCCCAAACCGAAATTGGCCATGTCGCCGACTTTGGTGCCGGCAAATTGACGATCGGGCCGTAGCCACAAGCCGCCATTGGCGCTGACGAGCAAGCCGAAATTGAATCGGTAATCAGCAATAGCGCCGAATCCGCCAGTCACCGCACCGTCGCTGGCAAAGGCATTCTGATCGCCCGTGGGAAGATTGAGGTTGCCCGTGACGGCCAACCCCACTCCACTTTTGGCCTTCTCTTTGCGATTGAAGTACGGGATCGCGATTTTGGTATTGAATCGCAAATCACCTAGCGCAGTTGGCGATACCGAGCCTTCGCTACCGAGCTGGCGCAAGTTGTCCGACGTCTGGTAACCGACGAACGGCATGGCCAGGGTGATGTCGAACCAATCGTAAAAGCCGACGCCGGCCAGACCGGTGATTTGCAATCGAGCACCGACGGCGCTGATTTCTTTACCCGTGGTGATGGAGGCAATGGCGAGCGGGTCGATCGAGATATCGGAATAGAATCCGAAGACGGGGGACATATGCCCGATGACTTCGGACTTCTGAATCATGACCAGGTCACGAGGAGCTGCGGAGGGGCGGAAGATTTGGGCGTCGAAGCGACCCTCTTCGGATTGGGAGGTATTCGCTACACCAAACGTGGCGAGCGAGAGCAGAAGGGGGAGGGTTCGCTTCACGGTGAACCTCGACGATTGCGACGGCGTAGGAGGGCGATGCTGGAAGCAGCGAGTATCGCTGCAATCGGCGCGCCGCCACCATGACGACCAGGGCTTGCGGAACAAATCGTAGCGAGTGTGCCGCCACATTCGACGCCGTCTGGCATTGGGCCAAGGGCGCATTCTTTGGCGGATTCGTCGACCTTCCAGCGACAATGATCATTGCCGAGACAATCGACGTTCGTCTTGCAGGCGGGATTGCACGTGCCCGTTCCGAGGTTGCACGTACCTCCGCAGGGACAATGCGCGTCGGCATAACATTCCACGCAGGCGTCGCCATTGCACAGCGGGGACGATGGGCCGCACGTGGCCATGCAACCACCGGTATTGCAGGTGTTCATCGCCTTGTCGCACGTGCCACCATTGCACTGCGAATCATCGGTACAGCGCACGCATTCGGCCGTGGAAGCCGTTTGCCCCTTGCAATAAGGCGTATTTCCGCCGCACGAGTCGCAACGCATGCCGCAGCGTTTGTCTTTCGTACACGCCGTGCACACGCCGCTCAAGCAAAACGCCCCGTCGCCGCAATCGGGATCCTGACGGCATTCGGCACACGCCGTTCCGACTGGGCCAGGCAGACAGAACGGGAAACGAGGCTTAGGCGTCCCGTCGACCACGATGGTTTCGATCGAAAGGCAATTGACGCAGGTATCACCGCAACACGTCGCGATGTTGTTTTCCGGCAGCTCGCTCGTGCAACGACCCACGGCCAGGTTGCAAATTCCACCGCCACATTCGGCATCGGACGTGCATTCGACACACAACGGATCGCCCCCAGGCTCGATCGGCGCACACTTCATTTGCACGCCGAATTGCCCATTGGGACAGCAGTTGCAGGAAGCTCCCGCGCACGAATCGGCCGTGTTGCAAGGCTGGCAATTTTTGCCGTCGCAAATTTCGCCTTTCTCACAATCCGTATCCTCATTGCATTCGTTGCACGTCTTCGTGGCCGGATCGCAGGTGAATCCCGCACTGCAATCCTCGTCGGTCCGACACCCTCCGCATTCGAGAGTGCCATTGAGGTTCACGCAGAACGGCGAATCTCCCCCGCAAGGCGAACAGGTGGGACCACAAAGCTTGTTCGTATCGCACGGAGCGCAAAGCGCTGCATCGTTGCAATAATAGCCATTATCGCATTCATTGTTGCCCGGCAAGTTGACGTTTTGCCGGTTGCATTGCTTGCAAACGTCCAAGCTCGGGTACGACGGATTGCCGCTCAACGTTTGGAAAAACGACGTCGGTGGAAACAGCGTGAATCCCGCTTCGTCGAGCTGCACGATCGGCGCTTGGTTCGCCGGACGCTCGAAGTCCACGAAAGCACCAACGAAATACGACATCTCCAGCGCCGCGTGCTCGCCTATCTCCACGTAAAGAACCTCGAGCGGGTACAGGCCAGCCTTTTGAAATGTCACTTGCTCCGTCAAACGCCAGACGGGAAAACCCACCTGCGCCGGACGCGTGACAATCAAATATTGAGCCGAATTCGGGCCGAAAAATGTCAAACTTACGGCGTCGTCCGTGTAAAACCCGAAATGAATGGGCTTGTTTGCCAAGTCCGACGTGACGTTGAAATAACCGCGCAGCCGCGTTGCGAATGAAACAGTAGGGTCATTGTCGATGAAATCGCATCCACCCTCCTTGCACGTGGGCAACATCGCGTTGGTGAAATCGCCGTAGCTTTGCTTCAGCCCCGCAGAGTTGTTGTTCGATAAATCGAGCAACGTGCGGATGACCGATTCGACCCGGTCGGCCTTTTTCACCTCCATGAAGCCGTTTATCGACCCTGTGAAGCCATCCGGATTGTTCAGCCCCCAATCCGTCGCAGGATTCGTCGAGATAGCCGATGACGCGCAAAGCCCCGTGCCTTGCCCGGGCAACGCGTCACTCACGCCCTCCGGAATGGTCACCGGCGCTGCCAAAGCAGAGCTTGAAACCAGCGCCAAAGCAGCGATCGACGCAAATATAATTCGAATGTTGGACATGGCACCGTTACGCCCGCAAGCATCGCACCCGCGCAACGCCTCCGCCGACCCTACCACAACCAGCCGCTTGCGGGCAAGAAGCCTACATCTTCGCGCATCACAACCAGCTCCACCACAAATCGATTTTTTTGTTCGAGCTTCAATTGTTCATGCATGCGGTAAAGTCATGTCGGATAGATCGGGCATAACTATCCCCATCGATAGCAAGTGATTTGAAAGATGGGCTCGACACTTACGGCGTACCGGCCAAACCTCGAACCAAAATTAGGTTGTCAGGGCCAGTCGATCCACGCCGGACACCTCAGCTCCACTCGCTATACAAAGCCAGCGTTCGGGCATGGACGAACACGCCATCGATGAAACTGCGAGCGTACGCGGGATCTCGAATGCGCGCCGCTCGCGTGAGAAGATCCTCACGCAGACGCCCAAGCCCCTCACGCGCCTCTACCTTACGCCCAGCCGCGTACAACGCCTCGGCTCGCGTAAGCAGCAGCGGTCCTTCCGTCAGATAGTGCTTCATGCCAAACCTTGCGCTGTTTGCAAGTGCCGTGTTCGTCAGTTCAATCGCTCGTTCGGCATTGCCCTCGGCCAACTCGATGACCGCTCGCGCAGTAGGGATCCAGATGTTGCTCGCCGGCACCGCCGACATCAGCGGCGTGAGCGTGTCGAGCAACTTCGATGCAGCCGAGAAATCTCGTCGCCTCAAAAGTGCTTGGAGCACAAAGTATTGCGCGTTGTACCGAAGCAGGCTTTCGCCCTCCGCGGCAGCCTGGTCGGAAATGCTGGTGCCCGCAGCGACTGCTTCTTCAAGAGCCCCTCGTTCGACCAGCAGCAGAGTCTGATACGTGCCAGCCAAGATCGCAGGCATGCTGCCGGTCGTCGCCGCTCGCGTCGCTCGGGCCAGCTCGTGCTCGGCTTCTGCGTGCGCTCCGAGCATGATGAGATCGAGGCCGATGTGGGTCCAACTGAGCGGCAGGAAACGTCGATCGCCGGAGACGGTGAAGTGTGCTGCTGCTTCGCGATCCAAACCGAGCGCGGTGTAAGGATCTCGTTCGGCAACGCGGTACCAATAAGCTTGCGCGTAGTCGAAGCGGCCAGCTACGGACGCGTCGCGCGCGAGCGATGGCGTGACGACTTCTTTCATGCGTTGCAAGAAGCGTTCGGCCGCATCGCGCTGGCCCATCACGAGCAGCGAAATGATTGCTGACGAGTACGCAAAGGACAACGCCGTGATCGCGTCATCGTCCGGCTCCGTTCGGTAAAGCTCGGCCAGAAGCATGTCGAGCGCATCGCGCCTGCGAAGGAGCAGCGCACTGTTCACTGCGGCGCCGATGGCTCGCGCGTACGACTTCGATCCTGGACGGGCGATCGCGAAGACTTCTTTGGCTGCATCGTACGAGCGCGCTGCGTCGTGGCTCCAGTTCCATGCATCCGCGCGTATCGCGAGCAGCTCGGCTGCGACTTCGCGCTCCGCGACAACTCCCGCCTCGCGCACACGATCGGTAAAACCTAACGCTGCGGTGAAGTCGCCCGCCGCCAACGCAAGCTCCGCCGCTTTGACGAAGTGCTCGGTCGCGCGAGCTGCGTTGCCCGCATGTTCGAAGTGATCCGCCAAGATCGCCGGATCAGGCTCTCCAACCGAGATCAACCATTCGGCAGCAAGAGTATGGCCGCGTAGACGATCCCGCTCGGTGAGCATCGCGTACGAGCCTTCTCGCACCAGCGCATGCCTGAAGCTGTACTCCTCTTCGCGAGCGAACCTGCTCTCGCGACGTCGCACGATGAGTTCGCGCTCGACGAGTCGATCGAGCAGACCAACACGACCACTCGGAAGCGCAGCTTCACCGATGAGCGTGGCGACGCCTCCCCACCAAAACGACTGACCAAATACGCTCGCCGCACGAAGCACACGTCGAGCTTCCGGTTCGAGCGCTACGAGGCGCGCTTCGACCATGCCGAGCACTGTCTCGGGCAACGAATCTCCACGTCCTTCCGCGACCGCGCGGATGAGCTCTTCGAGGTAAAACGCATTGCCCGCTGCGCGATCGACGATGTTCTGAATCTCCGCATCGGTCGCCATGTCGCCGAGAAAGTGACGCACGAGTCGCTCTGCTGGACGACGCCCGAGTTCGCCAAGACGAACCTCGAGCAACTCGCGATCTGCCCAGAGCTTTGGGAACAGCTCGTGCACTTCGGGACGAGCGAGAACGAGCACCACGAAGCGACGTTCTCCCGGTGCTGCAAGGACCGCATCGATGAGCTTGATCGATGCACGATCGCCCCAGTTGAGATCCTCGAGCACACACACGATCGGCGTGCTCTCCGTGTGCGCATCTACGAAGTCGAGCCACGCATCACGAATGCTCTCGGCCATCATCGTTGCGTTCTGTCTGGCTGCGCGTACGTCGGGGCGATCTTCGTTCGTATGAACTCCAATCATCTCGCCCAAGAACGCTGTCACGCGTGACAGATCGTCACCTGACAGGTGTGCGCTCGTGAGCGCATCGAGCTTCGTTTTGCGGGACGCGTGCGGTTCGTTGACGCCAATGCCTGCCATGGTGCGAATCGCGGATCCAAGGATCGAGAACGCCGAGCCTGCACCGATCGGATCGCCACGTCCGATCGCGACGGCCGGCTCTACCGCACCACGACGCAGTTGCTCCACCAGCTCGTGACGAAGACGAGACTTGCCCATGCCTGGAGGTCCGATCACCAGAGCAACACGCGGTTTGCCTTCGTCGAGGCCCTCTTCGAGAAAGTCACGCACGCTTCGAAGCTCGCGCTCTCGACCGAGATACGGACTGGGTTTGCCCAGGAGCGTACGCGTGCCCGACCCGACTTCATGCTCGCCGCGGAGAAAGATTCCGCTCGGCCCAGCACTCACGTCGAAGCGAATGTCGAGCAGCGCTTGCGTTGATGCGTCGATGCGTACGGCTCCAGCTTCTTCGCTGAGCTCGAGCAGATCCGCAGCTCGTTTGGCGATGGCTGCGAGCGCGAGTCTGCCTGCATCTTCATCGCGCGCGGTGACGAGTACGATGCGCGTCTCCGGGGCCAGCCCGCGAAGACGAAGCGCACAGCGTGCTGCGTGCGCTGCCTGATCGGCCGCGTTGCCACGCCCCACGAGCCCGATGAGCAGCGCGCCTCCTTCGACTTCTTCGACACGTGCACCGAGCGGCGCGATCTCTTCCTGAATGGCCGCGATGCGCTCACGTGAGAGGATCGTTTCGCTGTCTGCTGCGTTCGTCGGAGGTAGTGCTGCCACGATCGAAAGCAGCTTGCGTTCGCTGTCCGTGATCACTTCTGACCGCGCTGCATGCGCCGGTCTCATGCCGCCTTCGATACGACCCATCGCCGCAAGCTCGGCGGCGACTGCTGCGCCATCCACCGGCCGTTCATCCGGATCCTTGGAGAGCATGCGTGCCACGAGATCCTCGAGAACCTCGGGCACATCTGCACGCAGGCTGCGCACGCGCGGAACGTCCGAGAGCAGCAGGCTCGCGAGCACCGCGATCGGGTGATCACCCTCGAACGCTTGCCTTCCCGTGAGGCATTCGAAGAGCACTGCACCGAGTGAGAACACGTCGGCACGAGCGTCCACGACACGTTTGTTCGCGCGTGCTTGCTCGGGTGCCATGTACCCTGGAGTGCCCACGATCGACCCAGTGAGCGTCAACCGCCGACCCGCTCCGTGCTCTCGTGCGACTCCGAAATCGAGCACCTTTACCAGCTCGATCTCGCCGTTTTGCAGAAACAGATTGCTCGGCTTCACGTCACGATGAACGACGCCTCGTGCATGCGCGACTGCCAGCGCTTCAGCGATGTGCATGGTCATCGCGATCGACTCCTCGAGACGCAGACCGGTGCGCACCAGGCGCGTGGTCAAACTCTCTCCATCGAGCCATTCCATCGCGAGAAATGGTGAGCCCGAAGGCGTGAACCCATGCGTCACGTACTTGACGATGTGCGGGTGCGATAACGTCTCGAGCACACGCGATTCTTGCTCGAGCCGCTCGCTGCTTTCGAGGTTCAGATCACGCAGGACCTTGATCGCAACAGCTTCGCCTGTCGTGCGATCTTCCGCGCGATACACCTCTCCCATGCCGCCCACGCCGGCCAGGCGCTCGATGAGAAAGCGCTCTCCGATTAGCTCCCCAGGGCGCATTGGCGTCGGAATCATGCCTTGGTCTGGTGACGATTCCAAGGCTGGTGCATCGAACCGCCGCTTTATTCCGTGCTCATCCGTGCTCACCCGTGCTCACCCTACGAGCGCGCAAATTTTTCGGCTGATGGAAATCAGACTAGTTCGCCAACGATGAATTTATGCGCAGCATCTGTGGATACGTAACGAGCTTGGACACGCTGAGCCTACAAGTGTCGAGTGTGCAGTCTGTGCGCGACGTAAAGGACCGACGTGACAAGTCGGAAAAAATCGGCGATCGTCCCGAGTTACTCGCGGGGGGTTTCTGCCCAGAGAGTATGTGCGAGGAGATCAGGTGCCCATGAATAGATGGCTATGTGGACCGGCGGTGCTGGTTGCACTGCTTGGAGGAGTCGCATGTGCGCCTCCGCCCAAGGTCGTGACGCAAATCACGAGCGCACGGGATCAAATCAAGTTCCTAGTGGTGCAGGGCAATCAGCAGCAGGTCATTAAGTGCAAAATGGCTGCCGATGGTGCTTTGTCGGAATGCAAGACCATGCAAATCGTCCTCAAGGGCGAAGAGGAATGAGGAGGTCTTCGATGCATCGTATAGTGACTTCCCTGTTCGCGCTTGGAATGGCGATATCGTGTATGGGTTGCGTGGCCCGTACGATTACGCGTTTCGAGGACAATCAAAAGGCTCCCGTGACGGCGCTCGAAATGGTGAAGCACACCAGTTATGTCTTCGCGCGCTCGTCCGTTTACCAGTTCTACCTGTGTCAGGACACGGGGGACAAACTCGTTTGCGAGCTCTCTTGCGACGGCAAAAACGATGCTGTTTGTCCGAGAGCGGGGACATCCGGTAACTCAACGACCACGAACGTTCGGTGACCGGAGGAGGAAAGAACATGAAATCGATCCGATTGGCGATCTTTTCGCTCCTCGCGCTGGCGGGTGTCGCTTGTGGCCCGCCGCCGAAGGTGCTCACCCAGCAGACGTTCATCGCTGCACCTGAAAAGGTGTATGCCGGGCCTCCGAAGG
>CAZETM010000229.1:0-12344 GCA_964514885.1 uncultured Polyangium sp. | reverse complement strand
GCCCGGGTGATTCCACGCCTGCAGGCAGTCCGATTGCCACGCAGGGCTCGTCGACCAGACCTGCAAGGCAATCGGAAGGCGAGGGTGCCGTCGAACCGCCATTGATCATGGTACGCGGCTGGGGAGCGGATTCGTTGGGTGGTCCGAGGCGAATCGAGAACGAGCGCGCGCTTCGAGCCACCACATAGTAACAACCACGACGAAGTCGTTCGATCCTTCTTCGGAAAAATGGGTGCCACCGAAATCGACGTATAGGATGCCTGTTACCGAGCTTGTTTTGCTTTGGTGAAAAGGGGGTTGCGTCGAAGACGATTTGCATCGGGTTAACGAATTTGGACTGATCGTTGCATCTCGTCTGATTATGCCAAAATCTCAATACCAACGAGAATACCTCTCTGCCATATCTGTCTCGCTCGTCGTACGCCACGGTCAACTTCGTGTCATCGATTCCATCATCGCTCGCTGTTGACTCTGTTTCCACTTCGCCAAACGCATTCGTCGTTCGCGTGTTCATCCGGCATAACGCGTGCGATACTCGATCGTGCCGGCACTCTGCGAAACCACGACGAGGCGTTTACCGTCCAAACACAACGCGTCTCAGTGGATGCTGAACGGTTGCGTTCACCTCACGTAGGTCACGTGACGCAAAATGAGTGGCGTGGCAATTAGCCCCAGCGCGTGAAGGGCTTCCTTTGCCAGCACTCTTGCCTCCGCCCAAAACGGGTGGCTATAAAGACTCTCACTATCCCAAAGAGCCTCATCGATTGGCATTGCCTCGAAGTGGTCATCCAACGTCTTCAGAATGGCAGCCGCATTCCTGCCAATGAGGCCCGCTGATTCTATCTGACCAGCCAAGAGGTAAGCATCGCTAAATGTCGAGATAATCTCGTCCGTGATGCACACATACGGCGGAAGCGCGTTGATTTGATCGTCCGCCGACGCCGCGACGAGCCGCAGGCCATCAACGAGCATCTCGAGTTGTTCTTCTGGAGTCATGGTCAACTTATTTTGCGGGAATGCGGATTGATTACTGTCCAGGTACACCTGAAACCTTCCAATATGGACCGAGCAGCCGAGGACCATGACGGCGAGCGGGAAAACCCATTGACGAGTATCGATGACGTCATACGCGTGCGTCCCCCGCAATCGAAAGGCCTGCATTGGCGACAACTCGATCCGCGCTCGCCTGCACCTTGCCCAACGATCTTCGACCCTTCCAAATCCAATTCGCCACGGCACAAATCATTGGCGCGACCGTCGCGTGGCCATTACGGGTGAGTGTATTCTGGGAAGGAACGTTTGGTTTTGCGTTGGGCAGCAGCTCGACCGTTTTGGAAACGTTCGTTCGTTGGACGAGCCGCTAGCGATTCGTTCGGTCAGTGGTCAATCGCGACCACGTCCTTCACGTTCGACTTCGGTAGCAAACTCGGCAGCGCTCGTGCCTCCACGTTTCTTCGCAATGCTCGCCCCCTTGTTCGCCTGAATCTGGCGGTCGAGCTTGTCAATGACCACGTCGATCGATGCGTACATGTCCGGGCTGCGTTCCTTCGCATGGAAGTGTTGACTTCCCGAAGAGATGCTCACGTCGGCGATGTGCTCCGGCCCCTCGACGGAAAGCGTGACCTGCGCGGTCATCGCTTGGCGAAGAAACTTCTGGAGCTTGGCAACCTTGTCGTGCGCGTGCTTCTTAACGGCATCCGTGGCCGCCATGTGACGGAACGTGATTGCAATGTTCATCGAGAGCCGCCTTCCTTTGCTGCCTCGAGAGCGAAGCACCCTCGGGGCACGCTTGGTACGAACATCCTAACATCGTCATCGCGGGTCGCGTGACGGCTCATTCGTTCTTGGTCGCAAGTTTTCCCATCGCACGCTCGAGAGCACGGCGAACGACGAACGATGGCCGCCCCGACGCCGTAGCAATTTCTTCCACTGTCGGACTGCGCCCCAGCGATCCCCGCAACGCTCGAGCAGAATCCAGAACCGAGCGCATGACGTCGACGTCGCTTGCGTCAATGCCTTCGCCCACTTCGAACCCCTGAGCCTCGAGCACATCGACGATGTACTCGACCTCGTCGTAGCTCACCGCTCGTGTCGCGATGACCTCCGATATGTCGTCGAGATCGATCCGTCCCGAATCGCGATGTCGCGTAACGAGCTCGGATACGATGTTGGAAATCAGCGGGCGCATCGCAGTTCTCTTCGCATACCCGAGCAGCCATCGCATCCCTGATCAACGCGACGTTGCGGCCGCCTGATAGCTACCGTAATCGTCACTGGTCGCTTGACATGCCCGCGAACGGGCACGTCGTTTCACCTTTTGCTCCCGAGGAAATCACGCCGATGAACCCGCGCCGCTTCGCAAGCTTTGCCAGTTCGGTCCTCATGTTCGCCTTGGGTTTGCCCGTCGCCTTTTTGTCGCTGCAGGGCTGTGCAGAAGGCGAAACCGACCCCTTCGGCAATGGCGGCAGTGGCGGCAGTGGCGGTGGTGAAGGTGGTGCAGGCGGTGGAGAGCAAACCGGCGGAAGTGGCGGCATGGGCGGCGGAGCAAGCTCCAGCTCGTCAAGCGCGTCTTCAGCTTCTTCGTCTAGCTCTTCGAGCGCGTCCTCGGCTTCTTCGTCTAGCTCTTCGAGTTCATCGAGCGGCGCAGGAGGCTCGGGGGGCGGCTTCATACCTCCGACGGGAACTGCCGACTATCCGGCCGAGTCCGAGGCGAACGACATTCCTGCCTTGTCCGACTCACTTGCTATGGGCACAAAAGGTTTTACCGCGTCGATCTATCCACTAGGCGACATCGACGTATTCGAAGTCGACGTGACCATCCCTGGTTCGACGCTCACCGTGAACATCAGCGACGGCATGAGCGGATGTCCGTCGACTGCCGTGGCCGTGCGCATCGATGGTCCCAACGGCGCGGTGGCATCCGACAGCGGCACGTGCGTTCAAATGTCACCGCTGATGATTCCCGAACTGGCCAACCTCGCGCTGGGTAAGAACTACGTGCAGATCGAGAGCACATCGTTCAGCACCGAGCCTGTGTACGTCGCCGAGCTACTGCTGCAGCCGCCGTTCTGTGGAAACGGCATCGCGCAAGGCGTCGAGCAGTGCGACGACGGGAACATGGTTGCAGGCGATGGATGCGCGGCGGACTGCAAGCTCGAAGGGGTCTACTTGACGGAGCTCGAACCGAATCAACCTGCGAACAAAGCCAACACGCTCAACGGCGCCGATGGCATTTTCGCTGCGCTTCAACCCGTGGGAGACCAGGACTATTTCACGTTCGACGTCACGGTTCCGGGATCGAGCGTGACGCTCGAAGTAAGCGATGGGTTTGGCGGATGCCCGAGCGGCTTCGACTCCGTTCTCTACCTGTATTCGGGCACGAACACGCTGCTCGTTTCCGACGACGAAGACGGCGTCAGCTCATGCTCGATGATCTCGCCAGCGACCGACCTGGAAGCCACGAACCTGGGCGTCGGCAAGTACACCGTCATGGTCGAGGACTTCTTGAACAACGATGCGCAAGCTTCGTATGTGCTCAAAATAAAGGTCTCGGCCCCCGGATGTGGCGATGGAATCCTGAGCGGTGGCGAGCAATGCGATGACGGTGATCTGATGGCGGGCGATGGTTGCGACGCGATGTGTATGGCGGAGTCACCGTGGGAGATTGAGAGCAACAACACGCGCATGACGGCCACTGCTCTATGGGCTGGCACGACAGTTTTTCACGCATCCATCAACCCCGTCGGCGACGTCGACTACTTCGTGTTCACGTTGCCCGCAGGCATGAAGCCGTCGCTGCTCACGCACATGATCGGCAATGTGTCGAATTGCAACGACGACACGAAGATGGACCTCCTGGACTCGAACGGGACCGTGATCGCGAGCGATGACGATGATGGTCCGGGCACTTGCTCGAAGATCGACGGCGTCGGTGATCCGGCGGTGAACAATCTTCCGGCCGGAACCTACTACGTGCGCGTCAACGACTTCGGCGACAACGACGCGATCCCCTCGTACCAACTCGACGTCGTCTTCCAATGACATCGAAGGAAGAACAGTTTGGCGTTCGCTGCACCTGAAGGAACTCAGCTCGTCCGATTGCTTGGGGGTGGAAGCGTCTTTCAGGTGGGCCTCGTGCGCTCACGTGACCGCGAGTTCGTCTGCAAACGCCTCGTCCCTCAGGCCCTCGAAACACGCGAGGGCCGAGCTGCGATGGTGCGTGAAGCTCGTCTTTTGTCCATCGTCGATCACCACGCGTTGCCCCGACTCGTGCGAGTTGGGAATGACAAACATGGGCCGTTCTTTCTCGAGACGTTTGTCCACGGAACATCGCTGCGCGACATCCTTCGAGGTTGGAACGACAAGGGCACTTCGGTGCCACGATCGCTCATTCGACACATCGTCGTCGTCGCTCTCGAAACGCTCGCGGAGTTGCACGAGCTTTCGGACGACATCGGTCACCTCGGCATCGTGCATGGAGACTTGAGCCCCGATCACGTGCTGTTTGGACCGCTTGGCGACGTACGCTTCGTCGACTTTGGCGCGGCACGTTTTCGAGGGCTCGACCCAGAGCTGGACACAGACGATCGCGGCACGATTCCCTACGCAGCACCTGAAATCGTCCGTGGTGATGACAAACCCGGACAGTCCACCGACGTCTACGCGCTCAGCGCGACGTTGCTGTGGTTTGCAACGGGCGAGCGACTTTGCGAAGCATCCGGTGAAGCAGCAATGCTTGCGGAGGTTGCATCACGCGGCGTTCGTCGAGAGCTCGTCGACCGAGCAACGGCATTCGAACAGCACGAACGAGAACGCCTTCGCGCAGCGCTCGATCCGGATCCTGCAAGCAGGCCACGCACAGCAAGAGAGATCCTCGACGCGTTCCTCCAGCGAGGCGCACAGCGGGACATCCCAAGCGAAGCGCGCTAGGCTCGCGCCCTCCTCCAACACGAACCGCCGAGCACGAAAACCATGGTTTCCAAGGCTTCGATCGACACGCTTGCCATTCACGCTGGACAAGAGCCCGATCCCACGAGCGGCGCCGTGATGACGCCGATCGTCCTGTCGAGCACGTTCGCTCAATCGAGCCCTGGCGTGCACAAAGGCTTCGAATACTCACGCAGTGGCAACCCCACGCGTCAGGCGCTCGAAGCGTGCATCGCTGCGCTCGAAGGCGGCACGAAAGGTTTCTGTTTCGGCAGCGGTCTCGCTGCAACGGCCACGCTACTGCACACGCTCCGCCCCGGTGATCACATCCTGTGCGGCGATGACGTGTACGGCGGAACCTTCCGCCTGATGGACAAAGTCATGGCTCCGATGGGTGTGTCGTCGAGCTTCGTCGACATGCGCAATCCGGAATCAGTTCGCGCAGCCATCAAACCATCGACGCGCATGTTGTGGATCGAGACGCCCACCAACCCGATGCTGAAGGTCTTCGACATCGCGGCACTCGCAGAAATTGCTCGCGCAGCAAACCTCGTCTTCGTCGTCGACAACACGTTCGCTACGCCGGTCTTGCAACGTCCCCTCGAACTCGGTGCACACGTCGTCGTTCATTCGATGACGAAGTATCTCAACGGTCACTCGGATGTCGTCGGAGGAGCGATCGTCACGTCGGACGAGCATCTCCTGGAGCGTGTGGGCTTCTTGCAGAACGCCATCGGTGCAGTGCCGAGCCCATTCGACTGCTTCCTCGTTCTGCGTGGCCTCAAGACGTTGCCTGTTCGTGTGCGTCATCAAAGCGCAGCAGCGCTCGTGATCGCTCAACGACTCGAAGCTCACGAGCGCGTCGCACGCGTGCATTACCCCGGGCTTGCGTCGCATCCGGATCACGCCGTCGCAGCACGACAGATGAAAGCATTCGGCGGCATGATCTCCGTCGAGGTGAAGGGCGGCATCGATGTCTCCCGTCGCATGCTCGAACGACTGCGCATCTTCGCGTGTGCGGAGAGCCTCGGTGGCGTCGAGTCACTTGCGGAGCATCCGGCGATCATGACGCACGCATCCGTGCCTGCAGAGTCACGTCAAGCGCTGGGGATCTCGGATGGCCTCGTGCGTCTGTCCGTCGGCCTCGAAGGCCTCGATGATTTGTGGGCCGATATCGAGCAGGCTCTTGGTGCGTGACCCGTTTGCGGTCCACGACTCGATTGCGATAGAACCAGTAAAACCCACGGAGCCACCCATGCGCGTCGTTTTTCTTTCTTGTTCGACACTCCTTCTCGCCTCGTTTGCTCTTGGTTGCGAAGAGCCGGTACCGCCGATTCCTCAAGGAGCATTCCTGGTCAACTTCGTCGATACGGGTGCGGATTGCCCGCACAAGAACCATCAGAGCCTCTTGGGCGACGTCAACGCGACCGAGCGCAAGAGCTTTCTGCTCGATGGCGCTCCCGGCGCGTCGGTCGACTGTACGGTGTCGGGCGCAGCGCTCGGACCGTTCAGCATCGAAGCCAATCTTGGGTTCGAAGGGACCGAGGCTCTCACGATCAGCGTCGACCAAATCGACGCGAAGGCCACCGAAGCTGCACCGGCCAAAGGAAGCGTCGGTTTTTCATCGTCGGTCACGGGAAACTTTTTCGGGGCGGGCGAGCCTTGCGACTTTTACATCGAGCCGGCCGGGCCGTCGGGAGATGGCCAAGGCGTCAAACCCGGCGAGGCATGGTTGTCGTTCAAGTGCCCGAGCATGGTGAACTCGATGTACACATGCGCTCTCAACGAGAGCTACGTGCTCATCGAAAACTGCGCGCAGCAGTGATGATCCTCGACGCGGCGTGATGCGTGGTCACGTGGTCTTGGTCCCGGTGACCACGTGACCACGTGACCCGCTCGATCATTCAAACCGTTCGACTCAAGAACCGTTGTCGTCGTTCCCGCCGCCGTTGCTTCCGCCGTTGATACGCGAAGCCGCAAGCAGAATCTCCGCGAGATTGATTTGTTGCGTGGGCTCGTCCGTGACTTCGACGTCTTCGTCAAACATCACGACCAGGGCCGTGATGTTGTCTTCGCCGCCGAGTTCGTTGGCCTTGGCGATGAGGCGCCGACACATCTCGGACGTGTCTCTCGAAGTCGACACCAGATCGCAAATTTGATCGTCCGTGATCATCCCGGACAAACCATCTGAACAGAGCAAGTAGACATCGCCGATCCGCGGCTCGTCGCTCATCAGATCGACAGCGACGTTGTCGTGCATGCCCAGCGCGCGCGTGATGACGTTCTTCGGCAACTCCGCTCGTTGCTCTTCCGTCAGCTCGGGCATCGCCATCAAGTAGTCGTTGATGAGCGAGTGATCGCGGGTGAGCTGCTGGATCGTGCCAGCACGAACTCGATACGCGCGACTGTCGCCCACGTGCCCGACGTACAAGCGATTGCGTCGCTTGGAGAACACAGCACCGACGACGGTAGTGCCCATCCCGGCGCACTCACGTGAACGAATGCTGCGCTCGAAGATGCGCCGGTTGGCGATCAAGATGCCGCTCAGCAAACGGTTTTCGTCTTCGGTCAGGTTCGCGTCGAAGGCGATCGGCCAAGTCGCATCGTCGCTCGCAGTCGAGCGGAAGAACTCGCTGATCGAGTCTGTCGCGATGCGGCTAGCCACATCCCCAGCGCGATGGCCTCCCATTCCATCCGCAACGATGTACAGGCCGTACTCATTGAGTACAGCGTAACTGTCTTCGTTGTGATCGCGCTGGAGACCGATGTCGGTCATCCCAAATGCAATTGCGCGCATAAACCTCGGCGCCCTCGGACCGGGTCGTGACGGGCTAGAAGCACGCTTTCATGCGACGTTTGGGCTGTCAAGCTGTCTTGCGCCCAAGGCATCGATTCAGCGAAGCCCCGTCACATTCGTGCTTTCACGTTTTCTCTCGTGGAGCCTGCGTTTGGCACGGATCCGGCCCCATTGCAGGGTCGGAAGCTAAACCTCGAGAATGTCCTTCTCTTTGGCGGTGATCACTTTGTCGACCTGAGCGATCCCATCCGCCGTGATCTCTTCGACTTTTTTCTTCGCGCGATCGGCTTCGTCTTTGCTCACGTCGCCGCCTTCATCGAGCGACTCGACCATCTCGTTGGCATCGCGGCGGTGCTTGCGAATGGCCACTTTCGCTTCTTCCCCGTACTTCTTGGTCATCTTGACCATTTCCTTGCGCCGTTCTTCCGTGAGCGGCGGGATGGGGATGCGGATGAGTTCGCCGTCGACTTGCGGGTTCAGGTTCAGATCGCTTTCGCGCAGCGCCTTGTCGATCGCCTTCGCCTGGCCTTTTTCCCAGGGCTTGATGGTGATGAGACGCGGCTCGGGGATGCCCACGGTCGCCATCTGACTGATGGGCGTCGGCACGCCGTAGTAGTCCACGCGAACGGCATCCAGCATCGACGCGTTCGCTCGTCCGGTGCGTACACGCGCCAGATCTCGACGAAGCGCCTCGATGGATTTCACGATGCCTTCGTGCAGCTCATTCATGACGTCTTCCAACATGCCGATCTCTCCTCGTGTCGTGCGCGGCGGCGGCGAGCTTAGCACGCCGCTGTCGCAGCACGCCTAACCGCGAAGAGCCTCGTTCCGCAAGATCCTGCTACGCGACAAACCGAAAAAAAGCTGATGTTGCGCAAGCCGTCGGCGGCAAACTACAC
Source organism: uncultured Polyangium sp. (assembly GCA_964514885.1). Classification (GTDB taxonomy): domain Bacteria; phylum Myxococcota_A; class Polyangia; order Polyangiales; family Polyangiaceae; genus Polyangium. The sequence continues at coordinate 3,722 of CAZETM010000229.1, read as the reverse complement.
ACGGACCGCTGCGAAATCGCCCTGGTCAGCCAAGCGGAGCGCAAGCGCATTCACCGAGGACGGCCGAGGACGACAAGGCACATGGCCAAAGCCCGTAAAAAAAGCGTCGATTTTTCTTTCCCACTCGCCAGCGCAACATTCGACGCCCAGCCTCTTCCGCGCGCGTTTTACGACCGCGAAGTTCTCGAGGTCGCTCCAGCGCTCATCGGCACCGTCCTCGTGCATCGTTCGCCGGAAGGAACCACCGCAGGACGCATCGTCGAGTGCGAAGCGTATCGAGGCCCCGAAGACCTTGCCGCTCACAGCGCTGGCGGCAGACGTACGCGACGAACCGAAGCCATGTTCGGTCCTGCTGGACATGCCTACATGTTCCTCCTGTACGGCGTGAACTGGGCTTTCAACGTCGTCGTGGCCGCTCCGGGCGATCCTCACGCCGTACTCGTGCGAGCGATCGAGCCCGTGTTTGGACTTGATCTCATGAGCACACGACGCGGTGTCGACATCAGTCAAACCATCCTGACGAATGGCCCGGGCAAACTCACGAGCGCCATGGGCCTCAACGCCACGCACTACGCCGAAGACCTTTGCGGTGATCGTCTTTTCATCACCGCAGGTTCGTTCGGAGCCGTAGGAATCTCGCCACGCATCAACGTCGACTACGCCGGTGAACATGCGTTGCTTCCTTGGCGCTACTACGAGCGAGGAAATCGCTACGTGTCGGTCGCCCCGAAAAGTTGACCAGACTGCTCGTCTTGCGCGATGCTGTTCAAGATTGAAAAAATCTCGATGCCGCAACGCACTTGTTGCAGTCGAGCAAAGGGTGGGACGGAGAATCGAATGCCTTTCTGGAGCGCGGCCGACGTGGAGATCGCTTCGCGTGTGATCACTGCGAAGACGAAGAACGATCGGCGTGTTCGGGGAAAACTCACGCTGCACTTTCTCGATCCGCAGACGCAGAGCAACGCCGATCAAGCAGCAGATCGCTGCGCCGCCATCGCCGAAGATCTCCTCGGCGAAGCGCACGATCACGAGCACATCATCGGTGGTGAAACCGAGTTTGTCTCGACACTACGCCGCCGTCTTCCCGTCGATGTGCCACCCATTCGATCGATCGATCTTGCAGGGCTTCACGTCGTTGGTGACCCTGGCGCGTCTTCGAACATGAGACGCTCGACGGCGTCGTTTCGTGCCGTCAGCGAACAGTCTGGGTCGTACGTGCCGCCGTCGGCAGCGATGCCTCCCGCGCCGCCCATCCCTCCAAATCGCGCTCCCGGATCCACCGCGAGCTTCCGCGCGATCAGCTCGCCGCCTTCTGGGCCAAGCCAAAGCGCCATTCCTTCCTCGCGTGCCGGTGCGCCTTCGAAGCGCCCCACGATGAACCGAATGCGCGCGCTCTCTCCCAACATGACGCTGCCGGCCGGTTCATCGAACGAGGCCATCGGACGTGTGCTCGCGCCGTTCATCCGTGACTGCGCAGGCCGCATTCTCGTAGGCTTTTTGCGTGCCTACGACCTGCTCGTCCTGCGGGGCATCCCGCTCGACGAAAACTCGTCCGAAATGCTCGCAGCCGTCGTTCCCGTCTCCGATGCGCCTCACGGCGCCTACGAAGCAAGCCGCACGTCAGAAATCAACCGCTGGCAAAATTCGTTTGGCCAGGCAACCTTTTTGCGTCTGCGTCGCGAGTGCCAAGTCGTAGCCGTGTTCTTGGCGCATTCCGCCTTGAACGAGCAAAGCATCCCTCAAAACGTGACGCTGGAGCTGCTCCAGGAGGCGACATCTGTCGCGTTCTCCGGGGAAGCAGCCATTTTGCACGGAATGGCACGCTGGCTCAAACTCGGTGAAGCCGACGTTTTACCCGCCCTTTGCGCACATCTCACCGACCTCGTAGGTCACGGCGACCCTCAACAACTCGCCGTTGCGCTCCGACTTCTCATTGCTTCCGTCAACGAGGATCTCGGCGTGGCTGGATCGCTGGCCAAAGAAGCCGTCGGAATGTGATATCGCTTGCGTTTCGTGTAAGCCACTAGCAAGACACGACTCTGTCACCGTTCTGTGACGATCCGCCCCGTATTGTGCGCGCGTTCGTCAATGGGAGACGGCAGTCGAGTCTCCTACCGCAGACGCGCCACCAATCGCGATGCGGCGCATGGTCGCCCCTCGGGGCACCGAAAGGCTCTTGCATGGAGGCTCTTTTCGACCCGTCGCTCGGATTCGCCGTACAAGCGCTTCTGATCCTTTCGCTACTGATCGCGCTCGGTTTCGAATTCGTCAACGGGTTTCACGACACGGCCAACGCCGTGGCGACCGTCATCTACACCAACACGCTAAAGCCGCACATCGCCGTCGTCTTGAGCGGTATCTGCAACTTCGCCGGCGTTTTCATGGGCGGCATCGCCGTCGCCATGGGCATCATGCAACTGCTCCCCGTCGAGCTGCTCGTCTCGAAGGGAATCGGCTCGGGTCTCGCCATGGTGCTCGCGCTCTTGTGCTCCGCGATCTCGTGGAACTTGGGCACGTGGTATTTCGGCCTTCCTGCATCGAGTTCGCACACACTCATCGGAGCGATCATCGGAGTCGGAATCGCCAACTCGCTCACGCCCGGACACAAGTTCGGTGATGGCGTGAGCTGGGGCAAAGCGACCGACATTGGCATCTCGTTGCTCGTGTCGCCTCTATTCGGCTTCACGATGGCGGCACTGCTCTTGTTGCTCATCAAGCGCCTCACGACGAACATCTCGATGTTGACGCCACCGCCGAAGGATCGTCCGCCGCCTCCAGGCACGCGCGGACTGCTCGTCGCAACGTGTGCTGGAGTCAGCTTCGCGCACGGATCGAATGACGGTCAAAAAGGCGTTGGGCTCGTGATGCTCATTCTGATTGGCCTCGTGCCAACAGGATTCGCGGTCGACTTGACGGCGGGGCCGGATCGAATGGAGCGCACGCTCAAAGCAGCGGACAATGTCGCCGCGCTCGTGCGGGATCACCACGACCAAGCGTCCGAGAAAGATGCGCAAAAGGTTCTGGCGCAGCTCGGCGAAATTCACCATTTCCTCGAGAATCGAAAAAACGCCACCGAAATCCCGCGCGAAGATCGATTCAAGTTTCGTCAGGATTTGCTCCTCGCCGACAAAACCATTGGCAACATGGTGAAAGAGGGGCATTTGGGGCTGAATGCCGACGAAACGAAAAAGCTTACGACCGAACGCAAAGCACTGCGTGGAATTACCGATTACGCACCGACGTGGGTGCTCGTCGCGATTGCGCTCTCGCTCGGCATTGGAACGATGGTGGGATGGAAGCGGATCGTCGTCACCGTTGGCGAAAAGATTGGCAAGAGCCACCTCACGTACGCTCAAGGTGCTGCTGCTGAAATGGTCGCAGCAAGCACGATCGGCGTATCAGCCTGGCTCGGTTTGCCCGTGAGCACGACGCACGTACTTTCTTCGGGCATTGCGGGAACCATGGTCGCGCAACGCTCGGGTCTGCAGCAATCGACCGTACGCAACATCGGCCTCGCCTGGCTACTTACGCTGCCCGTTTCGATGTTGCTGTCGGGCGTGTTCTTCTTGGTCTTCCGCGCATTGCTCGTCTAACTCCCCTCTCCACGAGCATTACGACGTAATGCGACGTTGCAGAGGGTGAGGCGCGCTTTCCCCTTCTCCACGAGCATTACGACGTAATGCGACGTTGCAGAGGGTGAGGCGCGCTTTCCCCTTCTCCAC
>CAZETM010000228.1:0-12348 GCA_964514885.1 uncultured Polyangium sp. | reverse complement strand
GATTGAGCAACGCTTCGAGGCACATGAGAATGAGTTCAGAGACCCCATTGCCCATAAAAATGTCGTCAACCGTAACACCGCGGACACCGCGAGATTGGGTATCCATGACGACGGCTTCACGAGCGGGAAAAATTCCCTTTTGGTGGCTGTAACCTTCGCTTTGCGCCAGGTTTTCGATCATCGCGAGCCGCATCGTCTCCGGCGTTCGGAATCCGAATTGCGCAGGATTGCCAATGTTCAGCTTGATGATCTCGAAACCCTGCCGCTCCAGCTCGTGGGCGCGTCGGGCAAGCGGCCCGCGAATTTCATAACGAACGTCTTCGATGTGATGGGCGCGACGAATGGGAGGATGATGCGCCGCGGTCGCTCTGCTCATGACGCGCGGGTGTACTACATTTTTTGGATTTTGCGATCGGGATTTTTACGAGCGCCCCGGCTGAGGTGTCTCAAGCGCGAGGCTCGACTTGTTCGAGCTGCTGACCTTCATTACTTACGAAAGGATATCGCGATGAACAAGTTGGTGAAGCTTGGCGCACTTACGCTGGCTTATGCGCTCGTGGCTTGCGGGGGTGCAGAAGACAAGGACATCGACCAGACACTGCTTGCGCAATATCGAGCGGCCATTCCGAGCGAACAGCAGCTCAAGGCGTCCGCGCCCGAAGCATCGATGCAGGCAATCGTCGGCGATCCAGCCATGCTCCCGAAAGGATCGAAGGACATCGTCAATGGCGTCAATGGCTCCGTCGGCCATATCATCGACACGATGAAAGCCATTGTGAGTACCGAACCATCCATTTACAACAGCGAGACCAAGGAATTCGTTTGGGGCCCATTTCCGAACGACGATGGCGTGGGAACGGTAGCCGCATACATCAAGGATCAAGGCGAGGGAAAGGATTTTCGTTATGGTTATGCGCTCCTGCGCGGCACGAGCAATGACTTGGCCACAATGTCGCCCGTCATCTGGGGCGGAGCCAATCCCGATCCGGCAAACGAAGATCACGGCGACGGCGTGACGCTGTGGGATTTCGAAGCGAATTACGCGTTCGAGACGGCCAACAATCCCGACGTGGCCAATACGCCGCTTGAACGTGGACGGTTTGTCGCCGTCTATGGCAAGGGCAAAAATGACAAAGGCGACTATGGTATCGTCTTCGCGGCCCTTCGCGGATTCGTGCCCAAGGAACAACCGGGCAACATGCCGGCGAATCTCGATTACTTCTATGGCCGATTCGTGGATGCGACGAGCCAGGTCGATTTCGTCAATTGGGCGGGAAATGTCGATATCTCGAACGATCCTGCCAAAACCGCAGCAGAGGACCTGAACGTTCAGCTCGCATTCTTCAATGAGGGCACCGGCCGCGGCGAAGCGACGGCATCCGGCGGAGACCTCGCCATGGGTCAATCAGCACAGATCGTCGAATGCTGGGGCAAAGCGATTGAGCAATCGTTCCTGAGCTTCGAGACGCTCACGAATGGCATGTCGGACGGTGCACCTGCAACCGAGGGCGACGCGGTATCCTGCGGCTATTTCCAATCGTCGCTCAGCGAGCTTGGCGTTCCGTCGCTGAACGATGTCGATCCAGCACTGAAAGCGGCATTGAACGAGGTCGCGACGAACGGCATTCCAAAATGAGCTAGAAACGGTCAAGGCACTCCGGCCGAGATGACTCAGAACAAATGCACGGGCAATGCTTCTAGACCGTGCAAGGTTGTCGACTGACGCCATTTCAGCTTATCGGGTGTCGTCGCCAATCGGAGCTTGGGAAAACGCTGCGCCAAGGCTTGAATGGCGACCTTTCCTTCCAAACGCGCCAGCGGTGCCCCGAGGCAATAATGCATGCCTAGTCCGAATGCCACGTGTCGATTCGGATGGCGCGTAATATCCAACTTGTCAGCATTCTCGAAAACCGACTCGTCACGATTGGCCGATGCAATCACCGGCATCACCGCGTCACCTTTGCGAATGGTCAACCCGTGAAAAGTCATCTCCTCCCGCGCAAAACGCGGCAATGGCTGTTCCACGGGATTGGCGTAACGCAACAGCTCCTCGACGGCTGAGCCAATCAGCTCGGGTTTTTCCCGCAATAACGCAAATTGATCGGGGTGCTCGAGTAGCGCCAGCGCTCCGTTGCCAATCAGATTGACCGTGGTCTCGTGACCAGCCAAAAGCAGCAAGAACAACATGGCGACAACTTCGTCCTCGCTTAGATCCGCATGTCCTTCCGACCGCGCATTCAACAGCGCGGTGGTCAAATCATCCCGGGGCTCTTTCTGGTGCAAGCGAATGAGCTTTTTGAAGAAAACAGTCAGCCCAATGAGGTTGGGGACGGTCATCATCTTGCCGAGGGTCGTTTCGGCCCGGTCCGATATGAACGCCACGTTCATCTTGTGAAAACCTGCTCGCTCCTCATCCGGGACGCCCATCATTTCGCAAATGATCGTAAACGGGAGCGGAAGCGCAAAGTCCTCAATCAAATCAATCGACCCGCGCTTGGCTGCCTTGTCCAGCAGCGAATTCGTAACTTCCGTGACTCGACCGGCAAGTTGCTCGACCATCCGAGGCGTGAATGCTTGATGCACCAAACTGCGCAACCGACGATGATTTGGATCGTCTTGAGCCACCATCGAGCGCTCGAATGCTCGCACGACGTTCGGAAGCCACCACTTGTCATTAAGGCTCTTGGTTTCCTGTACGTTCGACCGATCGCTGGCCAGCCGTGAGTCCTTGAGCGAACTCGCTACGTCGTCATAACGCGCCAGCACCCAAACCGAACCGAGATGAAGCAGCCTGGCCTTTGCGACCGGCGAAAACTGACGCAGTTTCGCATACATCGGGTAGGGATTGGCGCGGACTTCCGGATCGAGCAAATCAATATGCAGGGTCATGCGGGCGGGCTCCGTTGGCAAGCAGCTTCGACAGGCCAATGATCACGGACCTGCGCGACACGTTTATAAGGATTGAGCCGCCGCAAGGCCAATGGCAAGCATCAATTTCGTCATAAATTGACTCCAAGACGCTCGCGTCAATCCATATTCATAAGAATGATTACCAATCTCGACACCCACGCAGTTTCATCGCATGACCTCACACTAAGACCTAACATTTGAATAGCTGGTCCTCCTCTCCTGCAGCCTGCCTCCACAACGCTGGGGACAATCCCCCATTTCGCCGTGAATGTCGCATTTTCCTCTACAGCCTCATGCTTGACAGCGCTCACGTGTAACATATAACACATTGTCAGCTACCTTTGGGGAGGAGAAACCGCGCCATGCGTGTGTCGGTGCCTTTTGTTGCGGCTTACTTGCTATCTGCGCAGACTGCGGCCTGGGCGGATTCTGCCGACCACACGATTACGACGAAAATCGTGTTTCACGACCATGATTACGATGCGCATTGGGTCGATGACCCGGGCGGCGTAGCGCGTTGGTTTGTCCGTCGCGGGTTTGCCGAAAAAAACGTCCCTGAATTGAAGGCCTGGCTAGAACAGCAAGTCGCCACGAACCAAGCAATTGGGACGAGCGTGGTGTTTGCCATGGGCGTTGCGCCAACGTCAATCATTTATCCGCCTTATGATGATTGTCTATTGGCCCATTACCTCGAAGCCGGTGGACGCGTCGTTTGGTTGTCGAATGTGCCCATGTATGTCGCGCAGAGCGATATCGGACCCAAAATCATAGTAGGCACGATACCGCAACAACAAATGCTTGGTTTGTCGACCGATCCGCGAACCTTTTACGGTACTGAAAACCCAACACTTACTCCTGCGGGTATGCTTTGGGGCCTCGAGTCCGTCAATTCGCTACCGCGGCCGGTCATCCACCAGGGCTTGGCAGCGTGTTTCTTCAGCGATCCGACAAATCAGTATTGTGGCGTAGGCTTGGTCAACTTCCGCTCGGACGTGCCGCACAGCGGGTTCATCTTCATGCCCGACGCTATGGCTCCGACCAAGGAAGGGCTGCTGCGAAATGCTTATCGCTTGGCTACTTGGTCTGGAGCGCCGGTCGCTATTCCCTCCGCCGCACTCTTGCCAGAAGAATCGTTGTCCTTTACGGCATCATTGCGACTGGGAGAAGACGACATCCGGAGCACTTTTGTTCGCGGGGACATCGTACCGATTTATTTGCGGATGAAATCGGGAGGTGAAGTGCCGATCGAAACAAGCGCCGTGCTCACGGTCAAAGATGGCAACACGTTGCTCACGAAATGGGTGGGGCCGTTGATCGCACCCGCTCAAGAATCAGATATTCTGCTCAATTACGTCGACCTCGGGGCATTGCGTCGCGGGACCTACAAAGTCGCCATTGCCATTGCCGCGGGAATAACGCTCAGCGCAGAGATCGATCCGGCCGTTGCATTTTTGCCCGGAGCGCTCACGCTCAACCGCGACCTGCGCGTTGCTCACGAGCCCGACCATAGCGGTACGCATGTTGCGTTATGGGCCACTGCGTCGCCGTCGGCCAAACGCACGACGCATTTGCTCGATTGGCTCGCCACGCAGCACCTCGAGCCACAATTCACCGACGATTACGCCACGGGACGGGACCTCGCGTTATGGCACGGCATGAGCTTTTCCGTGCGTCGAATAGGCGAATCGGCCCATGCACCTGCCCCGCCTGGTTACGATTCCTGGCGACGAACAGCCAATGGCGAAATCATGGCCGTCGAAGCGCGTGGCAATGAACGCATCGCCAAGGGTTATGCCAATCCTTATCGACGGCAAATGGAAGCCGAGGATTTTGGTCAGCAAATCGCTTTTGACAACCATTTCCCAGCATTTCGCCGTCGAGCCGTGACCAGCGACGATTATAGCCAGTGGTTCGGCATCGATTACAATCAATTCGCAGTCGATGGTTTCCGCGCTCGTTATGGATTCGATCCACCGCGTCCTGCCGGCCTGGACGATTCGAACGACCTGGGCCGAGTCACGCCTCCAGCGCCGGGCATCATTGCCGACGACGATCCGTGGGTGCAACTCAATCGTTATTGGTGCGAGGACATCCACGGAGACACGGCATTACGTCTAAGCCAAGCCATGCGGGACAATACCCAAGGCGAAGGAATCGTCGGTCAGATTTCCGGTGGAATGCAAATTCCCGTAATGCAGCTTCAATCAGCGCAGTATCCGCCTTATTTCACGGGCGACAAGGGTTATTCGCTGATCTCGTTCTACTATTACAGCCAGTTGTGGCAGCAGCCGCTGGCGCATATCTGGTGGCTCGAATCGGCGCGTATGGGCAATCGCGGGCGCGAGCAATGGATCATGCCCGATAGCGGATACGAGGGAAAACAGGCATCCGCCATCTACGAACATTACGGCTGGCTGATGCTCGCCGGTGGTGCGAAAGGAATCCAATATTTCAATCATGACATTGCAACCCCCGGCGGTATCCGGGCCATGGCGACCTTCGGCGCAATATCTAAGGAGTATGGCCAATTGCTCGCCGAGCTACAGCCGGCTCGAAAACGCGCAGCCTTGCTCGTTCCTTTCGAGCAGCTCCTGTACAAACACACCAGCTCCTACGAGCTGCTCTATCCATTCATGGACCTCTTGCAGGCCAAAGTGGACGTCGAGCCGGTAAGTCCGGATGAATTGGACACCGTGAAAATTGCGCAATACGAAGCGGTCATTGTCGCCCAAACGAGCTGGCTCAAACAGTCGACCGCGAATCTGCTGGAGAATTATGCCCAGGCGGGCGGCAAGGTCATCCTCGACCAACCATCGGGCCAAGCACTGCCGATCGAATGGGCAATCAGGCTGAATATGCGGATCGGTGGCACCTCGATTTACGATGCAGGGCTGCTGCCCCCCATCGCCCAGACCAAAGCAGCGTTCAGCACTCTGATCGAGCCTCCGGTGGATTGCGACGATCCGCATATCACGCTACGTCGTTTCGAGGCTGCGGGGGCTCCGTACCTCTACGTCAATCACCAAATGACCAGCGCGGAATACCTCACCTACCGGACATCTCAATTCGAAGACGACACACTTGCGGCGCAAATGGGTTACGGAACGCAAGTGGTGCAGGCTCAGATTGTCCGGCCAAACGATGGGCGAATCCCTTTCGACGTTCTCGCGCACAAGGCGCTGCCCGTACAGGTGCAGAACGGCAAAATGCGATTCGTGCTCCCCGTACCGAAATGGCAAGGGCGCATCGTTGCTTTTCTTCCCGCGATACCTAACCGAATCAAATTGACCTCGCCGGCGAAAGCGTCCGTGGGCGTCGAAATGCCGTTCGCCGTGCGGGTCATGGGCAAAGGCGGCGATATCAATGCACTGTTTCCGCTACACGTGACCGTGACGGATCCGAATGGTCACCCGAGCATCGAATACAGCCAACGGCTTTTGGCTCGTGCAGGCGCCGGAGCGTTTGGCCTCACGTTTGCCAAGAATGATACGAAGGGACATTGGACGATTGTCGTGCGCGATGCACTGACCGGGCTCGATGCGAAAACGATGATCGAACTCAAATAGCTGTGCGCTACTGGGTCGCTTCGACCAGCACGGAAAAGTCTCGCGCTCGTCCTTGGCTCACTGGAAGTTAATCGCGTTCCAGCCGCCCACCGGGCTGAATCCACACGCCACTTTCGTAAAGTATTTGGCGCTCATGTTCACGTAATGGCCACAAACGTCACCCGTCTGCTGGCCAAAGAAATCACAATTCGGACAATTCGGGTTGTATGCGTCCGAGCAGGCATCGCATCCCGAACAGCCTGCTAGGTTTTTCTCGTCCCACATTTGATCGAGGCATTGCGTAATTCCGTCCGGGCCATGGCCCAAGCATTCATTCTGCCCCGAACCATTGCATGACGGATACAATCCCATGCCCCACGAGCCATGAGGCTGGTTGTTCTGTTGGTCCCACGTGGCTTGTTGATCCAGACACGGCTCCGCTTCTTTCCAACGCTGCAATGGCGGCAGCGCTTTCGTCGCTCGCAACGTATTGATATGGTCCACGCAAGCTTGCCGCGCCGCTTCATACGGATCCGGCATTACCCCCGAGCTGCTCGCGCTGGAGGACGAACTGCTCGACACCGAGCCTCCTTGCCCATTGCCACCACCACTCGATGTGCTGCCACCCTGTCCGCCATTGCCCCACTGCCCTTCACCACCGGCGCCCCCAGTGGCTTCATTTTTCGTTTCCGTACAGGCAGACATCGAAAGCGCCCCGAAACAAACCAACACGTAAAAAACCGACGACTTCTTCATGACCAAGCTCCTTCGCTTGCTCGAGCATAACAAATCCGCCAGCGACATGGATACAAGTTTGCACGAGCACGCCAATTCACGTCTGGCAGCTACCTCGCAAGATCATCGCGACGAGCCAATGCGTTATGCCTTGCTTTCGGACGACCACTGCTTCTAACATGAATCGATTGCGCGCACGCTGGGCGGTAGTGAATCCCAACGGGCTCGCATCATGAAAGAAGGGTGAGAAAACACCATGAAGACTAAAATACTCGCTTTCGGTTCGCTCGTCCTTGCGCTCGGCACAGCCGCATGCGCGCCGGAAATCATCATCGCTGGGCAAGACCAAAATCAGGGTGATTCGAGCACGGTCATCGACCAGGGCGAATCGCCGAGCAATATCATTTCGCCTGGAAATAGCGGCCCTGGAGCTTGCAACGGAGTCGAATTGCACGTCGTAGGCTTGTACGATCCATACAATGACGCCACGAATACTCAAGGTCCCGCGAATGTGCATATCGATCGGCCCGGCCCGGTGAAGCTGTTCCTCTCGTCGTATTCGGCAACGAATTGGAACGTGACCGCAGGACCGGCAACGCAAATCGTGTCCATCATCGCGCACGGTTACGACGCACAATCGGTGAATGCTCCGGCCGGCGTGCCCACGACGACTTTATCGTATGAACAAGGTGGAGTCTTCCTCGGATGCGGGTACGAATATCCGGACCAGGATCCCACGAGCGGTTGCGAAACGCCGGAATTGCTGGCAAACATCGAGCAATACGTCGGGCAACCAGCCGCATCATTTCATGGTTGTTATGCCGTCAGTGATTTCGTCATCGGCGCAGACCTCGCTTCGACTTCCAATTGCGCCACCAATATGGGATACTCCCACACGAGTATGGTCGCGACGTCGTGCACGACGCCTACGCCGCCGAATCCTGAAGAGCCGCCCCCACAACCCAATGGATGCGAAGGCAAAGCTGGGTTCGGTCTATACGAAGGATACATGTGCGAGCCAGATCTGTATCCAAATGGAGGTCCGTTCATCATTACGCAGGATATTCTCTGCGAGGATGCGCTCGCCAATTGCGCGCTCAATGCATCCGCCAACCCGAGCGTGAGTGTCCAGTGTACGTGGAATGGCGAGGTCATCTTCGTGTCCGAGCAACAGCCGGGCGATTGTAGCCCCTGACGAACACGCTCTTGCGAACGTAACGAAATCACTCCCACCCGAGCGGCATTTCCGATAGACTGCCCAATACCATGCCGCTCTTGCCCATCATCCGTTTACTCGCCATCGCCATTTTGCTCTACACCCCCGTCGCCCGAGGCGACCTCGTTCCACCCGAAGGCGAAGGCGTCAGCGAGTGTCGGAACAAAAAAGCCGGCGATGACTGCAAAAGAATGGTCATCGAAGGGGGCGAGATGCTCTACCTCGATGCAAAGTGCGTCGAAGCGAAACTCGACCACTTGCCGCTCAAATGGCGCGCGAAATTGCGTTGCGAATTGCCCCCGAAACCTGCCGCGTCAGCATCGGCTAGCGCAGCTTCAGCTCCCAGCGCCGCTCCTCCAACATCGGCGTCTGCAATCGCGCCAGTTCCAGCTCCGGCTCCAGCGATTACGAGTGAGCCGGCCAAAAGTGGTGGAGGTTGTTCTTTTGGCGGCGAACCAGGCAATGCCGGCGTTTTGCTCATTGCATTGGTAATGGTATTGCGTAGACGCCGCGGGCGCTGAGTCCGCAAATCATTCCTCGGGCGTTTCCGGCCCCGTTTCCTGATCCTTGCGCGGAGGACGTGTGTTGCGCGGCAATTTACGCTCCTCCGGCGGTAGATTCGCATCCCGCACGCGCTGCACCAACGTACGAAACACGCGCTGAAGACTTTTCTCGACTTCCGGGGACTCGCCACATAAAGTGAGCGCCGCCGCGACCGACTCGAGCGTCGAGACGTATTCACGCTTGGGCTCGTGCCGCAACTTTCCGTAAATCGATGGCTGCTTCGGCTCGAGATTCATTCGATTCATCTTATTGAGCCACGGATTGCGCCACCAAAGCGTCTTCGCTTTCGACCACGTGCCGTCGATTACGATAATGCCATCCAGCTTGGCGGGCTCGAGCGGGCTGCCTTTCCGAGTCGTAACTCGATCTCCCTCGGCCTCGCGATCGGGGAAAAGTACGGCCCATTTGCGCACGTCCACCTCTTCCTCGCCCAGCGCATGCGCCAAGTTACGCCAACTCAGGCCCACCACGAGCTTCGCTTGCGGCAAACTGGCCACGACAATCTGCGCCGAGCCGAGCAATGCGTCTTGCTCCTGCGGATGCTGGAGAATGAGCACCCGACGGGCCGTCAGATAGGAAACGATTCGATCGCAAACGCAGGCAACCTTGGGTCGCCGACAGGTTTCACAGGCAGGACTTGTCACAGTTTGGCGAGACTACCACGTCACGAGGACTTGGGCGCGAAAATAATGGCTCAACGCCTCGGGGCATCACACACCGTGACTTTCGGCACGAAAACCGAAAGCACTTCGCCACACCGACAAGGCAAATACACACAGCCGACGAACGTGCTCAGGTTACGCTCGGACTCCAGCTCTTCACCGTCGGGCAGGTTGATCACGAGCGAACGTTTCTCGAATGTAACGTGGAGGTCTCCCTCGCTGAATTTGCCAACGAACGACTTGTGGTCGAAAGCGCCGATCACTGTAAAGAGGCCATCTTCTCGTAGTTTTTTGCGCGTAGAAGATTGAAAACCCTGCGAAACCTCCAGGATCGGATCGAGCTGCGGCACGTCACCTTGAAGCGGCAGCGTAATGACCTTCGTAAGCTCGCGATTGCCGAAATAATGAATGCCCGGTTTTCCGTACAAGCGGAAGAAATAAGGAATGTCGTCGTGAGCGAGCTGTACTTCTTCGGCGTCGAGCAGCGGCGGCCATAACGACTCGAAGTCTTCCTGCACGTATTCGTCGGTTCCGCGCAAACATACGCGAATAGGCATCTCGCGCAATTCGGGCAGATTTGCGAATACCTCGGCAATCTTGGAAGCGTGGCGATCGAGAAAAACGAGCGTCGTGTGATACGCGCTCAGAATGGCCAGCAGATCGGCTGGATCGATAGGCTTGCCAACATACGGAAGCACTCGCCGAACGCCCGCTGCGTGACGACAAATGGCTGCATATTCCGGATCGGCATCGGGCAAGAGCTTCGTTTCTGTCGGGAGCGACAAATCGGCGAGGATCATTTCGATATCGAGCGGCGCGAGGATGATGCGGCCTTGTTTGTCCAAGCCGAGCACCATATTTTCCCAATGCAGATCAGCCACGCCAAGCCAGCTCCAAAGTGCGAGCGAACGGCCGACGATTCGTGCCAGATCGCGTTTTTGGTCGGCTGAAAGCGTCGGCAAAGGTTCGAGCTGAACCCGCTCCACTTCGCCACCGTCTCGAGCTTTGGGCGATACGAACTTCAGGTCGGGAAGGAAGCCGAACATGTCGGAGCCGAGCCCATCCTGCTCGGCGGCCTCGGTAAAAAATCGACGTAGTGGGCTGTCCGCGGACAGGACGAGCCATTCCCAGAACACGGTGCGGGGCTTGACGATACGGCCTTCGCGCTGGGTGACTCGGCGGCCGAAGTTGTGAGAATCGCCGAGAGGAGTGTGGTGCTTGGACATTTGAGGCCGAGTGTATACACCAAGCCGCGGTCATATGCTCGCGCCCGACACCAAAGATCCTCTTGACGCGCATAAAAATTCCCTGCTAATGGTGCGTGTGTGCGAACCCGTATACTTGCGACAATTTTCGCCCTGACCTCGACGACACTCTTGGCCGTAGCCTGCGGCTCGGCTCCCCCGCCACCACCGCCTGCGAAATCGGCAACACCGGAGACCACAGTAGCGCCCGCGCCAACCCCTTTGCCGGCCGCGACGCCTACGCCGACTCCAGAACCGGTGGCAATGGCGCCAGAACCGCCGCCCACGCCAGCCGCTCCGCCGCCAGAGGCCCCGCCGACTCCGATTGCACCACCTCCTGAGCCGCCGAAGCCAGAAGTGAAAGCAACCAAAGGCGAAGCGGTATATTACGATGCCAATGCTCGCGGAAGTTGCTCGTTGACGTTCGGGCGCGAAGCGGCGGTGTTATCGGCACCCAATGCGGTGTACGACAGCATTCGAGCCTGTGGGCAATGCCTCGAGATTACCGGTTCCGAAGGAACTGCCGTGGTCATGGTAGCCGATCGCTGCAATGATTGTCCCGCCGATCGGTTGGTGATCAACAAGCCTGCATTCTTGAAGATTGCCGGAACGAAAGTGGGCAAGGCCGAAGTGACTTGGAAGCCGGTCCCGTGTGCGGTGACGGGCGAGCTCGAGTTGCGGGTGAAGAAAACGAGCTCGATTCATTGGACGGCAATTCAAGTGCGCAACCATCGCGTGCCCATAAAAATGGTATCGTTCAAGCGCGGTGACGAATGGGTAGAAATGACTCGCTCCGACGATAACTATTTCGTAGCGGCCAAAGGCGTGGGCGCCAAATCCGTCACGCTGAAGATTACGGCCATGGACGGGCAAATCGTAGAGGAAATGCTGAGTGCATGGAAGGACGGCGATACGTACCGGGGCAAGACCCAGTTCAAGTGATCGGTTCTACAAGCCCGGGGGCGGAAAGCGTCTTTTGAACGAAAACGCCTCCGCCGTGGGTCCTCGATCCGCAATGAAAGTCAGCTTTTCCCTGGCATCGGCCGCGGTCGGCCATATCCCTTCGGGTATCCACCACATTACAAGAGCGTGACCTCCCACGACTGCCTTTTCGCCTGTAAACCATCGGCGACGTGCCGCATAGACTTCAGCGTGCGCCGTACCATAGGTGTAATGGTGGAGCGTTTCGACGGTTGTCCAAACCGACATATTGAAAAGCACTCGCGGGTCATCGAATTCGCGCTGCAATGTATCGCGTGAATCCGTGAGATAACGCCAGACAAAACCTGGACTGCGCTCGGCAAGCGTGTTCATCTCGTCGATTCGCGCAATAAAGTCGGCCATGAGCGGATCATCGACAGGTGCCAAAGCATAGGCCACATTGGCTTGAGCGAGCAGGTACGTCACGGCTGCGACCCTAGCACACCGGGGTGAGGCGCGCTGAGTGATCTCAGCGGAGTATTCGTCAAGAG
>CAZETM010000227.1:0-12391 GCA_964514885.1 uncultured Polyangium sp. | reverse complement strand
TATTAGGTTTTATAGAACGATAAAAACTGCGGTTCAAAAAAACTGCGGTTTCAACATAAAAAACCGCGGTGAAAGTCGAATTTCCCTTCGTCAAACCGCGGTTTGCTGTGTTCCAACTGCCATTTCGCAGCACCGCGGTTTTTGCCGTTTTGTAAAACCTAACAGAAGGTCTGACTTTCGCGGTTTATGGGAACCGCATTTTTTTCAAAAAATACCGGGGTTTATCGCGGTTTTTCTCGAATTTTTTTTCCGTGGGTAACCTTCTTCTCTTCGATGACAACCATCTCGGCAAGGCCTCGTCCCTACCGACCAGAAAACCGTCCTGGTGACCGTGGCACACGAAGGGCCTCGTCGAGTCCACTGCTGCGTCTCTCTGTCGCCAGTGGACTTGCCCTGTTCGTGCATGGCTAAACTTTAGTCGCCGCGACCACCACCAGAAACGGTTTTCTGGTCGCGCGCGCGAGCAACTAAGTATTTATTCCTATTTACAGAGAGAGAGAGAGACAAGGAAATGTTCTTTATTCAGTTCTTTTCAAGTGAAAATCGTTGCACTCGATGATTACTGTAGTCAGCGACATAGAGATGACCATGACGATCGAAGGACAAACCGACGGGACCATTGAACTGATTTGCTCCTTCTCCTCGCCCGTTTCCACCCACCACGACAGTGCCCTGTGTCGCCCCACGACACCAGCGCATCACTCGATGATTCCACGAGTCTGCCACATAGACGTTACCTGCCGCATCAACACGTACTCCGCCAGGATATAACAACTGTGACAGATCCTTCCCTTGACCCTTTCCACCCGCTACGACAATCCCTTCTTTGGCGCCCTTCACCCACTTCATCACACGATGATTCTCTAAGTCTGACACGTAGACAGCGCGTTCTCCATCCACACAGACGTAGGAGGGTCGACTGAGCTCATGGAGACCGTCGCCTTGCCCATTTCCACCAGCGCCGGTTGGGGTTGCCGTGGGAGGCTCGTAAGCGCAGCCGCCAAGAAGGGCTGCGGACACGGGCATCGAACATAGAAGCCAAGAGACGAAGCGATATTTCATGAATTCTCTCCGATAGCGTCGAATAGCGTGCAAGCCACCGTCGATATTCCAGCGATTGAGCTGCGGCGTCAACAGGCAAAACCTGCCCTCGGCGTAATCGTTGCAAATCGTTGCAAATCGTTGCAAATCGTTGCAAATGGTGAGCGTGGATTGATCTACCCGCGAGCGTTCAGGTCGCGTGGCGATGCTCGACCATCAGGCAGTGATCTTGCACGACTTCGATTCCTTCGCGCGCAAGCTGCTCGGCCACCTCGTCATTACGAATGCCCGATTGAAACCAAACCACGCGAGGCTTTTTCGCCAGGATATCGGGCACGTGCTGCGGAATGTCGTGCGGCATTCGAAAGACATTCACGATATCGATGTCGCCAGGGATATCCACCAGCCGCCGATAAACAGGTCGGCCCAAAATCTGCGTGACGTCGGGATAATACACCGGTACCGGCACCACTTCGATACCCGCTGCCGCAAGATATTGCGGTACCCGAAACGATGGCTGTCCCGATTGCGCCTCCGTCTTGATGCCCAGCACAGCCACTCGTTTAACGCTCCGGGCGATTTCTGCAATGCGTGCTGCGTCCGTCACGATCCGATCTCGGTAGGAATCACTCATGCCGTAAACATACTCACTCCCACTGTGCGAAACCATGCGTCTTCCGTTACGAACGTGTAGCCGTGTGGATGGCGATTTGATGAGGTCGCGCCAAAAGGACTCTTGCGCGAACATCGACAACCCTGCAACCTCCCGTTTGTCACACTCGCCTTCAGGGGGTTTCGGATCGCCTCGGGCATCCCGCCCCGAAACCGGGATATCGGGAAAGGAGCCATTTATGGCGACGGAAAATAATGTGATCCTCGTGCCGATTGACTTCGAGGCTGCCTCGATGAAAGCGCTTGGCATGGCCAAAGACCTTGCGTCTCGCATGGGCGCGGAGGTCGTCATTGTCCACGTCTACCAATTGCCCGTGTACACATATCCTGGACTCGAACCGTCGCTGATGCCTGGTTTTCACACGGAAGTGACTGCCGCAGCGGAACGTGCCGTCAGTGCGCTCGCGCAACAGGAAGGCAACCTCAGGGCAGTGCTTCGTGAAGGTGATCCGGTCACGGAGATTCTTGCGGTAGCTGACGAGCTGAACGTGTCGATGATTGCGATGGGAACGCATGGGCGTAAGGGATTGGCTCATCTGCTGCTCGGTAGCGTTGCGGAGAAAATCGTGCGCAAGAGCAACGTTCCGGTGTTGTCGGTACGCGCGAGCTGAGCTTCGCGGGTCGCCGGATGCCGCAATATCGATTTGCAGACCTTGCGCTGCTGCCGAACGTGCTGAGCGCGCTGCGTTTGCCGCTCGCAGTGCTGTTTCCGTTCGTCGTCGAAGACGTGCATGCGGCTCTGGCGGTGCTCCTCGCGGCTGCGATCACTGATGTCCTCGACGGGTTTCTCGCTCGTCGTTCGGGCCAGGTGACGGCCGTTGGTGCGGTCGTGGATCCCGTTGCGGACAAGGTCTTTGCGACGACTGTGGTCATCACTTTGCTTTTTCACCGCAAGATGCCCACGTGGGCATTGCCGGCATTGCTCTCTCGCGAGATCCTCGAAGCACCACTGCTCTTGTGGGTGCTCTTCAGCCGCAAATTTCGCGGCGCTCGTAAGGCTGCGGCAAGCGCCAACATCCCCGGCAAACTCGCTACCACCGTGCAGTTCATCGCTGTGCTAACAGCCATCGCCGTGCCAGATCTCGTCGAGGCGACGCTCGTGGCTGCCGCCGTTGCAGGCGTTTTGGCAGGCGTGTCGTACTGGGTGCGTGAGCTCGAACGCGCCAAGCGTCTTGAGCCTGACGGGCCCGAATGAGTCACTTCAGCAATCCGATCCGCTTCCGTTTTTCGTGCTGATCCGTGTACCGTAGCCACGCCTCGCGCACGCGTGGTGATCGCTGCAGGACCAACGAATATGTTGCAGATCAAAAGGTTTGTCGCGCTCTCATGCGCCTTGCTCATGCTGCCTTCGAGCTGCGCTGCGTACCAGGGCGGATCGCCCCAATATCAAGCCAAAATGGGGGATGCCATCGGGCAAGTGACGACTGCGGAGCTAGCATCGATGGACCCGTCGACACGCGGTTTCGAGGCGGTCGAGGTGGTTAATGCCAGCGCCTCAGGCGAGCCCGACATGTGGAGCGGTGGCGAGCTCGATAGCGCGGTCGATGGCAATTCGATTCGTGTCGAAGGAGCAACGCTCGCGAAGACAACAGCGGCTCCACCTCCGCCACCAGAGCCTCCTGCACCGGGATTGTCCTTCCAAACTCCAGCGTCTCAGGCTCCAGCGAAAGAATCTCCCGCAGACAAAAAGCGTGAAGAATCTGCGCCTGCTCAGGCTCCGTCTGGTGCTGCCGCAGCGACCGGCAAGAAGGGCGAAGCAGATGGCGTCGCCGTCATTCGTGCACCCATGCTCGTGTACACCGGACGTGTGCAGATGGCTGTGTACGAAGTCAAAAACTCGCTCGCTGAAGTCGAGTCCCTCGCGCATCTGCTCGGTGGTTTCTTGTCCAAACGCGACGACCGAACGATCACGATTCGCGTTCCCGCATCACGTTTCGATGAAGCGATGCGTCGCATCGAAAAGCTTGGCGACATGCTCAGTCGCGACGTGCAAGTCGAGGACGTCACCGAAGAGTTCAACGACGTCGACATTCGTTTGAAGAACGCGCGAGCTGTGCGTGATCGTTTGGAACAGCTTCTCGCCAAGGCTTCGAAGGTCGAGGAATCCATTCAGATCGAGCGCGAACTCGAGCGCGTCGCGTTGACCATCGAACGGCTCGAAGGGCGCATGAAGTTTCTTCGCGACCGAGCCACGTTCTCGACGATCACGGTCGTGTTCCAACCGCGATCGGCTGCCGAGCTGGGCAAACGTCCCTTCAACTTGCCTGTTCCTTGGCTCTACGAGATGGGTCTTGGACGCTTGCTAGCGCTGTGAAGGAGAACGTCATGAAACCTTTGAGCACAAACATTTTCGCTTTCACTCGCGTTCTGCTGGCAGCTCTGGCGCTCGCTACGTGTGCATCGTGCCGCCAGTTTGTCCCGGCCACACCCCCAGGGTTTGTCGAGCTAGAGGATCGGTACAGTTCGAGCGAGTATCGCGCCACGACGGCCGATGGAGTCGTCATCGGAATTCGCGCGTTCGACAACAATCCGAAAGGTGAGCGAGCGTTTTGGGTGCGGGCGATCGAGAACCGCATGCGTGACTCTGGTGGTTACGCGCTGCTCGAAAAGCGCGACGTGAAAAACCGTGGTGGTTTGACTGGTACGGAGTTGCGGTTTGGCCACGACGAAGGCGACGAACCGTATCTGTATCGGCTCGCGGTGTTCGTGACCGATGATCGCGTGTTCATCGTGGAAGCGGGTGGGCAGCGAGCGCAGATGGAGCGTCAGGCCGAACAGATCGACTGGTCGATCAAGAACTTCTTGCAAAAGTAGAAGTCGCGATGGGTTCGTCTTGGAGCCTCGTCGAGGTTTGTCTTCGCAAAACCATGCATTGCCTCGCGTCCGGCCAAACCGTTTTTGGCCAGCGCGCATCATGATCTCTTGTTCATGTCGGATGGAAGCGGATGCCATTCGGCTTGGGCGCGATCATGACTGCCGTTTGCTTGGCTTTCCGCGCCGTATCTTGTAGCCTAGGGCGGAGCGAGCTTCAGAAACCATGGGTCCCGTAACATCCCCTTTTTTGTCCGGCGAAATCGTTGCGGGTAAGTACCGTATCGAGCGGCAGATTGGCGCGGGCGGGATGGGGGTGGTGCTTGCGGCGACGCATCTGGAGCTGCTCGAGCCGCGGGCGCTCAAGTTTCTGTCCCCGGAGGCGTTGACGGATGCCGAGTCCGTCGAGCGGTTCTTGCGCGAGGCGCGAGCGGCATCGAGGCTGAAGAGCGAGCATGTCGCTCAAGTGCACGACGTAGGTCGTTTGCCGAATGGCACGCCGTTCCTGGTCATGGAGTACCTCGAAGGCTCCGACCTCGGTGCGGTGCTCAAGCAAACCACGCGACTGCCTGCGAATGTGGCGATCGATTATTTGTTGCAGGCCATGGAAGCGTTGGCCGAGGCTCATGCGCACGGAATCGTGCATCGCGATCTCAAACCTGCGAACTTATTTTTGACATTTCGTTCGGATGGAACGCATTGCGTGAAGGTGCTCGACTTCGGGATTTCCAAAATCAAGGATCCTGGGGGCGAGGAAATGGACGTCACGAAAACGCATGCGGTATTGGGGTCACCGCATTACATGTCGCCCGAGCAAATGGAGTCGAGTCGCGATGTGGACGCGCGTAGTGATATTTGGGCATTGGGCGTCATTTTGTATCAGCTCATCGCGGGCGAGCTGCCATTCAAGGGCAAAAAGATGACCGAAGTGGTGGCGGTGGTATTTTCTCGGCCGCCCACTCCGCCATCGCAAATCGTTCCGGGGCTGCCTTTGGAGCTTGAAGCGACCATTTTGCGCTGTTTGCAGCACGATCTGAGTATGCGCCCGCAAAACGTAGGTGAATTGGCCCGAGCGCTGGCACCTTTTGCGGGACCGCATTCTGCGCACTCGGTCGATCGAATCACGCGTTTGGTGCAAGCGCCCGTTGCATTGCGCTCGTCGTCATCGACGAATACTGCGGTTGTGCGGGGAAGGGATCCTGTGTCGATCACGCCCATGCCCGTGGTGGCACCGATATCGATTCCAGCTCCCAATCCATTGGCGTCATCGTCGACGGGCAACAAGTTGATCACGCCGGTGGGTGGTTTTTCCGAGCGAATGAACGATGAGACGCTCGCGCAACCTGGTTCTGCACCGGGGGCGTGGGGAGCCACGGCTGCGGGGACCAAGCGGCGCTTTCCAATGGCCATCGTGCTGCTTGCGGTGGGCGCATTGTTGACTGGTGTGGCTATTGTGGTGGGCATATTGACCAGCCGATCGTCGTCGGAATCGGTCGAAGCGTCGGCTGCGTCTGCCGTGGTCGCCATGCAATCGGCAGCACCAGTTGCATTCGCTGTCGAATCGAATACAACTGCGGCGGTGGAATCGGCGGAGCCTGCCATGCCCAGCGTAACGGTGTCGGCGACATCGTCTCCCCGTTCGACGAAGCGCACCAAGGCCAGCCCTGCTCCGACCGCTGATCCATTTGGGATGGACCGTAAATGAACCGGTATTGTCGTCTCGCATCGATATCGATACTCGTGGCGTCTGCAGTGGCGCTATCGGGTGTGCCTGCGTATGCAGATGCGAATGAAAAAGCAGCGCAGGTGGCCTTCGACGAGGCCATGAAGCTCATGAGCGCCAAGCGATATGCGGACGCTTGTGAAAAATTCGCCCAGTCGCTCGAATTGGATCCCGGCATGGGAACACAATTTCGTTTGGCCGAGTGTTACGAAAAACTCGGACGGTTGGCGAGCGCTTACGAGCAATATAATTCTGTGGCGAATGCAGCCGCGGAGGCGGGCAAAAAGGACCGCGAGGCCGTCTCTCGTAAACGTGCCGATGCGCTCGAACCGCGGATTGCCAGGTTGACGATCGTCGTCGGACCGAACATTGCCTCGCTTCCGGGATTGGAAGTCAGTCGCGATGGCACGGTCCTGTCGAAGGAATTATGGGGCAAACCTGTTTACATTGATCCTGGGGATCATGTCGTTACGATCAAAGCGAGCGGACGGCTTCCATTGGAAAGCAAAGTATGGGCGGAGGGCGCTGCGAGGCTCGTCGTCAATATCACGTCGCTTGAAAGGCCGCCGCCGGTCGAAGTTCCACCGCGCAGCAAAATTCCTGCAATCGCTATGGCGGCTGGAGGCGGGCTCGGTATCGTGCTCGGAGCGACCTTTGCGGGAATACGCGCGAGCAAAAAAGGCGATGCGCAAGAACTTCGCGACGGCATTCTCGCCGGGGGTGGATATTGCGGCACCAACCGCGCCCCACAATTCGCCACCGATTGTGATTCGCTCGCTTCGGCCACCAAGTCAGGCGATGCCTTTGGCACTGTATCTGTCGTCAGTTTCGTCGTCGGGGCGGGAGCGCTCGCTGGTGCCGGCGTTTATTTGCTCTGGCCCGAGCCGAAGCCTGCCGAGCGTTCGGGAAGTGTGGACGTGCGCTGGGCTCCGGTCGTTTCGCCGGGTTTGGCCGGGTGGACCATTTCGGGCACTTTCTAGGTGAGTCATGCGTTTGTCGACCGTCCTGTCCCTGACTGTTATTTCGGTGCTCGGCCTTTTCTTGTGGGCCACCGGATGCTCCGACCTCTCCGAGGACTGCGAACTCAATCTCAATTGCGCATCGGTTCAGCAAGCTGATTGCAGCAAGCCGGTTTTTCTTGGTGCATGCGATGATTGTTTGCACGCGCAGTGCTGCCCGGAAGTGGCCGACTGCGTCAAGAACGAAACGTGTTTGGATTATTGCGTCAACAACCTCCTCCCCAGCCCTCCCGAATGCACGGAGATCGACGGTTCGCTAAAGCAAACGTTTGGCGCGTTAACCCAATGCATGAATACCAAGTGCGCCGACAAGTGCCCGCCCGCGGATCGATGCAATCCCGTGACGAACAATGGCTGCGCCATGGATGATTGGTGTGACATCGCGTATCCCGGCTCCTTTGCGTGTTTTTCGTCATCGAACACGTTGGCCACGTTATGCCAAGCTTGTGATTTGAATGTGGGGCCATTGTGTGCAGCCGGAATGCGTTGTCATCCCACCGCGAAAAAGTGCGCTAAGTATTGCTGCACCGACGCCGATTGCGGCACCGGTCGCTGCGAACTCGATCAGATGACAGTATTCGGCGTCGAACTTCCCATGACCAATGCCGTCGGCTTGTGCATGGACGACGCCGACCCCATGGTGGTCACTCCCGCCTGCGATGCTCCCGCCACGCCCATGTCCGACGGATCGTGTTTCACTGGATATGCAGGAATGTGACCCTCGATTTCGCCCGCTCGCTGCACGTTCCACACGCGCCTCCTTGCTTGCGCTCGCCCACTTTGCTACTTCGCCTTGGGTGCGACGCTTTGTCCCTCTCGCGTTTGTCCTGTCCACATTTGCCGCTGCGCCGGCATTCGCTCATGGCGGCGGTACGGGTGGCCCGCCCATCGAGGTTCCGCCGCCTCCGCCAGGTGATGGCCTCACGGCCTTCCAAATCGTGAAGGACGTCGAAGCGAACGCGTCGGATCCACGCGCGAAAAAGGTCGTCGCTGAAGACATCGAACAAGCCAAGAAGGCGCTCGAACGGGCGCATGGTGCGCGCGCTTCGGGCGATGTCGTTCACGCGCGTTTGCTCGATGGTTTGGCGCTCGAATGGGCCGAGAGCGCGCGTGATTTGCTTCGCGCATCCGCGGCTGAACAAGCTGCCAACGCATCTGCGGACAAGGCTCGTGAAGCCTCCGTCCGCGCCGAGCGAGCCCGCGCGCTGCTCGAAGAAACGCAAGCTCGACGAGGCCGAGCTGAAGCGGAACTCGAGCGAGCCCTCGCCGTAGAAAAAGAAGCGCGCGAAAAAGCTGCAGCGGCCGAAGAGGCGCGTATAGCAGCGGGCAAACCTGGGGCCGCCAAGGGCAAACCCGCGTCTGGTAAAGACAAACCAGCCGTAACCAAGGGCGCATCCAAGCCCGCAGGCGGAGCGAAGAAGAAATGAAAGCCAACAAGAGGCTCGCCGTCGTTGCGTTTGTCCTGACCGCATGGGGTTGCGCTCCCGTTCCGAAGCCCGCGGTGTTCGCCGAAGTCGATGTCGTGCACGAAAGTGCAGCCGCAAAAGAGGCTCGCGCGCTTGCGCCAACGGCTTACGCGCACGCGGACAAACTTCGCACGGAAGCCAAGGCAGCGTTCGATGCAGGGGACGTCGCTGGCTCGCAGATCCTTGCTGAGCGCGCGATTGCGGCCTACGCACATGCGCTCGTCTACGCGCGTATCGCACGAGCTGAATCGGGCGCGAAAGATTCCGACGCGCAGCTCGCCACCACGCAAGCTGAAATCGCCACGCTCGATACCGAACAAGCGCGTGTAGCAGCGGAAGTGACTGCTCTCGAGGCTCGCATTCGCGTGTCGAAAGACGCTCAGCCCATTCAGGCATCTGGCATCACCGGTCATCCGCGTGAAGCTGCACGTACGGCCGCGGCGAAGTCGCTCGTGCTCGAGGCCAAGCTGCTTTGCATGGGGGCTCGGCTTCTTCTGCCGTCGCTTCCTCAGGGAGTTGCTCCCGTAGGCGCGCCGGAACGTTCTGCGCTCGTTTCGCAGCTCGACGAAGCGGAGCTGTTCGTTTCCAAGACCAACGAATCACTCGCGGCCGGTGGTAATGCCCCGATCGATCTGGCCACGCGTGCTCGTGCCGCGTGTTTGTCTGTACTAACCGGCATGCGTCGCGCCATGACGCCCGTCTCGCGAGCTCCAGGCGGAGCAGACGCACTGCTGGGCGAGATCTCAGCTACCCATTTGTTTTCTCCGCTCCGGGACGAACGAGGCATCGTTGTTACGCTTCGCGATGTGTTCAACGGTGACAAACTCTCGCCTACGGTGACGAACCAGATCGAAGCGCTTGGCAAGATTGCCGCGGCCAATCGTGGATTTCCTCTGACCGCCGTCGTGCATCAGGAAAAGGACCCTGCGAATCCATCGCCCAAAGACGAGGCGGCGGCCAAGGCCCGTGCGGAAGCTCTTTCGGCTGCGTTTCGCTCTGCAGGCGTGCCTTCGCTCAGCGTCGTGCAAGCGGGTACTGCGGCGCCCGTCGTCGATCCGCGAGGCGGTGATCGCAAGCGTAACGCGCGTGTCGAGATCGTCTTCGTCTCGCCCGAGACATTCTAGTACCATGCACTTCATCGTCCGATGCGATACGAGGTTTTGATGCGGCCAAGCTCGGTAGCTACTCTCGTTGTGCCTGTGCTCGTTGCGACTTTCGTCGCCTGTGCCGATCCGAAGCGCCAGGAGCAGATGGCTGCCGATGCGCTCACGAAGATCGTGCCCGTCGCGAAGGCTGAGGTTGCACAACTTCGTCGTGGCGTGCCTGATGGCGCCAAGAAGCTGGGCGAGCACCTCGATCCTGATCCCGGCACGGACCTCGTCAGCTTGCAGCGAGTCGTGCGTGGCTCGCGCGTCAACACCGAGGATCTGCGCACCTCGAAGAGCACTTTTTTCTCTTTCGCGGACCCTACGGGCATCGTGCTGCGTAGCGAGATCGATCCTGACAATCTCGCGCAGAAGTCCATCTTCAAAGTATTTCCTGACTTGAAGAAAGCGCTCGAGCCGAATGCTGGCGCGGTCGAGGCTTGGGGCGACATGGAAGAAATTCGTGTCACCAAGACCGGCCCCGAGCATCAATGGGTCATTGCGCACGCCGTTCGCGACAAGGAAGGCCAAACGAAAGGCTTGTTCGTAACGGGTTGGTCGCTCCGTCGCTTTGCGTATCACATTGACGAAGCAGCCAAGCAGGAGCTGACCAAGGCGACCGAACGCGAGAAAAGGGTCAAAGTCCCGCTCGTGTATGCATTTCTCATCAAGGATGGCAAAGCTTATGGTGCGCCCATGGCGCCCGAAGTGAATGCAAAGGCTGTCGAGGGGCTTGATTTGCTGAATAAAACCCAAGGCGGCGCTTATCGAGGTCACCTCGATATCACGAATCGAGTTTTCGGTGTCGCTGCCGAACGAGTGCCCGAGATCGGTGAAAACATCGTTTTATCGGTCATCGTGTCCGAAGTTTGATGGCTGAAAAATCGCCTCCACCAACGACATCGCGGCCTAGGCGTCGAGGGCGACGTGTTGCTTTCGTTGTCGTTTTGCTCGTCGCACTGCTCCTGATCATTGATCAGTTCGGCGTGCGCGAATTGTCCGGGCGTGATTTTCCGATAACGGATCCCTTGGCGTCGTCGCTTCGTACGCACGTCGAAGAGCTGGCCAAGCCTGAATGGAAGGGCCGACTTCCGGGGACTGACGGCAATGCCAAAGCCGCGCGTTATCTCGAATCTACGCTCGTAGCTGCTGGCGTGGGACCATTTCCTTCGTTAGGCACGCATCTCGTACCGCTTGCGGATTCGTCGCTTGGGCATAATGTTCTCGGCTGGATTCCGCCGGATGATCCCGACGCTTCCCGAGGCGTCGTCGTGCTCGGAGCGCATTTCGATCATATTGGCCCGACAGCCGAAGGAATGCTTCTCGGTGCGGACGACAATGCTTCGGCGGTTGCTGTATTGCTTGGGGCAATACCGTCCATCATGGCTATGAAGCCGCGGCAGTTTGGCGTAGCGGTGGCTTTTTTCAATACCGAGGAGTCGCCTTATTTCAATACGCCCAGGCAAGGCTCACGAGGGTTTGTCGCGGAATTGCCTCGGGAAATCGGCACCTTGTCGAACATTCGTTTGGCCATTGTGCTCGATCTCGTCGGCGGCGTGGTTTGGCGCCGAACGGCCGATACGTTGTATGCGTGTGGAGCGGAAAAAGCACGAGGTTTGTCCGCGATTGTCGATGCCACGCGTGAAGATGGTCTCGATGTCCGGCGCCTCGGCATTCATGCCGTCGAAAACATTCCCGGCTATGTCCCGCAAGCGTTTTCGGACTATGACGTTTTTCGGGACAACCGAGTTCCATTCCTGTTTTTGTCGAGCGGTCGCACGCCGCGTTATCACCGCCCGTCCGACCTGCCCGATACGCTCTATTACGATCGTTTGGCGCGATCTTCACGTTGGATCAGCAAGGTCATCGCGGGTCTCGGTTCATCGAGTGAAACCTTGACGTTCGATTCCAAGGGCGAGGACTACCCAACCGATCGCGATTCGTTGCGCTGGGCTTTCGATGCCGCCACGAAACCGTGGAGCACCATTCCCGGCACGAGCCCCATCAGTTATGCGCGTCTTGTCGGCGATCGATCGCGTCTTCAAGCCATGGAGGATCCTGGACACGTTTTCACTGCTGCCGATGTGCTCGCGATTCAGCGCGCCAGCTTCCGTATGCAGTGTTTGCTCTACCGATATCCCGTCTGCTTTACGCTTTGAGCATCCTCTTCTAGGATTGCTTGGTCATGCGCTTTTCTTTTGTTTCGCTTGCGGGGTTTGCCTCTCTTTGTGCGCTCGCGGCTTGCGGCCGTACGAGCTTCGACGACTATGACGTTTTCTCCAGTCCTTCGGGAGCGGGCGGGGATGGAGGGTCGGGCGGGTTTGGCGGGGCCGGAGGGTTTGGCGGATCGGGCGGAACGGGCGGGGCCGGGGCCACCGGCGGCACGGGCGGCATGACGACATCCAGCGCCAGCAGCGGATCCGGGGGCGGACCCATCTTCCAATGCGGCAACGGCAAGATCGATCCCGGCGAGCAGTGTGACGACGGCAATTTCAACGAAAACGATTCCTGCAT
>CAZETM010000226.1:0-12415 GCA_964514885.1 uncultured Polyangium sp. | reverse complement strand
GTCGGAGTGCTGCACTCCCCGGAACGTAAAGTGGCGAGCCGACTGATGCGGATCGAGGGCATCAATTTGGAGAAAGTGACGCGTAAACCTTACGAAGCGGTCACGTAGTTGCCTACCGCGATTGGCAAGCCGATTGGCGCTCCATCCAGCGTGAGGCGCTGAACTTCGACCACCACTTCGCGGTTTTCGTTCCACCGGGTATAGGCCACAGCAACCTCATTGCCAGCCGATACGATGACAACCTCTGCATACCCCTCGTCTGTCGCTGACCATCGAAAACATCTCCATTTCCACGACGATGGTCCGTGATCCACAACAGTCCGACCCTCCCTCTACGTCTTGTCACGAAGACTGAAACGGCGGGTTGACCCTTCATTTCGCGGCGACCAATCGCACAACTTGAGTCACGGTTGCACAACGCAAACTCTTGCGCAATCACGCAAGCGTACCAAAACGTGTCGACAAATCGGACACTCGACTTGAGCAAAACCCAGGCAAATTCAATTCGCACAAGGGTTGCTTATACAGCTTGTGTCACGCAACGAGAAAATAGAAAGGACGCGACCATGAACACCGAAACAAATCGCCAGACGAACGTGGCCTCGTATCTCCTTTCTCACAGCCTCGATTTTACCCGCCTGGATTTGCGAATTGTTCGTTTCTCGAATCGAGATGCCGCGCGTGAAGCGATTCTTTGCATGCGCCACGACGGAATGGACCTCGCCGACATCGCCAAACAAGCTGGTGCATCGATTACGTGCTCGCGTCCGATGTTACGAGATATGGAAATCGTTTTACGTTCCCAACTGCTTGGTGCTGCAAAGGGTGCAGTCATTGGCCCTATCGTGGAGGGGCAGACGTTTGTGGTTATCGAAGTATGCGACAAGATAGCGCCTTCGGCGGACGACGCTGAATTGGCGGCACTCGTCGAGGAGCAGATGACAAACACGGCTGGCAGGCAATCGTTCCGCAAGGCCGCGTGAGCAGCGCCTACTTACGTTTATCCAGGAACGTCACGAGGCTCGGAATCACGACATTCTCCATTTGCACGAATCGCGTACACGTAACAAGCGTGCGACCATCGCTCCCATGCGACGCATAGGCCATGCATTACAACCGATTGTCTTTCACCGCCACGCGCTCGACGCCGAGCCGAAGCGCGCCAGTCGCAGGGTGTCGCTCGACCACGTAGGCGGCCCCTTGAATCCCCAACGCGGCGATCTCCCTGCGCGCGCTGCACACGTCAACGTTGAGGCGCTGCTCGTTTATTGCAAGCAGTCGGCATAACTGCGCGCGATCCATCCAGCCGCACTCGTCCGGTGGCGCCGCCGCGAAACGAAGCCGCTCACGGGCCAACGCCAAGAGGACGATGTGGTGCCGTTGTTGGGGGAGCCGCATCATTTCATCAGGGCCAACGACGGTCAGCGCAACGTCCTTTTGATCGAGGTTCGTAACGAAATGCAGCTCGATACTCTCTAGCTGCAGCAGGCGCGTTTCGACCGCCATCGTGGACATGATGACTCCGGGAACATCGAGGATCCATGTCTCGTCGCCGATGGTCAGTGTTTCGCCGTCCGATGCCTCGCGCACCGAGTCATTGATCTCAACGGTCCACTTGCTTTCGCGGCTTTCCACGACGCAGACTTCGGGGTTCTCGTCGTCGGGAAGCGTAATCATCCCGCCCGACGCCAAGCGCACGATGCCGGTCTTCATCGAGCGAACGCTCGCGACGGGTGCGGAGGCATCGATCAGCACGAAGAGTGGCGCAGGTGACGCGACGCCGCCCAATCCAACAGCGTCGCCAACGATTAAGGTAGCCCGCTCATGAGTGGCGAGGCGTCGCCCCCGCACAAACGTGTCGTTCTTGATATCCAAGTCACGCACTTTTGGATCCCACGTCAACCTTGAGCGGCTGCGCCCCACAAACGTGCCATTCTTGCTCCCTAGGTCCCGCACTTCCCACGCGGCACCTGTCCAGCGCACACGCGCATGCTCGCTCGAAACGCGGGGCTCGTTGATGCGCAGATCGCACGCAGCGGAGCGCCCCATGAGCATTTGCGATCGCAGCAAAATCGTCTCGCCCGTGCCCATTCGCTGGATTTTGGCCAGTGGGGTGCCAGCAGTCACGTCCGGCGCTTGCGCTGGCCGTATTTGAGCCTCCAACACCAACGACGGCGCCTTCTTAGGCGCGATGTCGCGTGGCCCCATCCTCAACAACGTTGGATCCTCCAACTCCGCAGACTCCATCGCGTTCGCAGATCGTTCGGCCACCAGAAGCACCTCGCCTTCGGACCTTGGCACAAGCTGGTTATCTGTGATCGTCAAGCCATTCGGGAGAAGGGCGCGTATGGCATGTAACATCGCTTGCGCCGTCTCGAAGCGCTCGTCCAGTACCTTGCGCAAGGTGCGGTCAACAATCGCGGCCACACTTAGAGGGACCCACGGAGCCAGTTCTTTTATGGGTTTCGGCTCGTCGAAGCATATCGCAATCACGAGCGAACCGAATGCAACCATGTCGTTGAACGGCCTGCAGCCAGTGAGAAGCTCATAAAGCACCAAACCGAGAGACCAGATATCGCTTCTGTGGTCGATATTCTTCCAGCCACGCACTTGTTCCGGCGACATATAGGCCGGTGACCCCAAGATGCTGCCCGTGGCTGTCAATTTTGATGCGTCTTCATCGTTCAGAAGGTCGACCTTCATCTTCGCAATCCCAAAATCGAGCAGCTTAACGACGTGTTCGTCCGCGTCGCGTTTTGCGAGGAAGATATTGGCTGGCTTGATGTCGCGGTGAATGACCTGCGCTTCGTGGGCTTTCTGAAGGCCAATGCATGCTTGCGCGATGATTCGAAGTGCGAGATCTGGATCGAGAGGGCCAAGCCGTAGCAGGAGCTTTTGCAGGTCCTCCCCGACGAGAAGCTCCATGACCATGTAGGGGGTGTTCGTTGCAGGATCCATCCCGAGATCGAGCACTTGCGCGATGTGCTGCGTGTCGATCGCCCCAGCCGCTCTCGCTTCGCGCTGAAAGCGATCGATGACCAAGTTGTTCGCTCGGGGGACCCGATCGTCCTCAAGGGCAACGAGGGCTTTGTCATGAACGTCGTCGATGACCAAGGTCTTGTTGGACAGAGCAGCGATTTTGATCAACTTGATCGCAACACGTCGTCCCGTACCCGTGTGTTGTGCCTCGTAGACGCTACCCATCCCCCCAGCTCCAACCAACTTGGTGATCCAATACCGACCATCGATGACGGAACCAATCATGGAACTACCTGGGGTTGAAATATTCACTTGCAGTCGATTCGTCGAGGGAACTCTCTCGAGCACATGGTGCGAACTGGCGTCTCGTCCTCGCTGTTTCGACTTTCACGTTCCTCTCAGAACACCCTGGAATTTCTGTGCCGTCAAGAGTGTTTTTCACGAGCACGACAATATTTTCAGGGGAGGTCCACGTGACATGGTGCGAACGTGACCCGACCGAGCTATGGATGTACAGAGGACAAGCCCATTCGTTGAAGCTGATCACGTATCCCCGAGTTTGATGTCGATCTTGATCGCCGGATCGGGACCGACTTGCACCCACCAGTCACCCGTGTTGCTATCAAACTGGCACTTGTACCTCTCGTCTTGGAAGTATATTGGCTCCGACAAACCCATCTCGTCACCAAAGTGCGTCTTGGTTATCCATTTCCTTGACATACTCGTTTTCCCGGGTATCGTCGCCTCGCATGCATACTCGATCCGACCAGGCCATGAAACAGCTTCTGCGAGCGTGCTTGGAGTTCAATCACGCTGGCCAGTTTACCTCGGAGATGGAAGTCAGTCCCGACCCGCAAAACGCCGATGGGTACTTTGTGCCCAACCCCGAGCGTTCTTCGCCGGTCACTTCCACGCTGCTTGGAAGAATGTCTGATCATCCGTGCTCGTTCGAGGTGTTCTCGGCGGCGCCGGACGTAGGCGAGTCGAAAGAATGCGTGCGCAAGCTCTTGAATTTGCACCACATCCTCGAGGGGAAAGAGCCCAACGCGCCGTTGCCCCGGCAATGGATCATTTCCTCGGGTCTGCCGAAAAGTGCTTTCGGTGAATTGGGGGCGCGTCGAGCCAAAGGATGGCCTGAGGGAGTGTATCGATTGGCCCGTGCATTCGACACGTTTTTCATCGTAGCCAGCGAGCTGCCTGAAGATCGGTCGACGCTTTTGCTTCGCCTGATGGGACGCGGACGAACGCTGCGCCGCGCCGTCGAGGACCTCAAAAAACTGTCGGAGGATGATTTTGAACGATGCACAGCGCTGCCGATTCTGGTACGTTTCCGGATCGAAGCGGCAGCCGAACCTGTTTCTACGGTCGACGAGGAGTTTCTCATGAACACCCAAGAAGTCATGGACATGTTCGAGCAACGCGCCGAGCAGCGCGGCGAGCAGCGCGGTCTCGTACGACAGCGCAAGATGGTTCTGCGACAACTTCGCCGAAAGTTCGGTGACCTGCCCGAAGCCATCCTCGCCCGGGTCGATGCGGCCGATGCCGACACGCTCGATCGCTTCGCCGACAAACTCCTCTTCGCTGCTTCCCCCCAAGAAGTCGTCGCGGACGAGCCATGAACGCCCAAGAAGTCATGGACATGTTCGAGCAACGCGCCGAGCGACGCGGCGTGCAACTCGGTGAGCTCATTGGTCAGCGCGGTACGATCTTGCGACAACTTCGCCTAAGGTTCGGCGACGTGCCCGAAGCCATCGTCGCCCGGGTCGATGCGGCCGATGCCGACACGCTCGATCGCTTCACCGACAAAGTCCTCTTCGCTGCTTCCCCACAAGAAGTCGTTGCGGACGAGCCATGAACACCCAAGACATCATGGACATGTTCGAGCAACGCGCCTAACGTGCGCAGTCCCACGCGACCACCAAATCTACCTTTAAATTACTTCTGCAAACAAACAAGCCGTTCAAAGGCCGTTGAAACTACTTTTATCATCCCCAACAGTCGTTCTCACCTGCTCCGAACGCTCTTGGCGATGGTATCCGGCAGTCTAACTTACTTGAAACGCCTCTCGAGCAACGAGAGCGTCCTTCCAACCGCCTCGGGATCCCTCGCGAGAAACGCAAACGTCGTTCGGACCTGCTGCGAACGATGTTTTTGCCCGCAAAGCAGCCCTTATCGCGCCTCAGAACCCCAAATTCCCCTGGTCGTTGCCTTTCCTGGGCCGACCTTTCTTCGGTGCGGCCTCGGAGTCGGCGCTCGGCGGCGTTTTCGCGGCTGTTTTCCTCGGCGCTTTGGCCGCGGGAGCCAACGCCGCGGCCGCTTTCTTTTCGGCCTCGGCTCGCTCGGCATTGAGCACGAAGAGCTTATCGATCACCTCGTCTTCGAACGCTTGTAAAGCGGCTCGGTCTTCGTCGGAGAGGGCGCAATACGGCGGCACGGTGATCTCCTTCCAGCCGTACGTTTCGAGCACGGCGCGGTCGAGGTCTTCGTGCAGTTTTCTCAAATGCAGAATCCGTTCGTCCTGGCACGCGGGGTCTTTCAGGGCATTGTAGGTTTTTGTGAGTCCCTGGTTGGTATCGATCATGAGCTTGGCGCGGAATTCGTAGAGTGTTTCGCCGATGGATTCGAGGCTCGGAAACACGGTGCGCGGATCGGGCGCGGGGAATGGGAAGGTGTCGAAGCATTCCGTGGCGGAGTAGCGGAGCCGATCTTCGCGTGATGGAAAATCGCTTTTGCCGAGAGCTTGCAAATCGCGTTTGAGGCGTCGGACCATGACGGCGGAGAGGGATTTCGATCCTGCGGCAATGGGCACGCCTGGGGTAAAACGTTGAGGATCGAGCATGGCCATGAGAGCGCTGAAGCTATTGGAATGGCCATTGTGGGGCGTGGCGGAGAGAAACAAACGATTCTCGAAACGCGGGCCGATTTCGTCACGAATCATGTACGTGATATTGGAATCGACGGCATACATGCTGGCGGAAGCGGGGGCGGCGGTATGCGCTTCGTCGAGGACGAGCAGGCTTTTTTTGAGGCGCGTGCCCAACTGGGCCAGAAGTGGCTCGCGGTATTCGGGGCGGCGCAGGGTTTGGTACGAAACGATGAATCGATTGTGGGTGCTCCAGACATTGACGCCGAAGCCGCGTTCACGACGACGTCGAGCGATGAGATCGCGGTCCATGATCTCGAAGTTTTGACCGAAGCGTTTTTCCATTTCGCCGCGCCATTGGAGGCACAATGCGGCAGGACAAACCACGAGGACGAATGCGACGCGTTGCCGGAGCTGAAGCTCTTGCATGACGAGGCCGGCTTCAATGGTTTTACCAAGGCCGACGTCATCGGCGATGAAGAGGTTTGCCCGAGGCAATTCGAGGGCTTTTTCAGCGGCGTGAGCTGATGATCGAGCAGTTTGATGCCCGCGCGAAACGGGGACTGAAAACGATCGGCGCGCGTGGCCGTGACGCTGCTCCACTTGAGCGCGTGAAAATAGGCCGCAAATCGCCTTGCGGGATCGAGGGAAAAAACCGGGCCGAGCCCTTCGATTTCGGGGAGCAGAACTTTCGCGCCGAGCTCCAATTCCCACAGGACCGAGAGCCGGACGCCTTGCGCGTCGTCGTCGAGACATACCAAATCGACGCGAGTGGCTTCATTGGGTGCTTCGGGGGAGAGCACGTCTTCGACGAGGTATTGGCGTTGACGAACGAGGGTGATATCGCCGGCAACTGGGGTTTCGCGCTGGACGACGCGGGCGCCGAAGAGTCCTGGCGGGGGCGCGCTGTCGCGAACGCCGAGGGCTTGGAGAAGGCGCGCGGCGAGTTCTTGGCGTGCGCGGCCGGAGGCATCGATTCCGAGGGCTTGACACCCTGCGCGTAGTTCGTCACGGGCCATCCAGGCAACGACGGCGCGCATGCGGACTTGTTCGGAGCGAGCGAGGGTTGCGGCGAGTTCGGCCTTGGAGGCTTTTTGGGTGACGGAGACGCCGAACGAGCGCGCCAGTTCGATGAGGCGGCTGCGCGAAGGCAAGGATTCGAGGAGGGTGCGAGCGGTTGCGGAAAGAGCTTGCATCGGGGTGGTTGTCTAGGGCGGCAACGGTACACCACTTGCAGTGAGCGTGGAAGGGTTTTTTACCGAGCGCGGCGCGGACGACAACCGTGTGCCGTTCCCCGTCACTCGCCGGTGTACGAATACGCAATGGTTTTCGATGGGAAACAGGCGTGGTTGAAGCGGGGTGAAGCGGGTAGAGGAATTGCTAGGGTCGTGACGACCCTTTCCTGAGCCTATTCACGAATCCGGCTTCCTTCAATTGAAGTGCACGAACTATTCCATGCTCGTGATGATGAGTCCGGCGCCAAACTCGTTGTTCCTGCCAAAGAACAACATTGTCATAGGTGTGCGTTTCATCGCGGCCGCTTAATGCATTACGTGTGCCAGGACGCGTGCACGCCAAAACACGTATGGAAACCGTTTCGCGGTACCCAAGTCGGCGCGTAGTGGGCCCGCATCGAGCGCGAGCAGCGCAACGAAGCCCGCGACCACGCCGTGAAACAATAAACGTCGCCAATTATTTCTACCTGGAAGCGTTTGCTGCTACCGTCGGCGCACTCGCTTTTCCAAGCAGGGGAGACGTCATGATTCGAATTCTCGGGCCCGCCCTCGTTCTCAAGCAATTTGCCACGGATCAATACTCCGGGCGCGCGTATCTCGTCGGTCGCCAGCCAGGGTTCATGGGCTGGTTTCTTTCAGCCATCGGCGTAGACGCAAACACAGAGCTGACCATAAACCCAAACGAAGTGTCCTTCCGACAATCAAGCCTTTTCGGCGAAACCGTAACGGTATGTCCAGTGACGCGTGTCGCCTGCGTCTCCGCCGGCTACGCAAAGCCGGTCGAATACCTGCTTATCGCTGGTTTGCTGGTCTGGACGGTCATCATTCCGCTCGTGATGGTCGTGCTTTTCTTTCTTGAAAAACGCATGTTCATCATGGTCGAGACCACCGGCGGCGGCTCGTTTGCAATCGCGTTCAAGCGCAGCATCATCGAAGGCGTCGAGGTCAATCAGGACAAAGCCAAGGAAGTCATCCAGATTCTCCACCGCAATGTCATGGCTTCAGCGGCGGCCGATGGTCGTGCCGCAGCGCCCGCGCCCGGCATGCAAGGCGCGAACATGCAAGGCGCGAATATGCAAGGTGCGAACATGCAAGGCGCGAATATGCAAGGTGGGTATCCAATGCAACAGCGCTGACTGGCATATCCTCATCGCTCGTCACGTTTGCAGTGTGCCCATTGCATGGCGTGCTCGAGGGAGGCATTTTCGCTACGGAATCGCTCCGAGAGCAGTCCGCCGCAGCGTTTCGCTCATACGCACCGCTACCACCACGCCTGATGCGAACGTCAGCGCAGCGACGGCCCACATCGCTACGGACAGTCCGAACACATCTGCAGTGACCCCCGCAAGCAATGCACCAATGGCGTATCCCAGGTCGCGCCAGAGGCGGTACACGCCGACCGACGAACCGCGCCACGACGGATGCGCGACGTCGCCAATCGCTGCAAGCAACGTCGGGTACACCATGGCCGTGCCGACGCCCAAAAGCACAGCGCCGAAGGCGAAACCGGCGAAACCTGACGACAACACGACCACGCCGATTCCGACCGCCTGGATCCACATGCCCCACACAATGAGCCACTTGCGCCCAACGCGATCCGACCATGCGCCCGTAAAAAGCTGAGCGAGTCCCCACGTTGCGGGATAAATGGCCGCGAGCGTGCCGATTTGCTCGATATTCATGCGGGCAGCCGCAAAGAACAATGGGAATAACCCCCACGCCATGCCGTCGTTCAGGTTGTTGACGAGCCCCGCTTGAGTGACGCTGGAAAGATTGTTGTCGAATAGAGACGTCCGCCAAAAGACCTCACGCTGTGTCGGCATTTTTTCAGGCGGCAGATCGCCGTGCTGCTTCGATTCGACTGCG
The DNA here is from genome assembly GCA_964514885.1 of uncultured Polyangium sp. Taxonomy (GTDB): domain Bacteria; phylum Myxococcota_A; class Polyangia; order Polyangiales; family Polyangiaceae; genus Polyangium. Next base: position 3,472 of record CAZETM010000226.1, on the reverse strand, counting down.
ACGTGATGTTTCGTCTCGCGCACCACGAGCACCGAGAGCAGAAGCCCGACCGCGACGAAACCCACGCCGAGGTAAAACGGCTCGGGACGTAAACCATAGCGAGCTGCAATGAAACCAGTTGCGAGCGAACTGCCAGCAACCGCGAAGTAGCCGGCAAACTCGTTGAGGCCCATCGCTAGCCCGCGCTTCTGCGGTCCCGCAAGGTCGATCTTCATGATGACCGTGGTCGACCACGTAAGACCCTGGCTCACGCCAAGCAGCGCGTTCGCGAACAGCACCCACTTCCAACTCGGCGCCCACATCAGCAGCAGCGGCACCGGCGCAGCGACGAGCCAACCCCCGACCAGCACATGCTTGCGTCCGAAACGGTCCGATAGCCGCCCAGCAACGTAATTCGTCAACGCCTTGGTGACACCGAAAACGACGATGAACGAAAGCACCGCGGTCTTCGCCACAAGGTGAAACTCCTGCTCGGCGATCGGTGCGAGGATCGACCGCTCCATGCCAACCATCGCGCCAACGAAAGCGTTGACCACGACGAGCAGTGAGAACTGTGCGAGATTTTCACGGAGTCCAAGGCGGATCATGCGCACGAGCATGTATGCGAGGGCGTCGATGGTGTCAACCTCGATGCCCGTGCGCACGCACCGTTTATCCCGGCTGGGTTTGCCTTGCCTACTCGACAAACTATCGTCGCGGTTTGACTTTGACCGCGATCGTGAGTCTCACCGGACCGCTTCGCCCAAAGTGAGCAGCTCTATTCGACCATGAGCGGCACGACCTCGACCGTAGGACGCGCACCGCTTCGGCGCAGGTAAACAAGATGCTGCAAAGGTACGGCGTTCCACGTCGATTGATCACGCGTGAGCGGCTCGGAGGCGACGATGAACGACGTGGCTTCGGCGCTCGCGTGGTCCATTCGCCATTCGCCATCGTAAAGCCCGTAGGATTTGCCCATCGTGTACCAAATGCGCAATGCATTTTCGTCCGGTGGATGGTAATTGTCCCCAAGACCTTCGTAATGGCCCCGCCCGAAGGTATAACAGACAGCAACGAGATCATTGCCATCCGAGAGAAAAAGATTCATCGGCGAAAACGTACGAATACCTAATTTACGACGTGTCTCGCCAATGATGTTCAGAGCTTTGACGACACCCGTGCAAATGTCTTGAGCGCTGAGATCCGCATGCGGATCCTCCAATTGCGAGAGCAAAAGCGCGTAAAACCACTCGCTATCGGTCGTGCCGCGGACGACTCGCGCAAGATGCGGCTTCATATGAGGCAGAAGCGCGAACTTCATTTCGTCGAAATGCGCCAATTGACCGTTATGGGCCAGAGCCAGCCGGGTATTGTCGAACAGGAACGGGTGCAGGTTTTGCTCGCTGATGATCGAGCTGACCTGATAAGCGACACCCCGCAGGTGACCAAGCAAACATGTGGCGCGGACTTTTGCGGCCAGTGCGCGTAGGTTCCGATCGTAAATGGGCAGTTGCGTGCTGCGATAAACGAAAGGTAGCTCGGGCCGCTCGCTTTGGGCATCCCAGGCGAGAAACCCCGAGCCGGCAAGATTCAAGCGATTCAGCAGCGCGGCTTGGTGGGTTTGGTTGACGAAGGAAACATCGGGCTTGTAGAGCAAATCCTCCAGCAGGATAGGCTCGCCGAGATACGCAAGGACGCGACACATAGGCCGCTGTCTCGCAGACTTGCGCTTCGATTGCAAGGACCTTGTGGAGTGGGGCGCCAGGGGTGACGCACCAAAGAGCGAGCACCCCCGTTCAAGAAGCTCTCAGGTCTTCACGCGAGTCGGCTGCGGTTTCGCCGCTTTGGCCGCATCCTTCACGGCCTTGGTCACTTCGCGACGCAACTTGACGACGTCGGCCGCGGGCATCTTCCGGACGAGTTCCGCGATCTGACTGTATTCGTCATCACCGGGAAACGTCATCAAGCACAAGGCCGGCACGCCCAGCCCCTTGGCCAAACGTTCGACGGTCGTCGTCGTGATCGCGGCGAGACCATGCTCGATGCTGGAGAGGTGTCCTTTCGACAATCCGGCGGCATCCGCCAGGTTGCCCAGAGACATGTTACGTTCGAGGCGCAGCACGCGGAGGCGCTCGCCAACTTTGAGGGCTGTTGCTTCAGGCTCTGATCTTCTCGGCATTTGAAGGCGATATCATAGGACGAACCCCATTGCCACGACAAATCGACCGGGGCGTGAAGTTTGTCCCGGATTGTGTTTGGCGGGGATACATCACAAGCTTGCCCTACACGCCCATGCTCCCCTGGGACGCACGTGAGCTGGTCGGGGCTTGACAAACTCGGGACCGTCGAGCTAGTGAGGTTGGCGACGGATGTGAGGCGCCGCACGTACGTGGGAGACTACTTGGCCGCGCCGGTATCGATTTGCGTTTGGCAATCCACCCATGCTCGACAAGCTGTCAGATCCCATTCTCGACGGTGAGCCCGAGGTAAAGTAGGCTCGGATCCGCGGGCGAGTGGACGATCGCCCCGATCTCGTCATACGCGTTGTGCGTCTTCGTGACCTTTCCGGTCGCGTGGTCATAACGAAACAGGTCCGTCCCGTAATCGTTGAATCCGGTGCCGAATACGAAATAGAGCACGTTCGCATCGCTCCCGTGCGGCACGAGCAACGGACCATTGACCAGCGTGATCTCGGCCGATTCTGTGACGACCTCGCTGAATGTCACGCCGCCATCGGTCGATCGATGGATACGCGCCGTGCCCGATGCAAGATCCTTCGCTTCGGCCCAGACGATGTTCCGGTCCACCGGCGAAACCACGATCGAGAAGGCGTTGAATCCATTTCCAAGCCCCGCGCTGGGCTTCACGGTCACGCCGCCGTCGAACGAGACCGCTGCACCGTCCACCGATTGTCCAAACAGCACATGATCGACGTCGGCCGGATCGAACGCGAAACGATAGCCGAGACTGGCTGCCGGAAAGTTGCCTTGTTTCATCCAAGAATCGCCACCATCCTTGGAATCGGCCAGCATACCACTGGCGTCGCCAATTCGAATGTGGAGCCCATCCTGAGGATCGACACCGACACCGACGATGTTCATCGCCGGCGTTTGAAGCGCTTTCGGTCCCGTCGCATCAATGCGGTAAAACGCGGCGTAATTATCGGCCCACGCGTACGCGAGTCCCCCCTTCGCGGCCGCGAGATGGAATGGCCCGCCCGCGAGCTGGCCAAATTCCTTCCACGTGCATCCAGCGTCCTCCGAACGCAAAAGAATGCCCTGGTGCTCGGCAAGCAACGTATTGGGCGTATCCAACGCTGCGAGCCCAAACGTGTATCCAATTCCCGCAAGCTGTCCGGACGTCGGCGTGAGCGTCGCTCCCTCGTCATTCGTGAACGTCACCGCGGCCGTGCCAGAGATGCTCGCGCAATCGGGTTTGGACCACGCAGGCGCCCCGGCCGATCCGCCCTGACCCGCCGTGCCACCTGTGCCAC
>CAZETM010000225.1:0-12416 GCA_964514885.1 uncultured Polyangium sp. | reverse complement strand
ACGCGCCTTGAACCGGGGTCAGTGAGAGCGTGAGCTCCGTGGGCAAACCCGCTGGCAAGTCGATGCTCGTCTCGGTCCACGTGGTGCTGGCTTTCGACGTGAGCTGACCAATGTGGCGGCCGTCGACATGCACATCCGCCGCGATCGTTTTACTCGGAACGAGACGCACGATCAGACGCGCAGGGCCTTTCGGTCCGACGAGCTTTCCGATCTCTGCAACTCCACCAGGAATGATCCGGCCAGCGTCGAACAGATTGCGCCTGCCACTCCCAGGCTCGGGCAAAACGCGATGCACGACAAACCCCACACCCGGTTTGGGCAGGTTGTATTGGTGCGCCTTTTCGCTCACGAGATCGGCGACATCGAGCTGGTCGACGACGAACTCACCCTCACGAAGCGTTCGCGGAATGCCTGCACGATCGAGCGTGCTCCAATCGGCCTTGTACAAAACTTTTTCCGCGCCGCCGCAGATGACGTTGCCGACGACGGGAACGCCCACGAGACGCCTGCCGAAAATGGGCGTGAGATCTCCCCACCACGTCGGATACAGCGCCATGTAGTCGGGTCGGTCATCGGCGGGGATACGTTCGATGAGCTCGATCGAAGAGCCAAGCCCATGCACACCTGCGCGAGCGAACGGCAGATCGTGGTAGCCACCGAGTCCGATGAGATCGAGCCCAGGTCGGTCGGAGGCGTAGATCACCGCGCCTGCATCGCCCACGAGAATACGTTTCGCTTTGCGCTCGCCGAGCACTTTGCCAGCGACGATGTGCTGATCGCGAATGTTGCGACTCGCGCGACCGAAGAACCAAATCTGATCCCGCATGTTGGGCGCTTGGTACTTCCAATAAACAGCCATCGACGCGATGGCGATCGTCACACGTGCTGCCCAGCCGATGCGGAAGGACAAACCCTTGCGAAGCGTCGGCTCGATGAGCACTCCCAGGCCCACGGCCGCGAGCACGTACAGCCACGCGACAGCGCTCATCGTGTACCGCTCGTTTTGCCAACGAACTTGACCGTTGAGCGCGACGAGGACCGACCAGCCGATGATTTGTGCCCAAAGCAATGCGGCAAACCCGCGCGTTTTACGGGACGCAAATGGGAAAAGCGCGAGCAGCGGAACGAGATATCCCCACGGCAACACGTCCGAGAAGTGATGCTCGGTGTTGCGACGAATCACGTATACGAAAAGGCTCAGCCACTCGTCGAGCTTCTGCTGCGCGGTCATGTACGGGTGGTTGATCGCGAGCTTCACGAGCGCACCTGCCGCGGTCCATTCACCCGTGAATGCTTTGTTCGCCAACGATTGCAAACCGAGCGCGAGCGCCCCGGGCAAACCCACTCGAAACAGCGTCGGGATCGCATCGCGCGCGCCAAGAGATCGCCACACATGCGCCGCGGCGTAGACCGCAAATGCGGCGATACACACGACGGATTCGGGTCGAGTTAGAAAGAGCAGCACCCCGGCAAAACCAGCGACCCATGCGTAGCGCCGAGTCACTCGAAGGTCGGTCCCGGCTTGGGCAACCATGAGCGTAGGCACCAACATGAGCGCCCACATGCCCAGGTGAAAAGCGTTCTCCATGCCGCTCCAAAGCGACCAAGCGAGAGCTCCGAGGGACATGACCGCGGGTGGCACGAGGTACTTCGTCGCGCGGCTGAGAGGATTGACCGCTCGACCGATGACCGCGAAAAACCCGACCATGGACAAACACGCAACGAACGCGGCCCAGACCATCAAGCTCGAACTGCGAAACCCGATCAAGTAACCGATGGACAGGACAAACGGGTACAAAAGGCTCGTATTGCCGCTGGAAAATCCATTGCCTTCGGACCACTCGAAAGGGAAACCGCGTGCGGCGGCTCGGGCGTAGTCGAAGTGGATGAACACGTCGTCGAGCGGCGCGGACCACTCGCCTCGCGTCTGCACGTGCATGTAGCCGTAGAAGACGCTGGCCGAATAAACCGTGCAGCCCATCGCGAATGCTGGAAACAGCACGCTGTCGATCGCGGACCAGCGCTCGAGCAGCGCGGCCATGAGCTTCGAGGACCGAGGTACATCGGCGACTGACGCGACGTCACTTGCCGCATGCTCAGGTTTGGTCGAGCCGGTCGGATTGTCCGGGGAGGCAGACACAAGGTTCTTTTACACGATCCTGCTGGGCGATCACCGCGCTCACCGTCGAAGAACGAGCAAAGAATCGACGGCCAAGGTTTGAAATGCGTGGGCGATCGCGTTGACCTGCAGAACCAGCGCTTGTACATATCGGGGCGCGTTTCTCGCGTCGTGAGACAAGACGCGGACGCCAATGGACGGCCGATGCGTTGGTTCGTGGAAATCTCGTCGATCGGGGCAGGCTCCGAACCTCCCATCAAGTTGTGCGTCGATGCGCCCCAATGGCAGCCTGCGCTGCAGAAAGCGCGCGCACTTCGCGGCGATGAAGGACCGCTCAGCAACTTCTCCATCGAGCTGCTCGAAGAAGGCTACCGAGCCGTCGATCCCGCCACGCGCAAACGATACTTTGTGTCCAAAGCACCTGACGACGCTCCGGTAACGACGTCGGAAGGAGAAGCGCGACCAGCACCTCCAGCGGCCAAACCCGAGCCGATGGTCGAGGAAAAACCCGCGCAAACGCCGGCTCCTGCTGCGACTTTGACGAGGAAAGCCATGGTGCAAACCATGGTGTTCGGCTCAGCGGGACCAGCACCCGTTCGTGCAGATGCGGACAAAGCTCCGCCAGCCCCGGTAGCTCTGCCACCGAAACAGAGCACGACCATGGGCATGCCCGCGGTCTCGGCTGCTCCCGTTCGAAAGGCAACTTCGCCAGGAATGGTCGCCGTCTCAGTGCCTCTGCCGCCCATGTTGCCGCAGCACAAAGTGCATTCGAGCCGCGAGGAAAACGCAACGTCGAGTTCACCGCTGACGTACCGCGAGTTCGTCTACGTCGTCGCAGAAGGCACGAACGAAGATGCGGCCAAAGATCTGCTGCTCGATCGTCTCGACAACCTGATGAAGAGCGTGGGCGACATCCAGGGCAAGCTCGTGCACATGGCGGTGTTTGACCATGCGTACCAGGGCAAACCACAACGCAAACCCTTGGCCACGTTGTCCTTTCGTGATTGGCGTGGCGAACCGGTCGTCGTGTTTCCTGCTCGTCGCGAGCAGCACGCGAACGAAGCACCGGTCAAACCTGCATCCACGCCTCCGCCGGCTCTTACGCGATCCGTCACGCCTCCGCCGGCGAGGATCGCGGTGCCTGCGCCGAAGCCTTCCGCGCCAGCCATTGCCAGACCAATCGCTACGCCGATGCCTCCCAAAGCATCCACGCCGCCGCCTGCTGCTGCAAAACTGTCCACGCCGTCGCCTGCTGCTGCAAAACTGTCCACACCGCCGCCTGCTGCTGCAAAACTGTCCACACCGCCGCCTGCCGCCGCAAAGCTGTCCACACCGCCGCCCAAGGCATCGGTACCTCCGCGACCCAAGTCTGCGGACGAGGTCATGGCCGAGCTGTCGGGCGCCATGACGGATATGCATTTCCTACGCGATGCGATCGAAGCTGCCGACTTCATCCTGAAGCTCGTGAGCGACAAGTTTCCCAGCGAGCTCGTACTCGTGTGGTTCCACGATGCGGACAAACGCGAGCTGGTTCTCGTGCGACAAGCTGGTGGAACGACCGACCAGCTCCTCACGCGTATCTCGGACAAAGCGGGCCTCGCTCAAGCCGCGATGCGTAGCCAACGCGCCGTCGTGATTACCGATGCCGCACGTGATCCTCGAGCCAACGAAGCACGATGGAAGGCCATCGGCGTCGAGCCGAAGAGCATGGTGATTGCCCCGGCCATGAACTCGGGCAAACCCTTCGGGCTCGTCGAAATGCTCAACCCAAAAGCTGGCGGCAGATACAGCTCGCTCGAGAACAACGCCTTGACCTACATCGGCCAGCAACTTGGCGAGTTCCTTGCCAACAACAGCGTGATCCTCGATGGGGATCGCGTCACTGCCGGCGCAAAGCGAATCGGTTGATCCATGGCGCGGCACCGCCTGCGCGAACGGCTGCTTTATTTCGCGATCGTACCTTCGATCGTCCTGTCCGTGTTGGTGCTCGGCTACATCGCCTTGCGCACCACGTTGCAGATCGAAAAGGCTCGTCAGCAGACCGTCTTCGACGCGACGCTCACGCTTGCCGACGAACGTGTTGATCGTCTCGACAAACTCATCATTGCCCAGGACAACGTCGTCGCGGCACACGTCGACATCTCGAGCCTGACCAACATCGCGCGCCGATGGCTACCGACGGCAGCACGCGAAACCCCGACCGTTCGCGCCATTCTGGTGCTCGACTTGACGCACAACGAGCATGACGTCGTGGCGTTCGCTTCACGTGCACCTGGACGTGAAGACGATACCTTTCGCCGCCTGCTGCTCAATCGACTCTTCACGCATTTGAACTTCGCAGGCGACACCGAAGAGCTGCGACATCTGCATCAAGTCATCGATCAGCAGAGCATTCTGATCAGCTATTGGCAGCGCAGTTATCTCTCGCGCCGATATCTCGTCGTCGCGTGGCACGACGTTCCGCGTCTCGTGCACGACATCTTCCCGCGCCTGTATCGCGACATCGATCGTGGCAACAGTCGCATGAACGTCATCGACGAAGACGGTCGCATCGTGTTCGGGCCTCCGATCAAAGGCGGTGAGTTCACCGTCGGTCGTCCCTTCCCCACGACGCTGTACAACTGGCGCTTGCAGATCGCGCTCACGACGGCGGAAGACCTGGAGCAGAAGGTCGAGCGTCAACGTTTGATCGAGCTGGGCATGGTCGCGTTTGCAGCGGTCGTCGTGCTCGTGGGAGTCGCGATCGTCGTGGTGGCATCGATCAAAGAGAGGCGCCTGGCGGCTCTAAAGAGCGACTTCGTCGCGAACGTTTCGCACGAGCTAAAAACGCCGCTCGCGCTCGTGCGTATGTTCGGCGAGATCCTTCTTGCCGATCGCGTCCCGTCCGAAGACAAGCGCCGCCAATACCTGCAGATCATCGTGAGCGAGAGTGAACGGCTCACGGCGCTCATCGAGAACGTCCTCGACTTTGCAAAGGTCGAGCGAGGCAAAGCGGCGTACGAGTTTGCCCCGGGAAGGATCGACGAGGTCGTGGCGCGAGCGGTCGATGTCTATCGCTATCGAGCGGAGCGTGATGGCATTGTGGTGCAGTTCTCGACCGCCGAGGACTTACCGCTGACGATGATCGACGCGCGCGCGGTGGAACTCGCAATCATCAACCTGCTCGACAACGCATTCAAATACGCAAAAGACGGTGGCCAAGTGGACGTCGTGTGCGAGCGTCAGGGCGAGTTTGTCTTGGTACGCGTGAACGATCGAGGCCCGGGTATCGATCCGGAGGAGCAGGAGCGGATATTCGATCGGTTTGTCCGAGGACGACGCGCGGGTGAGCAGCGAGTGCGTGGTAGCGGCATTGGCTTAGCGCTCGTGAAACACATCGCCGAGAGTCACAACGGAACGATCACGGTCACCAGTCCGATTACGGAGGATCATCGAGGCAGCATGTTTGTCTTGAAGGTCCCCGTTTTGCGTGGCGAGGCGCAGCGATCGATGCAGAGCCCGATTGCGGGCGCGGGTGCTCCCAAAACGGTGTGAGCTGATCCCTTACGAATGCGGATGTTCTGCGTGGTGTTCCGTGTGCGTTTGCGCATACGACACGTGCGTGCGTCGCCGAATCTTGTCGACCAGGTGATTGGTCCAAGTGCACAAAGAATCGCGTCCCGAGCAACGTGGAATCGCCTCGATTGCGGAATCGACCAATTGCTCGAACAGGCGTGTCGAAGCGCCGAGACCCATGTCGCTCACCACATTCGGCCTGCCGAGCGTTTCATCGCGGCCCACGGGCTTGCCAGCGTTCGCGGAGCTACTTAGGACGTCCAGAACATCGTCGGCAACCTGGTATGCCTCTCCAATCCTCTGACCGAACGCGCGCCACGCTTCTGCGTCATCTCGAACGCCTGCAGCGAGCGCTCCGCCCACGGCGGCTGCTTCGAACAAGGCGCCCGTTTTTGCACGACGGTAAAGCGTTGTCGGGATCGACGGCTCGCTTTCCCAACCCTGCCCTGCCACAATGCCTCCAGGCAATCCCGTACCTCGCCCCAGCGTCCTCACGAGCCGTCCAAGACGGTGTGGAGCGGCTGCAGATGCTTCAGCCAGCGTCTCGAAGGCAACAATGATCAGCTCATCACCCGCGAGCACGGCCAATGGTTCGCCGAACGCACGATGTGTCGAAGGTTGTCCTCGCCGCGTCGATGCCGCATCGAAGCAGGGCAGATCGTCGTGCACGAGCGATGCACAATGCAGAAACTCGACAGCCGCAGCCACTCCATCCGACAGCTCGGGCAGATCCTCGTCACACGCCATGGCAACGCGGATGCACAGCTCGGGACGCACACGACCACCGGCGGGGAACACCGAGTGGTACACGGCGGCCACGAGGCGGGGGGGTGCGCCGGGGGCGCACATGGGATCGAGTGCAGCGCGCACCGCGCGCTCGATGCGGTTGGATATGTCCATGCTTTCTTAATGGTCGCGTAGTGTTGAACCCTTGTCAAGGGTTTTCAAAATCTATGAACAAACACTAGACACGCCCTAGACGTCGTGATACGTCCCTCCTTCATGGTGAAGCGGACAAGTCGTGCAGTCGTGGTGGGAGCCGGCGTGGGGGGTCTGGTCTCGGCCATTGAGCTAGCGCGACGAGGTCTTGAAGTCGTGGTGCTTGAAAGAGCGGCGCGCGTGGGCGGCAAGATGCGTCAGGTCGAAGTCGCGGGACGAGGCATTGACGCGGGTCCGACCGTGATGACGATGCCTTGGGTGTTCGAGGAGATTTGGCGCGAGGCCGGGGGATCGCTCGATCAAGATCTCACCTTGAAGCGGGCCGACCTTTTGGCGCGCCACGCGTGGGGCCCTGGTAAAACGCTCGATTTGTTTGCGGATATCGAGCAATCGGTCCAGGCGATTGGTGATTTTGCGGGCAAGTCCGAAGCGGACGGGTATCGACGATTCTGTAAATATGCGCAGGACATTTTCGATACCGTGCAAAAGCCATTCTTGTTGTCGGAGCGTCCGAGCTTGACTTCGGCCGTGACGGCATTCGGATCGCTTGGTTTGCAAGGTGTGATGAAGATCGACGGGCATCGCACTTTGTGGAATGCCCTGACCGATTATTTCAAGGATCCGCGCATTTTGCAATTATTCGGTCGTTATGCGACATATTGTGGATCGTCTCCTTTTCTTGCCCCCGCGACGCTCAATGTGATCGCGCATGTCGAACGAGATGGCGTGTATCTCGTCGAGGGTGGCATGTATCGCGTCGCCGAGGCATTGGTTCGTCTTGCCGAACGTTTGGGGGTCACCATTCGTTGTGGCGAGCACGTGGGAGAGCTGGTCGTAACGGGCGGACGTGCAACGGGAGTGCGACTGGGCTCGGGGGAAATGGTGCATGCTGATATCGTGGTATGTAATGGCGATCCGGCGGCGATTGCGGTGGGGCACTTCGGACAAGCGGCCAAGCGCTCGGTGCCCGACCCTGCGCCGCGAAGCCTTTCAGCCATTACGTGGACCTTTGTCGCGGAGCCGGTCGGTGATTACAAGGTCGTGCGTCACAACGTGATTTTCTCGAAAGATTACGTCAAAGAATTCCGCGAGCTTTTCGATGGGAATGTATTGCCACAGGAGCCCACGGTTTACGTATGTGCCCAGGACCGTGATGATCAAGGTAATGCTCCTGAAGGTCCGGAGCGTTTCTTGTGTCTGGTGAATGCCCCCGCCAAGGGCGATAAAAATAGCCCTTCAAAATCGGAGATTGAACGATGCGAAACCGCAGCCTTTTCCCTTCTTCGGCGAGCGGGTCTCGACTTTCCCCGCTTTACCGCGCAGCCCGTCGTGACGACACCGACCGAGTTCGAACGAATGTTTCCGGCGACGGGGGGAGCGCTGTATGGCCCGGTGTCGCACGGGTGGAGGAGCCCGTTTTCGAGGGCGACGTCGCGAACGAAAATTCCGGGGTTGTACTTGGCGGGGGGATCGGCGCATCCGGGAGCGGGAGTGCCGATGGCAGCGTTATCGGGGCGACTGTGTGCGAAAGCGGTGGAAGAGGACCTCGCTTCGACGAGCCGATCGCGCGAAACGGTTATGCGTGGTGGTATATAGACGCGCTCTCCGACGACGGGCAGCACGGCATTACGATCATTGGCCTCGTCGGTAGCGTCTTTTCACCATTCTACGCTGACGCCAGACGCAATGGCTTGACCGATCCGCTCGCCCATTGTTCGATGAACGTGGCGCTTTATGGTCCGAAGCGTAATGCGTGGGCATTTACCGAGCGTGGTGGAAACAACGTGCGTCGTTATCGTACAGCGCTGGTGATCGGTCCAAGCTCGATGGAATGGGAAAACGACGCCTTCACGGTTCGTTTCGAGGAAAAAACATCACCGTTGCCCGGCCGCATTTCGGGCACGATCCGAGTGCATCCGGTCGTGCTCGGCGAAGACAAGCCATTTGTATTGGATGCCCATGGCCGCCATCGCTGGGGGCCCATTGCTCCCATTGCGCGCACCGAGGTCGAGATTCGCAGCCCGGGAAACGTAAAATGGAAGGGCCTTGCATATGTCGACACGAACGCCGGCAGCGAGCCGCTCGAAGACGGGTTTTCCAGTTGGAATTGGTGTCGAACGACGACTGAAAAAAGAATGATCGTCACGTACGACTCATTCCGTCGTAATGGATCGCGCCACATCATTCAGCATGCATTTCATGCGAATGGGCAAACCGAGCCGGTCGAGCCGCTCGTCGAGCGCGATCTAAACCGCACGCGTTGGGGTATGCCGCGGTCGATGCGCGTCGATCCACACACCGTACCCGAGCTGGTACGTACGCTCGAGGATACGCCGTTTTATTCGCGCTCCGAGGTGATCGGGTCGTACCAAGGCGAGCGTTCGCAAGGCGTGCACGAATCTTTGTCGCTCGATCGCTGGAAGAGTCGCATCGTTCAGTTTATGCTCCCGTATCGCATGCGCCGCGAAATTCGCTGATCATGAATCCGCCAACCCCGCAAATTGGTGCTCACGACGCGGCTGCTCATTGCGTTTTTCGCGACGTACATTGGCGGCCGGCCGGTGCGTCCTCTGGCGGTACTACGCGACGCTGTATTGGCCGATGTCGTGCTCGCATGTGCGTTTGCCCATGCGTTGCGGTCGCGCACTGTCACGTGGCGTAATCATGTATTTGTGGTGGATCGTTCGAGCGTGTTGAGGCAATCTTCGAGTTGATGCAAACCACCGGTTACGAGCCGCTGTTTACTCTTAAATCCGTTGGGGACGACGTCTGGATCGTCGACGGGCCCAACATTTCGTTCTACGGACTCCCGTTCCCCACTCGCATGACGCTCATCCGACTGGATGATGGCGCTCTTTTCGTCCACTCACCCATCGCCCTGTCGGGGGACTTGCGCCAAGCCGTCGAATCACTCGGGCCGGTCCGGCATCTCGTGGCACCGAACTGGATCCACTATGCGTACGTTCCCGAATGGCAGGCAGCTTATCCTTCCGCAAAAACATGGGCGGCACCGGGCGTTGCCGAACGCGCCCAAAAGTTCAGCATGGAGATGCGCATCGATCACCTCCTCGCAAACGATGCGCCCGCGGCATGGGCCGGGCAAATCGATCAGCTCATGGTCGAGGGAAACCCCACCCACCGCGAAGTGGTGTTTTTTCACCGGCGGTCACGTACACTCGTGCTCACGGACCTCATTGAAAACTTCGAGTTAGACAAATGCCCCGCATGGACGCGCCCGCTGCTCCGTTTCGCGGGAAACGTGCATCCCGACGGAAAACCTCCCATTGACATGCGCATGGGGTTTCGTTTGGGTCATCGAGGCAATGGGCGGAACCTGCTTCGAAAAGCCGTGGAGCAAATGCTGGCGTGGGATCCAGAGCGAGTCGTGCTTGCTCACGGGCGGTGGTACGAAAAAGATGGTGTGGCGGAATTGAAGCGAGCGTTTCGTTGGGCGTGGTGAAAGCCTACGTTTCGACGAAACTATCCTGATACGCAGGATCCTCGACGCCGAGCGCAGCTCGCATGCGCGTTCACCCATGCGCTGCGGTCGCGCACGGTCACGTGGCGTAATCATGTATTGGTGGTGGATAGGTCAGGCGTGTTGAGGCAGATGTCGTAGGAAGAATGGAATCGCACGCGCAGTAAGAAAAGCTGGGCGAGCAGCGCGGGCGTATCGAGGTGGCTGGTGTCAAACGGCGCAGCAGTTTGACACCAGCCACCTCGAACATTCTTGACGAGCGGTTGGGAACCTCTGCTACGATAGAGGCACAATCCCCATCGAGGATGCTGTACATGATCGCAACCGATGTCATCAGCCTGCATGTTCCACTGGAAAAACCACCACAAGCGTTCACGCTGAACATTCGAAAGATTCTTGGTAAAGTATCCGCTGGTGAAGTGCGGGTGCCGGCATTTCAGCGGCCTTTGCGCTGGCAAACCTCCGACGTAGTCAAACTTTTCGACAGCATTCTCAGAGGCTACCCAATCGGGTCGCTCCTGCTTTGGAAACACGCACTTCCGGCTGAGGAGTCTGTGCGCATTGGGAATGCGCGCATTTCGGCCCCAGAGGTTCCGGATGGCTGGTACATTGTCGACGGGCAACAAAGAATTACCGCGCTTGCTGCTGCTCTTTTGGACCTGAATCACAAAGGCGACACCCGGTGGACTGTCCGTTTCGACCCAATGAGAAACGCTTTTTTTTCGGGTCCTCCAACAGCCGCCGAACTGGGACGCCACGTGCCCCTCTCCGCATTGGGAGACCTTCGCCGGCTCAGCCGGTGGTTTCGCGACTGCGCGCTCGATGAGGCCACGCAATCACGGGTCGAAGAGGTTCAGCAACGCCTACTCGATTATGAAGTTCCCGCGTATCTAATGGATACAGATGACGCCGAAGCGCTCATGGGTGTATTTGCAAGGCTGAATAGCACCGGCGTGCGCATGCGTCCGGACGAGGTGTTCCAAGCATTGCTGGGCACACGAGCTCGCAAACACGGGCCACTCGACCTGTCGGCTCTGCAAGAAGCCTGTGATCTTGACGGTTTTGGCCAACCGCCCCGGCAAGAAGTATTGAAAGCCGTTTTGGCAATAAGCGGCCATGACCCGTCCAAGCGCCTCGAGGATCTAGGCGAGGACGCAATCAACCGGCTCGTGAGCACCGTAGAGGCTACCGAAGCACTGCAACGCACAGTAGCATTTCTTCAATCGTCGCCCGCCTCAGCCGAGCCAGGCGCAGGAATACCAGCCTATGCCTTTTTGCCATATCCCGTCGTTTTCGTAATACTTGCGCGTTGGTTTTACTTGTTCCCAGACCCCGGAGCAACAACTCGGACGGAGCTATCTCGTTGGCTTTGGCGGGGTGCTACAACGGGTGTTCACCAACGTGCGGCGGTTTCCGCAATGCGATTGCAGGTGCGAAAAATCGTACCGGATCAGATGGAGCATTCTCTGCGAGATTTGCTGCAATCAGTCGGCGAACCGGCACACTTGGATTGGTCCTTGGATCGATTTCATGCCAATCACGCCGCAAGTCGTATTGAGCTCCTCACACTGCTGTCGCTGAATCCGCAAGATCGGAATGGACTTGTGTCCTGGCGTGCACTACTGTCCGACGGCGAGCGTGTAGCGCGAGAAATATTCGCCAGTTCTGCCTGGAAGAATCTTGGCGACGACGCTCGACTTGCAAAAACCGCGGCCAATCGCGCACTCCTCGATGCCAGGCATACGGGACTTCGTGCCGAATTCAAGAAGTGGTCATTTGAATCGGACAGGCAAGCATTGGAAAGCCATCTCATTGATCAGGCAGCCTATCAGGCACTCTTGCAACATGATGTCGCATCATTCCTGCAGAATCGGTCTGCTCGATTGCGTATGGAGGTGAGCAAATTTTTGTCCCGTCAGGCCGGCCTCGGAGCACCACGGGTACGTCCGGTAGAGGTCTACTTTGACGACGACGAACCTCAAACGCCCCCGGCACACGAGATTCAATCATGAGCGCCGCACGCACACGCTCACTCAACGTTACATTACCAGGTCGGCGTGTTGGCCGATTGGAAATGAGCCGCAGCGGCCTCGTCTCATGGCTCCCAGAGCAGGAGTGGGAGGCTCAGGGCCAACACCCGCGACTCGGTGTCGCTTTTCTTCGAGCACCAGGCCCGCGCTCCGCTGGAACGGGGCTACCGCCTTGGTTCGAGAACCTCCTCCCCGAAGAAGGCAGTGCGCTCAGGCATCGCTTATGCACTGCACATGGGGTCCGAGAGGGAAATCGCTTCAGCCTACTTGAAGCTATTGGGGGTGACCTCGCTGG
>CAZETM010000224.1:0-12424 GCA_964514885.1 uncultured Polyangium sp. | reverse complement strand
AGCACCACGTGGACCGAGACGAGCATCGACTTGCCAGCGGGTTTGCCCACGGAGTTCACGCTCTCCCTGACCCCGGTTCAAGGCGAGTGGGTGACGTATCATTTGTGGATCGTGGCTGTTGCAAACCCCGGCGGATGATCGTTCGTGCGCTTCGGTTTGCCAGCAGATCCGCCGCAGCTCGTAGCCCTCGTCCTGGGGCTCGTGGCGATCGTTG
Source organism: uncultured Polyangium sp. (assembly GCA_964514885.1). GTDB lineage: Bacteria > Myxococcota_A > Polyangia > Polyangiales > Polyangiaceae > Polyangium. The sequence continues at coordinate 12,210 of CAZETM010000224.1, read as the reverse complement.
GTGCTGCAACGTTGGTACGTCCGGGCAAACGTGACCGAGTTTTTCTGGGCACGAGCATGTTTGTCGCGACCGCTCTTTCGGCGGCGTATGTCGTGTTCTATTTGCGCGGCGGTCCACGCATCATCGATGCGACGAGCTACTTCCTCGAAGCTCGTGCGCTGGCCCAAGGACACCTCGCGTTTCACCTGGACGAACCCGTAGCATCGACGCTCGGTAGGTTTCTCGTGCGAGCCGATGACGCCGACGGAGCACGTGCCACGGTCATCTTTCCGCCTGGATATCCCGCCGTTCTTGCGCTTGGTTTCCTGATTGGCCAACCGATGATCGTGGGGCCGTTACTTGCGGCGGCGATTACGGCGGTGACGTGGGCATTGGCCCGATCGATCGTCCCGACAAACAGCAACCTCGTTTCGATCCCGCGACTCGCGGTGCTCTTTTCTGTCGGTTGTGCGGCGCTGCGCTACCACACGGCCGATACCATGTCGCACGGTTTGTCTGCGCTCTGCTTCACGAGTGCTCTATTGTTTGCGCTCAAAGCAATTCGAGCGATGGACGAAAATCGCAGCGGTGTTTGGCTAGGCGCTGTCGCAGGTTTGTTTGCCGGATGGCTTGCTGCAACGCGTCCTGTTTCGGCGATGGCGCTCGGGGTCGTGTTGGCTCTGGTGTTTGCTGCACAGGCCAAGTCTCGACCGCGTTCGAGTCTTTCGTTGGTGGTGGCGGCGTTGATCGGAACGTTGCCTGGGCTCACGCTCTTGGTGGCTCATCAGTATGCGGCGACGGGAGAGTTTTTCGCGTCCTCTCAAAGCGCGTATTACGCGGTGTCCGATGGTCCGCCGGGGTGTTTTCGGTATGGGTTTGGCGCAGGCATCGGGTGCGTCGCGGAACATGGCGAGTTCGTCGAGAAGAACCTTGCTCATGGATACGGTGCGTATGCGGCAGCAGCGACGACACTGCGTCGGCTGAAGCAACACCTCGTTGACGCGGGCAACTTCGAACCGTTTTTCCTGGTGGTTCTCGCAGGCGCGGTGATGGCTTTTCGCGACCGGCGTTTGCGTATCCTTCCGATCGCGGTGCTGCTGCAAATTGCGGCGTACGTGCCGTTTTACTTCGATGGCAATTACCCCGGTGGAGGCGCGCGTTTTTACGCCGACGTCCTGCCGTTCGAACACATTCTTGCCGCGATCGCGGTGGCCGGTGTTGCTGAGCGAGTGCGTGATCCACGTCGTGGAGCGCTCGTGGTGTCGGCTCTTATCGCGCTCGTCCCGCTAGGTTTTGCGTTTCGTGGAGGGTTCGAGCATGCCGCGTTGCGTGATCGGGAAGGAGGGCGTCCGATGTTCGAGGCTTCGCGGCTGCCCAACGTTCAAGGCCCCGCGCTGTTGTTCGTGGACACCGATCACGGATTCAACCTTGCGTTCGACCCAGACAAACATCTTTTGACGTCCAATCATTCGGCAGCGCACCCGTGGACGGTTGCTCGTTATCGAGGCGACTCGCTTGATCTATGGACGTGGTTATCGCGAGGCAAACCGCAGGCTTATCGCTACGTCTTTCCGCTGGGTGCGGGTCAGTCCGACGTGCAAGTGGTTGCGTACGCGATGGACGAGACTGCGCCCCTGGCGATCGAAGGCGAAAACCTTTGGCCGCCGATCGCTCAAGAGCAAGGTTACGCGCTCTCAGAGTGGCCGGATGCTCCGTGTGCGTCTGCTCGGCGATGGTTGGTGGTCAAACCAGTTAGTCCGGACAAACCAGCCTCGGTAACGGTAACGCTTCCGGCGCCTCTTTTGGATGGTCGCTACATTGCTTTACGCTTGGGACTGCAAGGGTCCGTTTCCGGGACCGTGTCGTATTGGTTCGATGGCCGGCTGGCGCACGTGCAGCGAGTGCAGGCGTCCAGTGGAAGCGAAAATCCGGTGACCACTCGTTGTCTAACGTTGCCAAAAATCGCGGTGGATGCAGGAGTTGCCACGATATCGATCACGGTGGAGCGAGATCCGGGATTGATCAAACGATCCATCGCGCTTGATCGAATCGACATCCAAAGCCCTTGAGAAAGCGTTTGACCCGGGACGTAGGCCCGTGGGATTCTGACTCGAATTTTCGGGGGCTGAATCGAGCGTTTTTGGGGGCGATGGGCTCGAATTTTTCTCCATGGGTTTACATGGTCGGTAAAGGGGTGCAGCCATGACGAAGAGCGAGCTCATCGACGCGATCGCGGGACGTGGGGAGTTGACCAAAGCGCGTGCCGAGTTGGTCGTGAACACAGTGTTCGATGCGATGATCGACGCGCTCGAACAGGGCGAGGGCATCGAGATCAGGGGCTTCGGCAGCTTCACGATGCGTCCCTACAAACCCTACAGCGGACGGAATCCTCGCACGGGTCAAGCCGTGTCCGTTCCGGCCAAGCGGCTACCGTTTTTCAAGGTGGGCAAAGAGCTGAAAGAGCTCGTCAACCAAAGCCGCGCGTTCGCCATCTCGGGCGGCAAAGACGACGACGAGTGATCGATTTGCACGCTCGCATCTCGTGATGCTTGCGCTCGGCGCCGCGTCCGACAAAGTCACCGCCATGCTTTCAGCCGAGCGCCAAATCGAGATACTTGGGCGAGGTGTCGTGGACTTTCATGTCCGTGCGGACCTCGTCGAGCGCCTTTCGGAAAACAGGCCTTTGCGCGTCAAGGCTGGCTTCGATCCCACGCGGCCGGATCTGCATATCGGGCACACGGTGCTCATGCAGAAAATGCGAGCGTTCCAGGAGCTTGGCCATCAGGTCATTTTCCTCGTTGGTGACTTCACCGCGATGGTTGGAGATCCAACGGGCAAGAGCGAATCGCGCCCGCGTCTGACGCGCGAAGAAGTCATGGCAGCGGCCGAGACGTACCAAGCGCAAGCGTTCAAGATCCTCGACAAAGAACGCACCGAAGTTCGTTACAACTCGGAGTGGCTCGGCAAGCTTTCACCGACGGACATGATCGAGCTGTGTGCGAAATACACTGTCGCGCGCATGCTCGAACGTGACGACTTCTCGAAGCGTTACGCTGAAAATCGTGCGATCCACGTGCACGAATTTCTCTACCCGCTGCTGCAAGCTTACGACTCGGTGGTGCTCGAATCCGACGTGGAGCTTGGCGGTACCGATCAGCTCTTCAACTTGCTCGTTGGGCGCGACTTGATGCCGCGTTACGGCAAGCGTCCGCAGATCGTGATGACCACGCCGATCCTCGAAGGGACGAACGCGCGTTTCGAGAACGGCAAAGTCGTTGGCGCGAAGATGTCGAAGAGTTCGAACAACTACGTGGGGATTGACGAGCCACCGTTCGAGATTTTGCAGAAGCTTTTGCTCATCGATGATCAGGTCGTGTGGCGGTACATGGAGCTTTTGTCGGCGAAGTCGAACGAAGAGATCGGCTCGCTACGGAGCGACGTTACTGCGGGGACGCGCAACATCATCGAGGTGAAGGAAACGTTCGCGAAGGAGATCGTGACGCGGTTTCATTCGAGTGAAGCGGCTGATGTGGCGCTCGAGCGTCGCAAGAGTGTCGCGGCAGGTGGCTTGCCGGACCACATCGAGGAGATCGTGATCAAGATCGAAGGTGACTCGGTTTGGATTGCGAAAGCGTTGTCGTTGTCGGGGATGGTGAAGTCGACGGGTGAAGCCGCGAGGCTGGTGAAGAGCGGCGCGGTGCATCTCGACGGTGACGTTGTGCGTGACGAGCAAGCGAAGCTCGAACGAGGCAAGAGGTATCTCGTTCGTGTGGGATCGAAGAACCGCAAGTTCGCGCATCTCGTTCTCGGTTGAGTCTGCGAGTGATGAAGCGGCGCATATTTTTGACAGCCGCTGCGACGGGTCTCGCGAGTCTTCTGTCTGGTTGTGGCAGACCTTCGACAACGAAGGTTTCGCCGCCCCAAGCACCTTCCAAGCCGCTCGTTCTTTCGTCGCTCGAAGCGCTGTTGCCGCTGGCCGGATTGCGTTGGCTCGTGCTCGCGCGTCCTCGCGAGATCGCGGCGCTCGAGTGGCTCGGACCATCGATTGCGATGGTGCTCGACAAGGAGCGTTTGGATCGTTTCGCCGCGGTCGTGGGTTTTGATTTACGCACTGTTCCGGATGCGGCGTGGGCTTCGTATCGTGGCGACCCGGAGGACGTTTCTGTCGAGCTGATTCGGCACACTGGAGAACCGCTCGTCATCGAGCGATCGTTTCGTGATCGATTGAGTGCGGAAGTGGTGCGTTCTGTTGACGATTCGAACATCGTTCGGGCGAGTGGTCGGATTGGCCAGACCTTGCATGCGATGGCGTCGCTGGGGTCGCAGGTCGTATGTTTTCAGCAGGAAGGCTCGGCGGAGCGTGGGCCATGTCGAGTGGCGACGTTGCTTGCGTTGGGGAGGCTGAAGCGGACGAAGTCGGTATTCGATGACGAGGCGATTGTTGCATTGGCCAAACGAATTGGGCCGGCACCGGTACGAGCGTTTGCGCCTGGGCCATTTGATGGAGAATTGGCAAAAGGTGTGCGTGGTTTATTGGCAGCGGCGACGGCGGTGGGAATGTCGGCGAGCCCGACGGAGCGGGAGAGTGTATTGGTGCAGATTGCGGTGGCGGGTGATTTTAGTCGAAGTGGGGATCTTGCGGCCGAGCAATTGATTTCGAGTTGGAATGATTTGGCATCGCGTCCATTGGGGCGTTTAATGGGATTGGACGCACCATTGGCTCCGCCGATGCGGGCATATGCGAGTGACGCGGTGACGCTGGTGGTCGATTTGGATCCGCGCAGATTGGCGAAGGGATTGGCGGATGCGACGTCGAATCAGATCCGGGAGATCATGCGATAGGGGCGTGGATCTCGCTCAGGCGGCTTGGGACGAGCTTGCTACCGGGGGCGGGATCGGGGTGTTGTGGATCTTTTCGAGCAGTTTGCGAGCCGATTCGGCGTCGTTCAGTTCGAGCGCTTCGTCGAGCCATGCAGCGCGGATGTCGCGATCAGGGAAGGTGGCGACCCGCTGATGAAGGCTCGAGTCGACAGTTCCAAGCCAGCGCAGCAGCAGCTTGTTGATCGTTTTGGCACAAGCTTGGGCTTCGCCTCGCGCCTCGCCTCGCGCTTCGCCTCGCGCTTCGCCTCGCGCTTCACCCTGTGCGAAAATGCTTTTGTACAACGCGCTTTCCATGAGCTGAGCCTCTCTGATGTAGGACTTGACGAGTTGTGTCGGAACGTCCTCCGCCTCGGCGACGAACCATAATACCGCAAGATGGTCGGCCTGTCGGATGGAATTTTGATCGTGTTCGGATGTGATGGCATCGCGGGCGGTTTTTACAGCGATTTCGGTCCCGCCATCGCGAGTGAGCGGAACGAGCGGCCACAAGGCAGGCGGAGCTTTGGCGAGCAGCTTGCGCCAAGTCATCGCGCGCAAATTGATGCGAACGTAGGTCGACTGCGAACCCGGACCGATCGCGAGCTTTCGAGATTTCATGAGCGGGCCGGCGCGATCTCCGTACAGATCCCACACGTGCGAGACCACCTGAAAGCGCTCACGGCGATACAGGCGTATTTGAGCTTCGGCGACGTCGATCGCGAGCTCTTCGAGGCTTTGGTGACGTCGATGAAATTCGATGTGTGCGATCACTTGGACGCCGTTTTGCAGTACGAAGTAGCTGCCATCGATGTCACGCCCTCGTGATGGCAAATCGGTCTCGCACGGGCCCACGATGGTCAGCGAGGGGTCTGCGAAGCCAAACCTGAGAAAATCAGCGGGCTCTTCGTGAAGCAAATACTTGAGTGATTCATCGAAGGATTCCATAGTTTTTCTGCGTTAGCACAGTAAAACCAAGCAAGCAAGTACAAACTCGACCCCATTTCAATGGTGCATGAGAATGACGGACGTGCGATTCGGGGATTGCAATAGAAAATTCGGTGGGTTATTCTTCGCACGCGCGCACTTGCACAGGATGAACAGTCCGCGTAATGGCGTTGGGGCTCGAACCCTACTCACATTGCGCGCAACTCGTCGCGTGGTACAACGTTACTTCATTGAAGTCTGGGAGTAAGCCATGTCAGTCGTGCGAGCCGCCATCAAAGCTGCGCTGAGCCGCGGATTCAGTTCCGCTTTGACCAGCCCATCCCTGCGGCAATGGCGTCGCGATTGGCAGCGCGGTTGGAGGCGATTGACGGGACGCGTTCCGGAAGTTCACTACTTTCACCAAAGCGACGACCCATACAGCTATCTTGCAGCCAGCCAGCTACCCGCTCTGCAATCCCGATATGCCGTTCGCCTCATAACGCACATCGTTCCCCCGCCAGACGCGGCGGCGGCGCCGGAGGCGGAGCGACTTCGGGCGTGGTCGGAGCGAGACGCAGCACGGTTGGCCAGTTCAATGGGTGTCCCACCGAGACCGCAACCGCCATACCCTGTGCTGCCCATGCCCGACACCCATACGTTGGAAGGCGCCGACCTGCGTAAGCGCCTGGGCCACTATTTGGGTGCTACGTTTTATTTCGAGGGCGAATGGTACTGGGGCATTGATCGCCTGCATTACCTGGAAAAACGCCTTCACGAATCCGGCTTGGCGCATCCTGAAACATCGATTCATCCGCTGATTCCCGCCAGAGCGCTTTCTTTTTCTCCGCCAACATCGCCCGCGCGGCGAAGGCCACAACTGCACTTTTACTTGTCTTTTCGCAGCCCGTACACGTATCTGGCGGCGCGCCAAGTGCGTGCGCTTGCGCAACACTACAGTGCCGACCTTCATTTGCGATTTGTACTTCCAATGGCTATGCGCGGTCTGCCTGTACCTCTGGAGAAACGGCTCTATATCGTGCGAGACACCAAGCGCGAAGCCGAGCGTTTGGGCATTCCCTTCGGTTGCATTGTTGATCCGGTTGGATTGCCCACCGAGCGCGGACTGGCGTTGCTGCACCATGCAATCGCGAAGGACAAGGGGCCTGCTTTGGCCGAATCGTTTTTACAAGGCGTTTTCGCCGATGGAATTGATGCCGGTAGTGATTCTGGTTTGCTGCATATCGCGCAACGCGCCGGTTTGGGCCGTTCCGATATAGATGCGGCTTTGGCCGATTCGAGCTGGCGCGCCATTGCTGAGGCCAACCGGACCGATATGTTGGAGCGTGGTATCTGGGGTGTTCCTTCGATCCGGGTAGATGACCGGCCTGTACTTTGGGGACAGGACAGACTTTGGATGGTCGAAGAAGACTTGTTGGCAGCCTTGAATAACGATTAGCCAGGCGGAATTGGATCCGCGCAAATTGGCAAAGGGATTGGCGGACGCGACGTCGAATCAGATACGGGAGATCATGCGATAGGATTGGATCCACGCTCTTCTGTTCATTACGACTCCAACGGGCGATGGTGTTACGTCATTCTGGGTCGTTGGTGTCAACCCGGGGCCTTTGGCGGTGCTACGCTGGGCCCTGCGCCCTGGAGACGCATCGAGGTCAATATGCAAAAAAAAGCGGCATATGGCCATTTACGCCAACGGAGGACGATTCACGTCGAAACCGTACGTTGCTAGTGGTCAATACATCAAGCGCATGAGCAATTATTGTACCAGTTGTCGTTATGCGCCCGAAGTGAAAACGGGCCCGAAGGCGTGTCCGGTGACCACCTTGTATTGGTTTTTCTTGAGCAAACACGAGCGCCAGCTTTCGGCCAATCCGCGTACCGCGTTGATGGCGAAAAACGTGGCGCGCTTGTCGCCCGCAGATCGTGCGGCCATCGAGGAGCAGGCCATGCACGTATTGCAGAACCAGGATCAGCTCTGAACCACAAAAGGGCCGTTAGCAGCCCGTGGCTTCACTCGGGATCACAAACGCCGCTGCAATGGTGCGTAACGAGTCATTGGGCACACCCGGCACGTCGTAAATCCCCGGCGCGCTCATTGGAATCGCGTACGTACGCGCCATCATTTCCTTCGCGATGTTGTTGACTTGACTGTCGTTGTATGCTTCGACCAGCAAGATACGCTTGATTGCATTGCCCGGGAATGGATCGCGCCACAAGTGATCGGCGTACGTTCCCGGCTCGGCGAGGTCGTATTGCGATTGAAACAGGGCAAACAGCAGCTCACGCTCGACTGCAATCCGAAACGACACGAATGCCGTATATTGTCAAAGTTACGCTCAGCGTTCTGATCCTGCCGTCTGCTTTTGGCTCGTGCGAACGCGCCGCTTCACCGTCTCCCTTTGAAACCCATCATCCCTTGCACGACCGCTTCGCTTTCTTCAGCAACAGCGCCTTCTTGCGCAATTCGGTCGGCGCAGTCCTCGCACATCTTTTTGCGTTTGCTCCCAACTTTGACGCTTTTCAGCTCATCCACTTCGTTATTGCATTGACCACACGTCGGCATGCCTCGGTTCTCCTCGTGGCAACAATCAGTTTGTCCAGTAAACCCAATCAAGCGGGACGAAAAATTCGCTCGTCGGTGACCACCATGTTCACCGGCACGTCGCCTTCGGTGAATGGAACCTCGACGAGCAGTTGGAAATCGAATACGACGCCGATCGAAAGCGCCGGCGGACAAAATCGTGGCAGGGTCCGATCGTAATACCCAGCCCCATAACCAAGGCGATTTCCGACCGAATCAATACCTAGAGCGGGACAGACGATGATGTCGAGCTGGCCAGCTTCCGGATCTTCGGGCCCAGGCTCGGCGAATCCCAGACCGCGTTCTTCCATCGCATGCGGATTTGCTACAAATCGAAACGTCATGATCCGCGTGTCAGGATTGATCGCGGGAAACGCGACAGAAGCGCCGCGGGCCGTGAGAATTTCGACGAGCGGTCGCAGGTCCACTTCGTTTCGGCTGACGATCGGCCAAAACAGCGCGACGGTTTTCGCTTCGGCAAAGCACGGAAGAGCCGTGAGCGCGTTGCGGATTTTTGCGGATCGTTCGGCGATCGAGCCTGCCGGAATCGTGTTGCGCAGTGCGCGACCACGTTTGCGCAGTTCGGCTTTCGCACGGTACGACAAGATCTTCACGGCCTCGGGATCGAGATCAACCATCGCGGCGGAGGCTACACCGGCGATCGCTTTCGCGCCACGTCATGTGTTTTCGTTTTGCACGGCATCTACCTCCCAACGTCGTGTCGTGGTATCAACCGTTCGCGATGCATCCTTGCGCTATCATTCCTGCATATCAAGCGGCGCGTACGGTGACTGACGTCGTGCGTGAGACGCGCGCGATGTGGCCTGTTCCCGATGCTGTCTTCGTCATCGACGATGGTTCGACCGATGGCTCGGGTGAGCTTGCTCGAGCGGCAGGTGCCCTCGTGCTCACGCATTCGAGAAATCGAGGCAAGGGTGCTGCTCTGCGCACGGCAATGGCGCATGCGCTGCAGTGTGGTTTCGATGTCGCCGTGACGCTCGATGCCGACGCGCAACATCCACCGGCCGAGGCCGCGCGTTTGGCAATGAATCCGCCCGATCCGCATGCGCTGGTTCTCGGCATTCGCGACCTCGTAAAGGCCAGGGCGCCGCGGCCGAACCAAATATCCAATCGCATTTCCAATTTTTATTTGTCGCTATATACGGGCAAACGGCTGGCCGATACGCAATGCGGTTTGCGTCGTTATCCTTTGGCGTCTACGCTCGCTTTGCGTGGACGAGACGATGGTTATGCCTTCGAGGCGGAAATCATCATCCGCGCCATTGCGGCGAAAGTACGTATCGTCGAAGTGCCCATCGAGGTCATTTATCCTCCGGAACACGAACGCGTAACGCATTTCGATTCCCTTCGGGACCCGGTCCGAATCACGCGGCGGATTGCGTCGACGTTGATCGACGTGCGTTTACATCCCATTGTTCTACCCGAGCCTAGCTCGTCGGCGGAACGAATAACGTCGCGCCCGAGCGTGACGGAGCTTTGAGCGAGGACATCGTGGCGGCTCCAGGACAAATATTTCAGCAGCAAATCGCTCGACGGACGCGCCGAAAACGTTGGCTTCTAGCATTGGTTGTGCTTTTGGTCATTCCGATCATCGCGCATATCGTCATTCTTTTCGCGACGTCCATCGAGCCGCCGCAGATCGCTGCCGTTTCAGGTGAGCCGACGACGACGAATGACGTGCGAGTGCTCGATGGCTCGTATGCGCGTAAGCGCGGCGGCATTCTCGAAGTGCGTTTGAAGGGCACACCGGAAGAGATTGGATATCGACATTCGCGGCTTTTGTATCCGGAAATGGTCGCGAATGAAGGCACCCTTTACGATCAATTCCAACACTTCGTTCCGCTGCCGCCGATTCGTTGGCTGATCATGGATCTGTCGCGGCTCGAGTTCCGCAAGGTCGATCAAGGTATGCCAGCGGGTCGTCGTCGTGAAATCGCCGCCGAAGCGCGCGGTTTTTCCCCGGATCCGTACGAGTGGGCGCTGCCCACATACCATCGATTCGTCTTCTTGCATTCGCTTTACGATATTGCCTTGTCGTTCGAGCATTCGCCGTTGATAGGGTGCACGAGCTTTGCACTGGGCGATGGCGCATTCGAGAATGGCCATGTGTTACTCGCGCGGAACTTCGATTTCGAGGCTGGAAGCATTTTCGATACGGGCAAAGCGGTTTTTCTGGTCCACGAAGAAGGCGGCATTCCGTATGCATCCGTGGCGTGGCCAGGTCTCGTCGGGGCGTTGACGGGAATGAATGCCGAAGGCGTGGCGCTGGTCGTGCATGGTGCAAGAGCCCGAAAACCTCGCAATGTCGGAGAGCCCGTCGTGCATACGATGCGGGATGTGCTGGCGCATGCACGTACCACGGCTGAAGCGATTGAAATCGTACGCAGTCGTCCGGCGATGGTTTCTCATTTGGTGATGCTGGTGGATGCTTCGGGAGACGTGGCGATTGTCGAACGAGCGCCTGGCGAGCAAATTCATGTGCGGCGTGGTCGTGGAAAAGTGCCGCTCACGAATCATTTCGAAGGGCCTTTGTCGACGGATCCGTCCAATCAGCGTGTGGAGGCAGTCACGTCGACAAAACCGCGTCGAATACGCCTCGATGAACTTTTGGCGAATCTCGGGCCAGGGGCCAACGTCGAAAGCGCCGTGAGTTTATTGCGCGACAAAAAGACCGTGGGCGGCGCCGAGCTGCCTTTGGGTCATCGTCGTGCAATCGATGCGATCATTGCCACGCACGGGGTCGTCATGGACGTTACGGCGCGAGTATTGTGGGTTAGCGAGGGCCCGCATTTGCTCGGCCGTTTCGTGCGTTTCGACGTCGCCAAGCTCTTGGGTCAAGGTTATGAGCCCATTGACGAACCGCTCGTGACCTTGCCCGAAGATCCGCTGTATCGATCACCGAAGTACGAGGCGTGGCAGAAAAGCGGAGCACCACATCATGGAGAAAACTAATGGATCGACGTAATGTTTTGAAAGCAATGGCCGCTGCGGGGGGAGTGCTTTGTGTGCCGCGTATTGCGTTGGCAGACGAAGTGAGTGACGTGCTCGCGGAAATCAATAAAGCGCGAGCTGGTTTGCGCACGCTCGTGGGCCCGTTCGTTCAAGAGCGAACCATTGGGCTGCTCGCGACGACGGTAAAAAGCGAAGGCGAAGTTACAATGGTGCTTCCAGACAAACTTCGTTGGGAGCTTCGTCCGCCGGATGCGGTGATTTATTGGATTGGCCCGGAGGGTTTTGCGTTTGCGACGCCGAAGGGATCGACTCAGGTCGGTAAAGCTGCGGCTGGGCGTTTTGGTGCCGTGCTTGGCGATCTCATGATCTTGCTGGGTGGTGATCTCGAAAAACTCCGTGCACGGTACGATCTCAGTGTACCGAGTCGCAAGGACGGCGTGACGCTTCGCGCGGTGCCGAAAGCGGAAGATGTCAAGAAACACGTTCGGCGCATCGAGCTTCGTTCGGGAGCCGAGCTTTGGGCTATCCGAGAAATCACGATCGAAGAGCAGAGTGGGGACCTTAGTGTAATCCGCTTTGGGAAGATGGAACGCGACGTGCCCGTCGATCCTGCGAAAATGGTTCCGCCAAAAACCTGAGCCCAAAAAACTGAAGAATACTGATAGGATGACCGCATGAACAAGAAGTGGTTCTTGGTCGGGACGACCGTTTTTAGCTCATTTCTGCTTGCAGCCGGCTGTTCTTTCGTCAACGCGCCGAGCGAGGTAAAACCTGGCGACGGCAGTGGGGGAGCGACATCATCGTCGTCAAGTTCCGGGACTGGCGGAATGGGCGGGCTGGGTGGCAGCCTTGCCGTCCGACGCGCCCATGCAGAG
>CAZETM010000223.1:0-12455 GCA_964514885.1 uncultured Polyangium sp. | reverse complement strand
CTCCCATCGAAAACTCAAGTGCTCGGAGCGGGCTTCGGTGCGCCGAAGATGCTCGTCGCGCGGCGCTTCTCTTTCGCAGCCTTCTCACGGTCGGCGTACGTCGGAATCACGACCCTGTCGCGCTGAGGAAGCTCGCGACCGGTGAAAATCGCATCGACCTCTTCCGCATCGAGCGTCTCGCGCTCGAGCAACGCGACTGCGAGCTTCTCGAGAAGCTCGCGGTTTTCATCGAGCAACCGGCGCGCTTCGGTGTTGCCCTCGAACACGAACTTACGAACCTCGTCGTCGATCTGGTTCGAGATCGTCTCGGAGTAGCTGCGACTGCGGCTCCCGAAGTCGCGACCCAAGAAGACGCTTTCTTCATCCGACGCATACGAGATCGGACCGATGATGTCGCTCATGCCGAACTCGGTGACCATGCGTCGCGCAAGGTTCGAGGCCTGCTTGATGTCGTTGCCCGCGCCCGTCGTGAATTGACCGAACACGATCTCTTCCGCGACACGACCACCCATCAACACTGCCAATCGCGCCTTGGCGAAATCGCGCGACATGCTCAGGCGATCTTCCTTGGGCAATTGCTGCGTGATCCCGAGCGCCGGGCCACGCGGAATGATCGTCACCTTGTGCACCGGGTCGGTGTTCTTCGCGAGCAGCTTGGCCACGAGCGCATGACCAGCCTCGTGATACGCCGTCGTCTTCTTCTCGTCGTCGCTGATGACCATGCTCCGACGCTCGGCACCCATCAGCACCTTGTCCTTGGCCATCTCGAAGTCGTCCATCGAGACGACGTCCTTGTCCTGACGAGCAGCCAAGAGCGCGGCTTCGTTGACGAGGTTCTCGAGGTCTGCCCCGACAAACCCAGGCGTACCGCGCGCAATGATGTCGAGATCGACATCGCCTCCCAGCGGAACCTTCTTCGTGTGCACCAGCAAGATGCCTTCACGACCACGCACGTCTGGACGATTGACGATAATGCGCCGATCGAAACGACCTGGGCGAAGGATCGCGGGATCGAGCACGTCCGGACGGTTTGTCGCGGCAATAATGATCACGCCCTCGTTGGACTCGAAGCCGTCCATTTCGACGAGGAGCTGATTGAGCGTCTGCTCGCGCTCGTCATGACCACCGCCGAGACCCGCGCCGCGGTGACGACCGACAGCGTCGATCTCATCGATGAAGATGATGCACGGTGCGTGCTTCTTGCCTTGCTCGAACAAATCTCGAACACGACTTGCACCGACACCGACGAACATTTCCACGAAGTCCGAACCCGAGATCGAGAAGAACGGCACACCAGCTTCGCCCGCGATTGCTTTGGCGAGCAGGGTTTTACCGGTGCCAGGCGGCCCCATCATGAGCACGCCTTTGGGAATGCGTCCGCCAAGCTTTTGGAACTTCTTCGGATCCTTCAGGAACGCGATGATTTCCTCGAGCTCGTCCTTTGCTTCGTTGATGCCCGCAACGTCCGCAAAGGTGATTTTGTTTTGCGACTCGGAGAGCAACCGGGCGCGGGATTTGCCAAAGCTCATCGCTTTGCCGCCGCCCGCCTGAAGCTGTCGCATGAACAGGTAAAACATCCCTAGAAGGAAAACCATCGGCAGAATGGTCACGATCGCGGTCGACCAGAACGGCGACCCGTCTTCCTTCTCGAAGCTCACCGCGACTTTATTGTCGACGAGCTCCTTCGTTATCGAATCAGCCGCTGCAGGCCCCGTCGTCACCTTTCGGCTCGTCGTGCTCGCCTTCGGATCCTTGACCACGAACGAGTATTCGCGATCTTTGATCGTGACTGATTCGACGTATGGCTCCTTTTCGCGATCCGCACGAACAAGGGCCATGAATTGACTGAATGAAGTCTGCGTTGCGGGCTGACTCGTGGGGTTCAAAACCCCGTAGATCACGACGAACATCGCGATCAGCAGAATCCAAAGCAGGAGCGTCTTGTGCGATTGCTTCACGAGGATCCTCGGGAGACTCGACCCTGGACGGGACAAGTCGACTGCGTCCAAATGTAACGCTTCTTTTGACCAGCATGCCACGCGGGAACATGCCCGTCGACGAAAGCGCTTGCAGACCGATATGGAGATTCGAGACGACCCAACAGGCGTCCGATGCCCCAAACCGAGTCAGTCCTTCTCGGTAGGTACGATTTGGCCGTTTGAAAAGGCCACGTCGACATCCAATCCCCCCTTCTTACGAATCTTTACAATCCGTTCACCTGATCTTCGTGCTCGTTCGATCATTTCGCGTTGTGCACGACCCAGCCCCGCCAACGGGTCCTCGTCCGGACAGACGTTGGCGAGCATGTCCGCAAGTGCACACAAATGCTCGACGACCCGCGGCGATAACTCCTCGAGCAGCGGCAATACCTCGCGACGTACACGAACCCGCAAAAAGCGAGGATCGGTATTCGATGGATCTTGTGCACAAACAAGATCGTGGCGCCCCACGTGCGCGAGGACGTCACAACGACGCGCTCGAATCATCGGACGAATGATGTCGCGCGGCTGCTCCACTTCGACCGGCGAGACCGCTCGCGAGGAAAGCACCGCCAAACCTCGCGGCCCCGAACCTCGCATGAGCCGCATCAACACCGTTTCGGCTCGATCGTCCGCCGTGTGACCCGTCGCAATCACCGCCGCACCCGCTCGATTGGCCGCGTGCTGCAAAGCCAAGTGTCGCGTCTCTCGAGCTCGCGCCTGCAAATTCGATCCCGGCGCAACATCGACCCGCGAGATCTCAAAAGGTACGTCGATCTTCGCGCACACATCGGCCACCAATTGCAGCTCGCGAGCCGCATCCACGCGCAAGCCATGATCGACCCCGTGCGCAACGAGACCATGCCCGAGCGACTTACGAAGCATCGCGAGCACATGCAACAACGCCGTCGAGTCCGGCCCGCCGGAACACGCCACCAACACCACGTCACCACGCGAAAAGAGTTTGCTATCCCGAACAGCTCGTTCGACGAGACGACGCAGCGACGGTGGATGAGACCGACCACCTCGCCCGGACGAACCCGGCCCTGACAAACTTTCTTTGGGGCTCAACGCAATTCGAATGTTTTGCAGAAAATGACTTCTTCGCGGTGATCCAAATCCGCCGAACGATGCATCTCGTGCGGAAAGTCCAGCGAACAACGATCACCCTCAGGATCGTACTGAGCACAATCCTCACAGGCGAACACGAGCTTGAAAGTGCGCGCCTGTTGCCGAAGCTCATCGTCCACGCGGTGGATCATGCGCCGGGACAATAGCGCAGTCAGACCGTGTTTCGCAGGCGTCGATCACGAACAAGCCGAGCAACGGTTTCGACGTGACTCGTTTGCGGAAAAAGCTCCACGGTCTCGAGGTGCGTGAGGACAAAGCCGGCCTTGGTGAGAACCGCGAGATCGCGCGCAAGTGTGGCGGGATCACACGCGACGTACACCACGCGTGAAGCTCGCGAAGACGCGATCGCTGCAGCAGCTCCAGCCGCACCCGATCGAGGTGGATCGAGCACGACGAGATCCGCGCTCGCAGGAATGGAATACGCATCGGCATCGGTGACGGTGACTTTCCCGGACAAACCTCGCGCGGCCAAATTCTGTCGAGCTGCTTGGGCCGCTTCTTCGTCGGATTCGACCGCGAAAAACGCAGACGCCGCTCGCGCCAAAAGCACCGAAAACGTCCCGCTTCCTGCAAACAATTCCACGACCGTACCAAGCGTCCCGTCACCAGACGACGGCGCGTCCGGATCGGCTCGGCACAAGTCGAGCACCCTACGCGCAAGCAGATTGGCGCCACGATCCGAAGGCTGCGCAAACGATCCCGCTGCCATCACCAACGGCGCACCATCAGCACCTTCGAGCACAGCCCGCGGATCACCAAAGATCGCCGGAGCCTTCACTCCATCGAGACGCACGCGCGCACCAGCCCACAAGCCATTCGTCACGCGTTGATCGATGGCTGCCCACACCGATGCCGCCAGTTCACCATGCCAAAAAACGTCGACACAAAGACGACCCCCAGCACCTCGCGAAATCTGCACGTCGCCCTCGCCAGAAGCCTTCGCAAAGACGCCCGGTAGATCATCGAATGCGACGGCAATCGATGACGACAACACAGCGCACGAATGCACCTCTGCAAGGTCGTGCGACGCAGCCGCGCGATACCCAATGCGGAACTTGCCTCGCTCGCGACGGATGAGCAGACGAGCTCGCGTGCGATATCCCAAAGGCTCCGGTGCAGCATGTACTCGCACGGTTGGTGGGGACAAACCGATCGCATGCGCGACGGCGTTACGAACGATCTCGGCGTGGGACGCCTGTTGAGCCGCTTCGGAGATGTGCATGAAGTCGCAACCACCGCAGCTCGCGATGTATTGGCACGCAGGCTCTCGCCGTTCGGCACTCGGTTCGAGCACCCGCAGAAGGCGTCCTCGCGCAGGCTTCACGCCTCGCTGAACCGCCGCCAAGACGCGCTCGCCTGGCGCTGTCCCGTGAATGAAGACACGCAGGCCATCCTCGAGGCTGCCTACGCCGGCGCCTCCGGCAGCCAAGGTATCGATGAGAACTTCTTTTTCTTCGGTTCGAGCTTGTGCGCCCGACGCGTTCGCCTGGCCAGCCGGCCGAGCGCTTCGCGATCGTTGGATCATGGGGCGAAGGTTACGCCAAGACAACCCGAGGCGCACTGCCGACGAATCATTATGAGCACCAACGAACGTGCGGTTTGAAAAGCCAAACCAGGAGAACGGCCCCGACAAACCTTACTTCATCGACACGCGTTGCGACGTGACCTGACCGGAGACGACGATGACGGACACCGTCTTGCTCATCGAGCCCTTCTTGAGCGTGATGCGGTGCGAGCCCGGTTTGACGGACAAATGCACGATGGGCGAAGGCCCAAGCGATCGGCCGTTGTCGAGCACGTCGTCGCAGAAGGGATTGCAAACGATCGTCAAGAAACCTGGATCGCCTCCACCCGCTGCAGGAGCTGCCGTGGGTGCGGCCGTTGCCGTCGCCGCAGCAGTCGGAGCCTTGGCCGTGCCTCCCGCAGGTGCTGCGGGCCCGGGCGCGGTTGGAGCCGCAGCTTGCGGTTGCTCGATTGCTGCAGGCTCAGCAGGTGCAGGCGCAGGTTTCGCGGCAGGCGGAGGCGTCGTCGCGACAGGAATGATCGCGGTTGGCGTCGTCGCGACTTCGGGGACTTTCGTCGTGCTTTGCGGAGGTGTTTTGAGTTTGAAGTAAACCAAAACGCCGATGCCGATGATGCTCAGCGTGACGAGCGTGACGACGAGAATGAGCACGCCCGTGTTGCGTTTCGGCTGCTGATGCGCGCTGGCGTTGGCTTGTTGCTGCGCCATCCACAACTGCGCAGGGTCGGGCCGAGGCAACGACATCGCCGTTTCGATGTTCGATTGTCCGCTGCGTTGGCCGTACATCTGCTGGGCCATTTGCTGCTGCTGATGCGGCGAAAGGCCACTGCTCGGAGGCACGCTCGGATAGCCCTGCATCTGTTGCTGCTGCTGCTGCGGCGGCGGATAACTCGGCGTCGGTGCTGGCGGATTGAAGCTCACGCCAGGCTGCTGCTGCTGCGAGTGACCTCCATAGCTCGGAGGTTGCGACGGCGTGTTGTACCCACCGTATCCACCAGCCGCGGGTTTCGGGGGCTGACTGAAATTCTTCGGCGGCCCAGGATCGGCGATCATCGCGTTCGCCGGAAGCGCGATCGTCGAGTTGAGCTCGTCAAAGTCCTCAGCTCCCGCAAGACCCGGAAGCGCTGCCGTGCGTTCGTCTCGACCCTGCTGCTGACCATACGGAGACCCACCCGCCGCAGGCTTCGGACCTTGCCGCATGTCAGGCATCGGCGTGCGCAAAAAGCCTGCACCCGCAGCCTTTTCCATGTGCTCGCGAGTCGCCACCGTCGTGGGAATGTCCTCGTCGTCATCCATCAACGAGTCAGACGCCATCAAACCCGACACGGATGAACGTTCGTTCGGCGCCGGAAGATTCGGGTGAGCCTTCGCGATCGGCTGCGCTGCACTCTTGGACTTGGCACCGCGGCTCTTGTCTTCGTCGTCTTCGAGGAGCGACGAATCGAGATCCGAGCTTCCGCCGCCTTGCTGCGCACGAAGTTGATCGATGTTCACCGTCGACGTGACTTCCGCCGCCCACGCCAAATGCGCTTCACGCTTGGCAATACGGTCGATGAAGACGTTTCGGACAAACTGCGAGACTTCCTCAGGACCGACAAACGATCCGCGCTGCATCAAGTAACCTTGGAGCGCTCGGGAGAACTCACGCCCGGTCTGAAAGCGATTCCGCTTGTCCTTCGCGAGCGCCTTCATGACGACTTGCTCGAGAGCCGGCGGATAGCCGCGAATGATCGACGAAGGCGGTGGGACGTTGCAGGCCTGCACCTTCTCGAGTGTGTCGAGATCGGTGTCCATGCGGAAAAGACGCTGATTCGTCGTCAGTTCCCAAAGCACGACGCCGAGAGCAAATAGGTCCGTCGTGCGATCGACATCCGAGCCACGCACTTGCTCGGGAGACATGTACGCGAGTTTTCCCTTGAGCGTCCCGGCACGCGTAGATGCGAGACGATCGGCCACCTTGGCGATGCCGAAGTCGACGACCTTCGTATAGCCGTCGTACGTGACGAAAAGGTTGTGCGGGGTGACGTCGCGATGGACGAGACCCAAGAGCTGGCCGGTTTTCCCGCGCAACTCGTGCGCTGCATGCAAACCCTCGGCAGCATCGGCACAAATGCGCGCGGCAAGGTCCGGGCTGATGCCCATGTGCTTCTCTTCCGCTCGGCGCATCACCTCACGCAAAGGCTCGCCGTGGAGGTACTCCATCGCGATCCAGTACGTGTTGTCGTCTTTGCCTAGATCGAAGACCTGGGCGACGTTCGCGTGGTTGATGCCCGCCGCGATGCGCGCTTCGTCGAGGAACATGTCGACGAATTGGTCGTCTTCGACGAGATGCGGATGGATGCGCTTGATCGCCACCCACTTCTGAAAGCCGCCAGGGCCGTCCATGCGTGCGAGATGCACGCTCGCCATGCCACCCACGCCGATCTCGTCGACAACACGGTATCGACCGAGGAAAAACGTTTTCGGCTGTTCGGCTTCTATCGGACGAGTGCCAGAGCTCGACGTCGTAGAAGGGGAACTAGTCGCAGCCGCTGGTCCACCCGATCGGGCAGCCGCAGGTCGAGGCGGAGGTTGAGCCATGACGCGGCGGCAATGTTAACGCAGAAGCGCTTCCTTTTTCCATTCCGCTCGAAAAAAGGTCCGATGCTCCCGTGTTCAGGAAGGCAGCACGCAACAAGCACGAAAATGAGCGCCTTGACGCCTTCACGGAAACGGCTGACCCGGCTGACCACGCTCGAAATAGAAACGAAAGAAACCTGTCACAAGTGATCGCTTATCCTGAGGGATCTCGTTCGCGCTTTCACCCACGGGCGCATCACGAGGATCCCCCATCCACACCGAAAACTCAGCATCCGTGAACTTGTCCGATGCTTCGTCTTCGTTCGGATCACCGCTAAACAACGAGTGAAACGTCACCGTGCCATCCACGGCATACAGGATGATGTTCTGGTTGTGACACGAGCGCTGAAGATAGAGCGCCATGTGAATCGCCGGTTGATCATCGGGCGGAGGCGGAGGAAACGTCGCTCCCGGCGGCAACACACCCGGCGAAAGAGTCACGGCCAAAGACTTGCCGATCAGATCCCGGCGCACCCAGTCCACGTCCTGCACGAGCACTCCAAGCCCGTCGGAGATTTCCTGGATGTCGGGCCCACGCTGAACACGCATCTGCAAGGTTTGTCGGTATGGAACCGCAGCGAAGAAATCCGGCTGCAAGTCGTAAGTGCCGTACCAACAATCCTTCGCGATCAAATTATCGCTTTTGACGTCACCTTCGCCTTGCCCGAGCGAACAACCCGTACAAATCGGCAAGACAAACAGCGTCGCCAAAAGCCACGGCTTCATGCAGCTCCACTCCGTTCATCGCGAACCGCAGCCGTAATGAGCGCCCCGCCGTACACCCGATCCCCATCGTACGCGACCGCGATCTGCCCAGGGGAAACTGCCTTCACCGGCTGGTGAAATCGAACGACATACATCGGTGCCCCCGTCTGCGGATCGATGCTGCGATCGATCGTCGCACGCTCGCCTTCGTGACGAGCACGCACTCGAACGTTCGCTTCCAAAGGAAAAACCACGTCGTCGCTCCACTCGCCATCACGAAGCAAAGCTCCGGTCGCGTACAGAGCTTGTTCATCGCCCAGCCGCACCGTCGCGTCAGGCTCGATGCCCACGACAAACGCTGGCTTGCCGAGCGCAACACCAATGCCCTTGCGTTGACCGATCGTGAACAAATGCACGCCGTCGTGTTGCCCAACGACTCGACCGCGATCATCGACGATCGGTCCAGGACGAACACGCTCCCCACCCGCTCGACCCGCCACGAACTGACCGTACTTGCCGTTCGGTACGAAACACAGCTCTTGGCTTTCGCCCTTGTCTGCGCGAGGCAACCTGCGCGCGATTGCTTCGGCCCGCACTTCTTCTTTCGTCGAGTCACCAAGCGGAAGCACGAGCTGCGCGAGTTCGTCCTGGCGCAACATGTGGAGGAAGTAGCTCTGATCCTTCACAGGATCTTTGCCGCGATGGAGCCTGGTTTGTCCGTCAGAACCCGTCACCGTCTTCGCGTAATGGCCCGTGGCGATCTTGTCGGCCCCAAGGCGTTCAGCGAGTGGAAACAGCTCGCGCATTTTCACCGAGCGATTGCACGCGATGCAGGGACTCGGCGTCTTGCCTTCGACATAAGCATCGACGAACGGATCGACGACGAACTGCTTGAACAGCTCGCGACGATCGAAGGTGAAGTGCGGGATGCCCAAATAATCGGCGGCACGGCGCGCGTCATGCTGGTCTTCAGGCGCGCAGCAGCGTCCCTTTTCAGAGCGATCGTCGGGGTAATCCCAAAGATGCAGGGTCACGCCGATGACGTCGAAACCCGCATCGCAAAGACGAGCGGCTGCTACGGAAGAGTCCACTCCTCCGCTCATCGCCACCACGATCCGGTTACGTTGCGTCACGGGCCGAGCTTAGCCTTTTCCAAACCCCAGCGCCGTTTGGAATCGCAGACGCAACGCTGAGCAAGCGCTCAAACAGGACGCCGAGCACGGTGATGCTCATCGGGATCGTGATCGCGCAGGTAGCCGAGATTCACGGCATTGACGACGGCATGCGCCAGAAGCGGCCCGACCAGCGAGCCGGTCGCTGCGAAGATCGCGCCGAGGATCAAACCGACCACCGTGGCCCAGGAAATCCACACCCAGCGCGCAGGACCTCGCACTTGATGCAGCACGCCAAACAGGATCGACGAGCCGATCACGCCAAGAAACGGGGTCAGTAGGCCGCGAAAAAGGATCTCTTCACCGAGGCTCGAAAGCCCCGCCAGAATGAGGATTTGTCCAGCCGACAAGTCTTGCGCGACCGGTCGTAGCTCGGCGTGAAGCCGCTGCGCCCAAGCGAAACGTCCGACAGCGACTCGCGTCGAGGCGACGATGATCATGGCCACGACGATGCCGCAGAGCGCGCTCGTCAGTGTGGCGGTGAGTGGCGGCCAAACGAACCACGGATCGGGGTGCACCCACGGCGCGCCACCACGTACGACGAACGCGAGCGATGCCGCAAAGCAGGCGAGAAACGCATACGAGGCAGCCACTTTCCATACCGCTGCGCTTCGGCCCGTCCGGGCCCAACGTCCCCGCATGCGGCGCATCTTTGCACGACGATGGGCACCATGCCGCTCCACAACAGCACCTTGACGAACGGTAAACGCGGTCCTTTCCAGCATCGTCGTAGTTCTTCAGAACCCACCGACTAACCCCCTGGCCACGACCGTCGCACCGGATTACATGCACACGGTGATGTATTCGGGCGCATTGGCGATGCGCGAAGGTTTCGCCCTCCAAACACCGTGAATGTCGACATGACAAACTCCGGCGGATGCAAAGCTTGCGGCGCCAACGTTCCCGAAGGCGCTGCGAACTGCCCACGCTGCGGAACCTCGCAACTCATGGCTCCGTGCCCGCTCTGCGGATCTTCGACCGGGATGACCCCCGATCCTCAGTTCCGCTTCGCTTGCGATGTTTGCGGCGGGCCTCGCGTGCCCATGCAAGCTCCGCGGAAACGTTCGAGCGCAAAAGAAAACAACGCGCTCAAACGCGCCGACGGCATTCGCAAAAGCCGCGCGAAGTACCGAGGTGGCGCCATCGCAGCAGGCGTTGCCACCGCCGGTGCCTTCGGATTGTTTGGGCTCATAGCAATCCTCAGCGTGGTGTTTGGCTGGAGCATCGCCTGGAGTTTCCTCGGTGCTCTCTTGACCGCCGGACCTCTGGCAGCCCTCACCGCCTGGCTCGCTTCACGCGCGTCCGCTCGAAGCAAAGAGCTTCCCCACGCGATCGACGAAGCTTGGATGGCTGCTGCGATCGACGTCATCGAGCAGAGCAGCCAATCCGTCACGGCTGGCGCGCTCGCCAAGGCGTTGCACATCGAAGAGCCGCAAGCCGAAGAGCTGCTCGCGCTACTCGAAGCGAGCGACGTCGTGCGAGCCGACGGCAACTTCGCGTATCGACCTCGGATGCGCATCGAGGCTCCGACCACGCAACCAGCAAGCGACAACCTGGCCGCCGAAGCCGAAGCCGAAGCGCAAGCGGAGGCCGAAGCATTAGCGCAGCAACAAAGCGCTAAACGCGAGCGGATGTGAATAGTCGTCAGGACAAACCCAACGTACGTCGCGCCCTCTCTCACGTCGGCGGCAAGGTCGACATCGAAGGCGATGATGCGCTCGGCGCGCTACTCGCCGCGGCCCTCGACGTACCCACTTCCGAAGTCGCCGAGGAAGCTGCCCGTGCGCACGTACACGGCTTTCACAGCTACCCCGCGCGCATGCATCCGCTCACTGCCAGGCGCATCATCGAATCGTTTTCGCGTCCCGGCGAGGTCGTGCTCGATCCGTTTTGCGGCAGCGGCACCGTGCTCGTCGAAGCTCGCTTGGCCGGACGACGCGCCATCGGGGTCGATGCCAATCCGCTCGCTACACGCTTGGCCTATCGCAAGGTACGTGAAGCATCCGAAGCGGAACGAGCCGCGCTCGTCGAAGAAGCCCGCGCAGTCGCTGAATTCGCCAACGAGCGACGCAAAGCCAAAGCTGGGCCGACCAGGCGTTACGGCCAAGAAGATCTCGCGCTCTTCGATCGTCACGTGTTGCTCGAACTCGATGGTGTTCGAGCCGGCATCGAACGTTCGAATCCGAAGCTTCGACCGGACTTGGAGCTCGCCTTGTCGTCGCTACTGACCAAGCTCAGTCGGCGCACGTCGGACACGTCGGATCGTCAGTTGGAACGGCGCCTCGCAGCCGGTTACCCGTCGAAATTGTTCGTACGCAAAACAGAAGAGCTTGCGTCACGCCTTGCCGAAGTCGCTCCCGTGCTGGCCAAAGCGCCTCCGCCTCGCGTGCTCGAAGGCGATGCGCGCGTGCTTGTCGGCGTCGATGATCGCTCGGTGCATCTCATCGTCACGTCACCGCCCTACCCTGGCGTGTACGACTACCTCGCGCATCACGAAGTGCGTCTGCGTTGGTTGGGGCTCAAAGCAGATCGTTTCGCCACCAACGAAATCGGTGCCCGTCGAACGCTCGATGCACTTGGTCCGGCCGAAGGTGTCGTGCGCTGGGAACGCGAGCTTGGAGCCTCGCTCACTGCGATGGATCGTGTGCTCGGACAAGATGCCTACGCCGTGCTGCTCATTGCGGACAGCGTCGTCGCGGGCAAACCTATCTACGCGCCCGACTCGATTCGCCGAGTCTTAACGAAGACGCAGTTGTGTGTTGGAGCGATTGCCTCGCAAGAGCGCCAGCACTTTCACGAGCCGACACGACGCGTATTCACCGCTCGTCCCCGACGCGAGCATGCTGTCTTGCTCGGCCGCCCCTGACCGGTTTCACCACGACAATTTTTGTACGGCGATCCCCGTGTGGCACCATCGCCGGGCACGATGGAGAACGGCACGATGTTGAAATTTACGAGCGCGCTTTTGCTCTCGGCGTTCGCGATGATGGGCTGCGCAAAAGAGACCCCGGCGGAGGGATCGGTCGCCAAGTCCGAGGGAGCCATCGGGATCGCCGAATGCGATGCCTACATCGAGAAGATGAACACCTTCCTCGACACGCTCCCGGACGAGTCACGTTCGGCGCGCGAGGCTGGGTTCAAGGCCATGAAGAACGCGTGGCGTGATGCCGCGCAAAACCCCACGGCCAAAGAAAACCTTGCGGCCACGTGCAAAGCGCAACTCGCTACGTTGCCCAAATAAACTGAAAAAATCTCCATCGGTTTGACCGCGCAGCGGACAAACCGAAACTGGTCCAGCGCTAGCTGGTCCGGGTCCAGGGGTGGACA
>CAZETM010000222.1:0-12580 GCA_964514885.1 uncultured Polyangium sp. | reverse complement strand
TAGACGCGACTGAGTCCTCGATGGGCGGCCAAGTCCGGGGAAGAGCCGCATGGAAGCCATGGGTCGAACGACCCTTTCACCACGAAATTCTGCTGATGACTTGTACGAGGCTGACGAAGAGCCTCGATACACGGTCGGTTTCGCTGAGCCTCAGCGGCACGACGTCACGTTCAAGCACATCGACATGGATGTGGAGAAAGTGGTCCGCCGCCTGACGCGTCACGGCCACGAAGCGTACCTCGTGGGCGGCTGTGTGCGTGACTTGCTGCTCGGTCGTCAGCCGAAGGATTTCGATGTCGCCACGAGCGCTCGGCCCGAGGAAGTTCGCGATCTGTTCCGCAACTCCCGCATCATCGGTCGAAGGTTCCGCTTGGTGCACGTCTTGTTTCAAGGCGGCAAAGTCATCGAAGTCGCGACGTTCCGGCGCAATCCGAAGGATGAAGCGGACGAAAATTCCGAGCTGTTGATTCGCAGTGACAACGTGTTCGGTGTCGCGAGTGAAGATGCTGTGCGGCGCGATTTCACGATGAACGCGCTCTTCTACGATCTCGAAGCGCGGCAGATTCTCGACTGGTGTGGGGGCATGGAGCACGTCGAGCGACGTGTCGTGCACACGATCGGCGATCCTGAAACTCGCTTCCGTGAAGACCCGATTCGGATTTTGCGTGCGCTCAAGTTTGCTGGACGTCTCGGGTTTGCGATCACGCCTGATGTCTACGACGCGATCGTGTTTTGCCGCGAGGCGCTCGCGTTAGCAGCGCGTCCGCGTGTGTCTGAAGAGATCATGCGGCTGCTTCGAGGTGGCCAGGCGCGGCGCACGATTTACCTCGCGTGGGAGACCGGCGTGCTCGATGTGTTGCTGCCGGAGTTGTCATCGCTGTTGTACGACGAAGGTGCTGAGAATGGCCCGTCGACGCGGCAGTGGCGGCTTCTCGATTACATCGACAAGCGCACGGTGGAAATCGGGCCGCTTGATGACAGCGTGCTGTGGACGTTGCTTCTTCTCGAGCCGATGAAGGAAGCGTGTGACGGAGCGCGTGATCGAAGCACCGCGGTGGCGGATTTCCTCGAGCCGCTCGTGGAGCGTTTGGCGTTGTCGCGAAGATATGCCGACAGCATTCGGCGCATCGTTGCGGTGATGCCGCGCCTGGTGACGGGCCGTCCTGGTCGTTTCGCACGTACGGAGATGTTCGATGCCGCGGTCGAAGTGACGTATGCGGATCTCGTTGCGGCTGGCAGTCCGACCGAGGCGCTCGAGCGTTATCGGGTGACGACGCCGCGTCCGGTACAGCAGCCGGTGTTTGAGCGGATGAGTGAAGCGCCGCCAGCAGGACGTGAGCGGAGTCGTCGTCGTAGGTGAATCGCGAAGTCTCCTCCCCACTCTCCACGTAGCGAACGAAGTTGGAGAGGTGGAACTTTCGCGCCCGCCATGTTTCACTGAGCGACCAACATGATGACGCGTTCACGTCGGTGGCTGCCTCGTTCCGGTGCGCTCGCTCCGTTCTTGTTGGCAACGGTGGTGGCATCGAGCGGAGTGGTCGACGCGCAGAGCACGATCCTGCACGAGTTTGTCGCGCCAGACCCGAGTGAAGATCTTTCCTTCACCACGACGACGATCGATGGTGACTTGCACGCAGCGGTGAAGACACCGAGCGGCATAGCGACGGCGCCGGACCCTCGAAGGCCGCCCGATGCTCGCAGCTTGTATGGGGGCACGACGGTGGACGACAGTCCTGATTCGACGTACGAGCCGGATCGGGACACGCGTCGTCCCAATGTCGAGAATTACGAAGATCCGTTCATTCCATCGACGACGCCATTCAAAAGATTACGAGCATTCGATACTGTTTTGGACGATTACACGTTGGCCGTTCGCGACAAGAATCTGCGCGCGTTGCCGGTCGGTGGTGCGATTGGCTCGGACGAAGAGCCTTTTTATGGTGACTTTTCCGTAGCATTGGTTCCGGGCGAGCCGGTGCGTATTCCGAGCGTTGGTCCGGACGCACGCTTGCTCCGAATGCATGCGAATCCCGAAGTGCGTTTGGATGTCGTGCGGGATGGGGCGGACAATTGGTTTGTCAAGTCGAACGTACGCAAAGACGTGCGACTCGTGGTGGAGCTAGGGATTTTACGCCGGACGTTTGGCAGTACGTTTGCAGATGTTCGTTGGCAACGCTTGGCGCCGCTGGTTCCGCCTCAGCCGGCCGCGCATCGGGCGGCGTTTTTGGAGGTGGCGAAGACGATTGGCATTTCGACGTCGATGTCACCACGCGAAGCGGTTGAAAAGATGGTCGGGTATTTTCGCTCGTTTGAGCCGACGGATGCACCGATTCGAGAAAACGCCGACATTTATTTGGACCTCGCGCTTTCCAAAAAGGGAGTTTGTCGCCATCGTTCTTTCGCGTTTCTCGTGACAGCATTGAACATTGGCATTCCAGCACGAATGGTCGTGAACGAAGCGCATGCTTGGGTCGAGGCGTATGACAGTACGATTTGGCATCGTATCGACCTGGGCGGAGCGTCGGCGAATTTGCAGTCGGAGCAAGAGGATCCGTCACGTCCGGTGCATAGTCCGCCGGACGATCCTTATACGTGGCCGGAAAATCAAGATTCGGGACAAGAATTGGCGGACCGTACGCGAGCCAATGCGGGCGGTGGAGGTGTATCGACGCCTGATGGTACGTCGGCACCGAATAGCACGAGCACGACTTCACCAACGGCGTCGGCAGCGCCTTCAGCGGCGCCTCCCGTGCCCACGTCCGTCGCGGTCGATCCCAATGCATTGCCGGCGGAAATCACGATTGGGAGCATGGGCTCGGACGTTCGTCGCGGAATGCCATTGAAGCTGGACGGCCGAGTCCGTAGCAGTGGTAATGCGTGTGCGAACGTGCGCATCGATGTGCTTCTGCGTGGATCGTCGGCGCCGGCGGGGGTGCCGATTGGATCGCTGTCAACGAACGAGCAAGGGGTCTACGACGGCGCGGTGGTGGTTCCTCGCGAATTGCCACTGGGCGAATACGAAGTCGTCGTACGCACGCCAGGAGGCGGGCGATGTGGAGCGGGTGAGACGCGATGACGACGAGGGCGTTATCGTTCTTGTAATGGCGGGCGTGGGCGCGGCGTGCATGGTTTTCGTCCTGATTGCGGTAGGGACGAATGAGTGACGTGCAAAGGTCGCAGGAAATCGCGTGGGGTCTTTAGCGAGGTTGGCCTGCTGATTGCAGTTGGTTGGGCTGTGCGAATCCTCGAAGTCGATCCAGGTCGTTGGCGCGTAGAATGGGGCTGTGGCCTAGGCCTCGAAGTCGTCCTGCTCTTCAGCCGAACGGTAGCGTTCTGGCGCTGGGGCGGGGAGTTATTTGCGGAGGTGCCGATTGGAGAGGCGTGAAGGCACGCTGGCTCGTGCCTGAGTTGGCTCTGTACAAAGGGCAATTCGTGCGAGGAATCAGCGAAGAATGTGTAGGGGTTCACGCTTGACATCGGCGTGCGTCTCGGGTAGCCTCCGCACACGATGGCATCCTACAGTTTTTCTGCATCCGTGAATGAGGCGAAAGAAATCGCTGAGATCGCTCGGGACTTTGCGTCTCCAATCGAAATCATTCGCGAAGCATTACATAATAGCTACGATGCCGGTGCTAAAACTCTTAAAATCGTTTGTCGCGCAGAGATTGTGAAAGATGGTCGTCGAGTTCTCACGGTAGAAATAATAGACGACGGCGTTGGCATGGATAAGTCACAGCTTGAAGGTTTTTTTGGTCTGGGGCATTCTAAAAAAGAAAAATTTACCGATCGTAAAGAAATTGGCTACAAGGGGCACGGCACCAAAATTTATTATCAGGCGCAAGAAACATGGGTATTGACGAATCGTAATGGCGGCGAGGTGTTGCTTGCGCATCTGCCGAGCGCTCGGAGTCAAATCTATAATAATGAGACGCCGCGTCCTACCGTGTATGTGGGTGACGAGGCAAGAGCCAAGGCGCAAGAAGCTACTCTGGAGCTGCCGTTGAAACACGGGACCACGATACGGCTTGTCGACTATACCCCGAACAGCGAACGACTCATTCCCGAGTTTCGGCAGCAACAGCTTCACAACTATGTGCATTGGTATACCGTATTCGGTTCCTTTGAACACGTTGTGAGAGCACAGTCCTCAAGCGCGCCAATGCGCCTCTTCCTTCAGGGAACGGAGGAGGATGTGCCGAAGGAAATCCTTTTCGGTCATCCGTGGCCGGCGACAGACATGACGGACCTGAAAAAATTGAAGGAGAAGGACCCTCGACGGCCATTCAATTACTTTCAGAAAACATTTCGCAGACAAAATTATCCGACGCGGGGGAGTTATCGTATCGACATAGCCGTCATTGTGGAGGGCTCGCGCGCCCGAGGAGACCGAGATACCTGTATCCGGAGTCAGGGCAGGACGAAGGCGCTTTATCGTGAAGAAGAGCGTTATGGTCTGTGGTTGTGTAAGGACTACATCCCCATAGAGAAACGATTTGAGTGGCTTTCCGAGGAGGACTGTCCGACCATGATTGCGGAGATCCCTTCGGGTCGAGTCCATGTACTTGTCAATTGCCAGCAATTTTCCCTCACTGCAAACCGAGGCTCGGTTGGAAATTCGTCAGCGGAGCTCATCAACGATGTAAAGGATGCAACGTTTCGCTTCCTAGATGAACTCAAGGAAGACAATGATCTGCGCAATTTTGCTGAACAATATCAAGAAGAAATGTTCAGCCGTCTGAAGGAAAAAGACAAGAAAGCGCTACAGCGTCGCATCGAGCGGTATAACAAGAAACACCGTTGCATTATTAAGCTTCCCAATGGTGAAGAGTTTGATTTTTTTGAGCCGCAACGCGAAGTCACGCTCTTCGGGCTCATATCCGAGTTGCGCGTCGTAGCTCCTGAAATCCTGGACCTCGATATACTCGACTATGACGACCACAAGGGAATCGATCTTCTCGTACGTCGAAATGCTGATGTCTCGAATATGCTCGAACGCACCAAAGTCGCTTATACTGAACTTAAATATTCGCTTGAGAGGACAATTAATCATCCGTTCGAGAACCTGCACTCCGTCATTTGTTGGGAGAGCCTGCTGTCACCGAATGACATGATTGAGGATCCAACTCACGCTTCATTTAGGTACGAGGAGAGTAGGAGCAAGGATGGTGTAACATATACGCACCTGGTTCCTCTGCCTGGCACATCCTATTCACATAACGTCAAGGTTATCGTGCTGAAGAGGCTCCTGCGCGAAAAGTTCGGATTGCGAGAAGAAGAAAACCCGACACCAATCAGTTCGCGACCGAGCCCCGCACCAGGCGCACGAGGGAGAGCGCGTAGACGTTGAATCCTCGTAATTTATGTCTAAAAGAGCGCACGTAATCAGTGCCAGCCGCTTACACCACGTAGGATGCATTGGTGGACCCTCTGCGTAGTGACGACATCGAGCGTATGAAGCACATGCAACCTGCCGATCGCATGCGTGCCGTCTTAGCCACGGTGAACGCTGGCGTGCGGTTGCGACGGGCTGCGCTTCGAGCGAAGCGAACTCAGGCGACGGAAGCACAAATCGAGGCAGCATTAAAAGAATGGCTGTTGGCGGATGAACGAACTGGCCATTGAAGTTGCGCTCCGAGACATCACGGAGAAGCTATTATCGCCTCTTCTTCCCCACTCGCGCCCCCACCATTGCACCCACGGCGCCACTTCCGCCCACGACCAACAATAACCCCATCCACGTCAATATGCCCGCTCCAGGCGCGGGAGACGCCGCCGCAAGCGTTATGGCCAGCGCTGCCGTGACAAACCCGCTCACCGCACCCTCTTTCGGCCCCGCTTCCCCGCCGAATTTGCCAATCAAAAAACCACCCGTAAACGTCGCAATCAAAAATCCCACCCAGTGCAGCACCACAATCACCAGGCCCACGCCGAGCCCCGGAGAAACCGCATTGCTCGTCACCCTGGCACTAAAATACGTAATCGCCGCGGCCAGCGGTAACCATACCAAAAATGTGGCCACCACACCGATTGCAGACCAATGCCACGGCGGACGCGGCAATGCCTCTTCCTCCGCCTCAGCAGCCTGTTTGTTCTGTAAAACTGGTAAACGGCGTTTCTTGTCCGGCTCGGCCATGACAAACCTGACTCAGTTCGGACGCCGCCACCGCGAACGCGCCTCGTCCTGTATTCGAAGCAAGCGCCGCTGCTCTTGAATAAAGCTGCCATACGCCTTCGGAACTCGCGAATCCTTCGACAATGCGTATAAAACTCGCAATGCCGCCTCCGCGTCGTCCGTCGCACGGTGCGCATTCACGAGCTGTATTCCCAATAATGCCGCCATGTCCGCAAGCGCTCGGCTGCTCTCTTGCTTGTAAAGCTCGCGCGCAAACGTCAATGGATCGATCCAATCAACCTCGCGACGCATCGCTGGCGGTGGGTTTTCCGGAAAAACCTGCGCCCGCTCCAATTCAGCCAGCAAAAATCCACGGTCGAACGATGCATTGTAAGCCGCCGGAATCGCTCCAGACAATGCCTCCAATATCTCCAATGCAACTTCGCCGAATGCAGGTTTGCCCACGACGTCCGCATCCTTGATGCCGTGCACCGCCGTCGATTCCGCCGGAATCGGCCTCCCCGGATTGATCAGCCAACTATGCCGCGTCTCGACATCACCACCGCGGCCAATCACCACGGCCACTTCGACCAATCGATCCGTTGCAGAATTACGCCCCGTCGTTTCGACGTCGAGGAATGCAATGGGCTGGTCCACCCAACCCGCTCCCGCATCCAGCTCCGAGGCGACGCCCGTAGCGCGCACCTTGAGCAAATGCGCAATGCCCGGATAATGCTTTCCCGACGGAAAACACCCACAAGGATCGACGACCTTCATTTCTTAGGCGGCCCCGCTGATGGAGCCGGACCCGCTGATGCCGAAACACTCGGCGGCGGACCCGCAGACACAGACGCCGCCGGCGACGTCGCCTCCGAGGTTGCAGGAGGCTCCGCAGGCTTGATGCCCGCCAGCTCCAAATCGAGCTTCACCCACTTCACCAGATCCGAGATCGGATCGTCGAGCAACTGGATGTCCACCTCGCGACCGTTGATGAACACCGTCGGTGTCGAATCGAGGTTCACGTCATCCGCCGCCCGCCTGTCGCGCGTGATGCGTGCGACGGTGTCGTCCGAGCCCATCTCCGAACGGAACTTGCCCACGTCGAGCTTGAGCCGCTTGGCGTAGCCCTCCAGATCGGATTGCTCGAGTTTGTCTTGGTTGTCGAAGAGCAGATGATGCATCTCCCAGAACTTGCCTTGCCGAGACGCTGCAACCGCTGCACGCGCAGCGATCTCGCCATGCGCATGAATCCCGAGCGGATAGTTTTTGTAGACGAGTCGCACTTGACCCGGGAAGCGTTGCACGAGGCCATCGAGGATCGGATAAAACGCTTTGCACGCAGGACATTCGAAGTCCGCCCACTCGACGATCGTGACCGGTGCATCGGGCGGTCCCAGCTCGGGTGAGCCGTCGGTGTCGAGCGTCTTCACCTTCTTCGGATCGAACCGCATGTTGTAGGCTTTTTCGCGGTCCTGCTTGCCGCGTCCCGCTCGCACTTGATCGAACAGGAAAAGCGCCGCCGGCGTACACGCCTTGCAAGCTCGCTTCTCGCTGATGCATTGAGCGATCGGGACCGGTGCATCGCTACAAGGCGACAGAAGCGTACCGAGTTGGTCCGACCAATCCCGTACTTCGCGAGGCGTCGTCGGTCCAAGATCGACGCCCGGAATGGACACGATTGGAGACGTCGACGATGCGGCCGAAGACGCAGTCGAAGAAGCAGGCTTCGTCGTGCCAGGATTCGAGGGATTGTCGCAGCCGAACGCCAAGAGCGCTGCAAGCAGAGCAGGCCAACGCAGGTGAACCATCGCGGCGCGAGCTTAGTCGGACCCTTTGCGAGGCGCTAGCCTGGGGTGTAGCGTGTACGCGTGCGGAGTGTCTGCTATCGGTTTCCCGACCCTCGGCAGTTCGAGCAACAAATAATCTCTCAGGGGGATTGCGAGCTCGAACTCGGGCTGCCACCGGGGGAAGTTCTGGAAGACGGCGAGTGGGTCCTGGCGATTTTCGACGTCGGCGCTCGTCACAGAGCCACGTCTGCCGCGGCGCGTGCCACCGTCAATCCAGACGAATCGAGGCTGGTCTTCGAACCGCGCGACTATCGGCGTTTGGCTGACTTTGCTGCCAGCGTCGTACGCGGTGATGCTTCGACGCCGCCTCCTCCAAGCGTGCGCGAGATCGACGATGAAGCCGCCACGCCACGTCCGAAGTGGCCGCCACGCGTAGGCCTGGGCGCTCGAATCCTCGTCGTCGATGACGATCCGGACATTCGTACCGTCCTCGCCGCGATACTCACCGCCGCAGGGCTCGTCGTCACCTCGAAAGAAAGCGCCGAAGAAGCGTTCGTTGCGGTGCAGGAAGAACCGTTCGATCTACTCGTGCTCGATTGGAACCTGCCGAAGATGACCGGCATCGAGCTGTGTCGCTCGATCCGTGGCGACCTGCAAATCAAGCTGCCCGTGCTGTTTTTGACGGCGAACGCATCGTCACAAGACATGGTCGACGCGTTCGCCAGTGGCGCCGACGACTACATGGTCAAACCGTTTCACGCTCCAGAACTCGGCGCGCGGATCTTCAGTTTGTTGAGACGATCGCGAAGTTAGTTTGCCTCACCCCTAGCCCCTCTCCACTACGTGGATTCGTTTGCCTCACCCCCGGCCCCTCTCCACTACGTGGAGAGGGGAGATCACCCCCGAGAGGGGAACTCAAACGGAAACCAACTCGATCACCGCAATCTCGGCCGGAGCTGCGACGCGCATCGGCGGACCCCAATAACCCGTGCCGCGACTGACGTAGATCTGCGTGTCGCCAAGACGATCGAGCCCCGCGACGAACGGTTGCTGCAGTCGCACCAAGAGTGTGGCGGGAAAAACCTGACCACCATGCGTGTGTCCGCTGATCTGCAAACCCACTCCCAACTGCGACGCTTCGAAGATCTGTTTCGGTTGATGCGCCAAGAGCACCAGCTCGCGACTGGGATCCCTCCCCTCGAGCGCTTTGGCCACGTCCGCTCCATGTCCTGCAACGAACTGACCTCCCGTGTCGTCATCGACACCCGCCAGATCGAAGCTCGCTGCACCTTCGCCAATCGTCACTCGTTCGTTCCGAAGCACGCGCAAACCAAGCGTGCCCAGATGCTCGACCCACGACTCCACGCCCGAGTAATACTCGTGGTTGCCCGTGACGAAATACACGCCGTACTTCGACTTCAAGCTCGCAAGCGGTGCGACGTGATCACGCAACGCTTCAACCGAGCCATCGACGAGATCGCCCGTGATCACCACGATGTCCGCATCGAGCGCGTTGACACGAGCCACGATTCCTTCGAGCCACTCGCGACCAATCATCGGTCCGATGTGCACGTCCGTGAGCTGCACGAGGCGTAAACCCGACATGTCCTTCGGCAGTTTGCGCAGCGAAACTTTCACCGACTTGAGCGCAACTTCTTTGAGCGCTTCAGCCACGCCTGACCCGGACAAACCAAACGTCAAGAGTCCTGCCACGGTCGCGATCGTTCGCGAAAGAAACGTGCGTCGAGCTTCGTCGAGAGGTTTGCCGAAGCGCAGTCGTGCTCCGATATGAACGAAGACTCGAGGCACTTCACTGGCGATGAGGACCGCTGCCAGTAGACCCGCGATCCCCATCCAGGTGTACACGACAAACGAGGCGATACTGCCGATCGATCGAGGTAGAAGCCGCACGAGGAACATCGCGAGCGGCATCGCGAGAGCCATGGTGACGATGACTGCCGTACCGATGCGTCGATGTCGCTCGCTCACGCGCGGTGCACGGAGCATTCGATGCCAGATGTACAGATGAGTGCCGCCAACGAAGACGGTGAAGAACAGCAGGAACAGTGCGAAACGGAGGACTTGCGGCACGGCGATAACATCGCACGACGCATCGAGAACGGCAGGGTGAGAAGTGAAGTCTTCGAACTACTTCACACAGACACCGACGCCGTCGGGAAAGCCTTCGCTTCCGCCTTGGCACAGCATTTCGTCGGGGCAGTCATCGCCGCCGACATGGCAAAGCTCGAGGCATTTGTTGGTCGCTATCGAACACACGTGACCCGCGCTGCAAGGACACGGATCACCAAGTTTGCCCGGGCCTGGTTGCACGCAGCTCGTGGTTCCATCGGCACGGACGAGAGTGCACGTGCGGCCATCGGTGCACGTTGTGTCGTCGAGAAGGGTGCAGGGAGTGGCAGGAACGCACACCGGAATATGCATCGGTTGTTCACTCAAAACGTCTTCAGCCATCGGCCGCGGCGAGCAGTAGGTACCGGCTGCACACGCTTCGATGTCGCCGCAGCAATACGGTCGGCACACGCTGACGTCGGAGGACAACATGCGTACACACCCGAGCGATGCAGCGCAGTCCGATGCTTGCTCGCAAGGCTCACCCGCTTGAAGCATGCCCGGCGTCATGCACTCCGCGACAGGCCCTGAGTTTGTCGGGACAATCTGACACGACGTCGTCGGTGGATTGTCGGGGTTCATCGGAAGCGCACACGTGATCGCCTTGTCGCCCGACATGCATCCACCGCCGCACATGTACTCGAATGACGTGAAGCCCTCAGCGCCCTTAGGTACGCCCGGAGGAACGATGACCCCCGTGTCTTCACCGCCTCCGGTGGTCGCGCCGGAGGATTCATTGCTGAAGTCTTCGTTCACGCCCGTCGCTTTGGCGGCAAGATCTGCACTGAGTTGAACGCTGCACGCACCGCCCACGACGGCTGTTGCAGCGAAGAGGGATAGGCCAAGAAGAACGTTAGAAAATCGCTTGAAAGAAGCCATATGCAATACCTTCAGATGTGCATGGAGTGTACCACCGCGACGGCGATGGCATCACCGCCCCGAGCTTGTGGCAGCACGACGAAAACGCGCGTCGAGAAGGCTGACTGCAGCGCCAAAGGCATGACATCGCTGTCACGTTGATGGGCGTAGTGGGCGCGCTGCGTTGATGATGTAGGGAGGAACGAGTGCGGGGAGGGATGAAACGTGCGATCAGCGCGCGTCGACGTCGCGAGTCACCACGTTGCCGGCAGTGTCGTACGCGCGAACAACGACGATCTGTGCGCCAACAGGCACGATCGAAGTGACATCGACATCGAAGGCTTCCGTCGCTTCATCGAAGATGTTGTCGCTCGGGAACAGCGGACGCCATTCATCACTGCCCGCGACCGAAACCTCGATGCGGCTGATCGGGCCAAGACCGTCGACGACTTCGCCACGAAGCTTGCGACCTTGCATCGAGAGCGATTTGTAAACGGGCGGCGTGTTGTCGACGAGCACAGCTCCTGAATCGAGCACGTGCCTCTGTGTACGATCCGGAGGATTGGCCAGCTCGTCGCTTGCTTCGACTCGAATGCGATACGTGCCTTCGGGCAGGCCCGTCGTGTCCCAATCAAGCTCGGTGCGCGTGAGTTTGTCCGTGGGCTTGTGCGCACTACGCCACGTGGTTTGTCCTTCCATACGGTACGAGACGCGGTAACGCAGCTCGTCCTGATCAGGATTGTCCACTCGCCACGAAAGCTTCACCGCGCTCGAAGGCTTCGGCGCTTCACCACCCGACGAAGGAATGCCACTGCCGCGAGACGACTTGCTGCCCTTCGAAGTCGCTTCGATCGATGTGACGACCGGACGCGCATTGTCCGTGACGAAGTAGAGCTGCACTTCACGCAGCGCAGCCTTCGGATCGCGACTCCACCGGGCGCGAACTTGCACGTATCGA
Organism: uncultured Polyangium sp.; assembly: GCA_964514885.1. Classification (GTDB taxonomy): domain Bacteria; phylum Myxococcota_A; class Polyangia; order Polyangiales; family Polyangiaceae; genus Polyangium. The sequence continues at coordinate 735 of CAZETM010000222.1, read as the reverse complement.
CCCGCCGGGCTTTGCACATCGCCAGGTTGTCCAAGACCCGCAGACCAAGCGCTCCACGACGTGTCCGGTGCGGCCGTGCTGCCGCTGCGCGTGGACAATTCGAGCTGGCCTTCACCACGCCAGGACAAACGTCCGAACGAGGCGCGAAGACCCGCATCGAGGACCTTGCTGGTCCACACGGCATCGCCGCCGCCCGTGCCCTTGATCTCGTGAAACACGACCGGATCGGTCGAGGCCAAGAAACGTCGTTTGCCCGCAACGACAAGCGCGCCGATCTGTCGCTCGTCCGTGTCCGCTACGAGGCTCGTCGTGTGCGCATCGTCGACCGTGTACACGCGTCCTTCAGCACCCGTGCCGACAAACGGGAGTCCGTTGTCATCGAGCGCGAGCGAGACGAAATGCGTGTCGCCATCGGTGAGCATCTCTTCCGCGATGCCGTCTTTGCCGAAGCGAAACAGCGTGCCTTTACCGGCTTTGCCAGGCTTCGCAGATTGCGGTCCAACAGCGCCCTTGTTGCGCTTGGGCGGCGCAAGCTGTTCGCCCATCTTGTTGGCCACGACAAACATCGAGCCGTTCTTCGCAAACGCGATCGCTTTGACCTCGTCTGCATCGAAGTCGTACGCGACCGTCGCGCGACCAGGAGCCGTGATCTTGTAGAGCAACGCCTTGCCGTTCGATCCAGCGTAGAGCGAGCCGTCATCGGCAATCGCGAGCGACACGATATGCGGCTCGTCG
>CAZETM010000221.1:0-12669 GCA_964514885.1 uncultured Polyangium sp. | reverse complement strand
CGCGACCAACCGACGCCTGTATACAACATCCACCCCCCTCATGACCAGCTTTCCGTTACTCGATCGTGACGCATCCATCCTTACGGATCTCGCCAACCTAGTCGGCGCCCGCGTCGACGCCGTATTCTTCGTCCCCGAAACCGGCCTCCTCGCACTCGCCCTGTACGCCGGCCACCGAATCCTCCTCGCCGCCGGCATCGGCCCCGTCGCCATCGGCCTCGGCCTCCTCCCGCGCCTCCCTCGATCCCCCGCCAGCTCCCATCTCCCCATCGAAAACGCCCTCCGCGCTCACCTCCTCGGTCAACGCGTCCTCTCCATCCTCCTCGAAAATTCCACGATCATCATGACTGCCACATCCGCCCACGACGGATCAGGTACGCCAACCTCCAGCCCCGCACGCCTCCTCATCGAAATCGGACGGCACGGCTGCATCCAGGTAGTCAGTCCCACGGGTGCGCTCGTAAAATGGCCTAGTGAACAAAACACAAACGATGAACCACAGCGCACACTACCCAACAAAATGTACGCAGATTCGCTCGAATCTGCCGGCATAACACTCGTCGAAACGAGCGACCTCTATCTCGTCGAAGCTTTTCGTCGCACACTCACCCAAGCCGTCAAGAAAAAACGTAAACGCCTCGAACGACGCGCACAAGCCATTTTATCCGATTTGGCCCGCCTCGATCAAGTCCCCCACCTGCAAAAAATCGGCGCATTGCTCTTGTCGCAAGGCCGCCAAATTCCCCGAGGAACCACCAAAGCTACCCTCGTCGATTGGGAATCCGGCGATCCCATCGAAGTCGACCTTGCCCCAGACAAACCCGTTCAAGAACAAGCCGCCGCATTCTTTCATAATGCACGGCGTCTCCAACGAGGCGCACACATCCTGCAACAAAGGCTCGCCGAAACCCAAGCTGCCCTCGACGCAATCGCTCCACTCGCCAATATCGTACGTGACGCTCCAGCCGATTGGAATTCCCTCCAAAACCTCGTCCCACAATTGAATGCCGGCGGAGTTACCATTGAATCCATCAGCGATCCATCGACGGCTCGCTCCAACCGTCAATCCATCGACGAACGAAAACCATACAATGTTTTTCACAGCGTATCGGGCCAAACCATTTTCGTCGGCCGCAGCAGCAAAGATAACGATGCACTCGTAACTCGAATCGCCAAACCCCACGACTTGTGGCTCCACGCCAAAAACATTCGTGGCGCCCATGTCCTCGTCCCGCTCGAGAAAAATCGCCCCTGCCCACCCGACGTTCTCGTCGACGCAGCCACCTTGGCCGCTCACTTCAGCGACGCCCGAAACGAAACCACATGCGAAGTCAGCTACGTCGAAAAACGTTACGTCCGTAAGCTCAGAAAAAGTCCCCCAGGCATGGTCACAGTCGACCGGGAAAAAATCATTCTCATAAGAATCGAAAACGATCGGCTATCCAGGCTACTCCGGTCGAAAAAAGACCCTCGAGGTTGACCCGGGCGGATACGCGTGGACGGAATTATTTTGTTGGTGATCACCATATTTCGTGATACGAACTCAATTCCTTGTGCGTTGCGTGCCTTTCTACGAGCCGGCCATGAACAACGGATCCTCTAAAAAAACCATGCTTTTCGGTGCGTTTCTCTGCACCGGAGGCATCGCCACCACGGCCATGACGTACTCGGGCACCGCCTCCACAGCCGAGCTGTCATACGTTGTAGCCTGGGGCGCAATCATCTTCGGGGCCATTCAGTTCGTGCGCGGCGTCGTCGAAACAGAGCCGACCAAACAAGGCAGCAAGCAAGAGTAGAATCCAGCGCGCTCCCGTGCTAAAGCGTCGAGCTTGATGCTCCGCCATGTCGCCATATCAGCAGTCCTCCTCATCGCACTCGTATCGCTCGGATGTAACCAGGATCGCGAGAGAACGTCTTCAACGAAAAAATCCGCCATAGGCGCTCCCGTGTCTGACTTTCCCAGCATGGACGCGAAATCGTGGATCCATGGCTCGCCCGTCTCGCTTGCGGATGCTCAGGGCAAACACGTCGTGCTCATTGAAGCGTGGCACCCGACCTGAAGCGCTTGTCGAGCGTCTGTGCCGGCGGTGCTCGCTTTGCACGGACGCTTCAAGGCTCGCGGTCTGCGAGTCACCGGGATATCGAGTTTCGATGCGGAGGATACGCAGGCTGAACGCCAAAGCGCGCTAGATGCCGCTCGGGAAGAGAAAATGGACTACCCGACGTATCTCGATGAAAATGGCGTTTGGTCCGCCAAACACCGCATATCCGAGATTCCGGCCTTTTTGGTGCTCGGGCGAGACGGCAGCGTTATTTTTCGACACCGCGGAAAACTGGTCGTGGATAGCGCCGAATATCACGAAATGGCGAAAGCGATTGAAACCGCCCTCAACCCGTAGCTATTGGTCTAGCTACAATTCGCCCCGTCGTAAACAACTTCACTCCGAATCTCGCGCAATCACCATTCGATCATGCGCAATGCGCCCGTTTCTCTTGTGCGCGATGTGTTGCGTGACCACTTTGTCCCCCGCGACATACGTACGCACTTCAGTGAACGCAATCCCTTCGTCGGTTTCCATTTCGTCGATGACAGCCGTGCTTTGCACGTTACGATGCCACCCTCCTACGGCATCGCGCGAAAAGTCCTCCTTTAGTCGCTCGAGGATCGCTTTGCGACCCTGCACAATCACCGGGTGCGCCGGCGGATGCAGATTCGACACCTCTTCGATCACGGCATCTTCCGCATAAAGGTCTGCGAGCGCTTCGGCATCCCGAGCTTCCAGTGCCCTGCGAAGGTGATCCATCACGAAGATCGGGTCATCAATACGGCAGCGGGTCGGGCTCTCCATGCGCGATTTCTTGCGCCGGCTTTTCATTTGTCCATGGGCGGACAGCGCCCAACCGCAAAGATCTCTTTGCTCGCATCGCCCGGACGCGTCATACAGAGGAGTCATGGCCAATATGTCCCGAATGGTCGCTCTCGGCGACGTGCATTTGACTCGGTCCACTCCGCCCGCCGTCTCCGATGACCTCGCTCGGCTCATTGAAGCGCATGGTGGCGATCGAATCGTCATTGCTGGCGATTTGTTTGATCTTTCGGCAGACTTGCCCAGGCTCCCGCTGCCCCAAGCCATCGAAGCCGTTTTCGCGGCTCATCCCCAGGCCAAAGCAGCGCTCGGCCGGCATATCATCCAAGGCGGCGAGCTGTGGCTGGTCAGTGGAAATCACGACGCCGAGCTTGGATACAGTGACTTCCGCTCGGCACTCGAACAAGCTCTCGATTTGCCGCTCGAAGCGCGATCGCGCCTACGCACGACACCCTGGTTTTTCCGCGAAGGGAATTTGCACATCGAGCACGGGCATCTTTACGATCCTGACAATGCTCCCGCTCACCCGCTCGTCGTTGGAGAAAGTCTGGGCGTCCACTTCGTCGAACAATTCATCGCGCCTACCGGAGCTTACCGATATATGAACATGAACGACGAAACGCCATTAAAGCTTTTCTTGTCGGCTTTTTCATTTTACGGTCCTCGAGCGCCTTACGTCATCTACCGCTATTTTCACGCGGCCACTTCAGCGGTCATGCGCTCTGGGCCGATGTTTCGTCGCCGCAGCGAAATGGACCAATCGCTCGGGGCCGAAGAGATTGCACGTTTCGCCGAAGCGCTCGGCATTCCGCCCGACCTGGCCCATTCGATGCTCGATCTGCACGCTCGCCCGACGCTCGAAAGCATGAGCCGTACCCTTTCGCGTCTGTATTTCGATCGCATCTTGTCCACCATTGCGATGGGCGCTGGTTTGTCCGCGGCGGCGCTGGGACTCAAAGGAGCCGGTAGCACCGTTTTCTCGGTCGGTGCGCTGGCGATGACCTTGAGCTGGGCACGCGGGCACAACCGTTATCGAGGCTCGACAGCGGAACAACTCGCCGATGGAGCGCAACGCATCGTCGACGCGACGGGGGCCAAAATGGTTATTTTTGGACATACCCACCGCGAAGCGCTTGGAGAACAATACGCCAATACAGCGAGCTTTGCGTTTCCTCGAAACGCTCCCGGGCGGCCTTTTTTGGAAATTGATGTGGCCGGCGAAAAACCGGTGGCAATGCGGAGATATTGGCGCCTCACCCCCTAAGCCCCCTCTCCACAGGCGCGTTGCTTCGCAACGCTGGTGGAGAGGGGGAATGCCTCACCGCACGTGTGCCGTGATCACCGCATCCACCAAATCAATCACGATCCGCGCATCTTCGTCACGTAACGCGTCATCATCGCCCGCTATCGCCGATTCAATCCGCGCCCGCAAATCAGCTCGCACCACCAGCCGCGCCCCTCCACAAGCCCGACAAACCAATCCCCCCAGCAGCGGATCCAAACACGACGGCGCATTCATCGGGCACGGACGTCCACACCGGACACATCGATCGAGCACCAAGGCAAATCCAATAATGGCCAAAATGCGTAATCCACTCGTCGCCAAGTGCGCATCGAGCGATCCCAGCGAAGGGTCGTCGAACGCATCGAGCAGCTCGTTCAATATCGCGTAAAGCGCTGGCTCACGCGTGCCCGGAGCCGCTACCGTACGAATCCATCGCAACGCTCGTCCGGCAGCTTCCATCGGAGCAAGCGAAACGACCAGATGCATTCGTGGATGCGCAATCGACGCATCGATAATGAGCCCCAAGTCGCTGCCTTCACGCTCGTCCAGCGAAACCCTGAGCAAATGCATCGGTTCGAGCGACGCCACACGCTTGGAAGGCTTCCGGGCCGATCGCGCCACGGCCGTAAGAATGCCGCGTGCTTCCGTGAACAGCGTTACCATCCAGTCGGCATCGCCGACAGGGATTCGACGCACCAAAAGGGCGTCGGTACGTAGGTTTTTCTTGGCTACCGAGCTACGAACGCGCCGTGGAGCTCGCTCCATGATGCGTCAAATGTAGAACGTGGCGATCGGTTTGTCCGAAGAAACCCAAGAAAGCTCGGTGGGCATGTCGTGGCGACGAGGCCTCATGACAATGCTGAGCGCGAGCGTGAAAAGAATGAGGAGCAAGACAAAGGCGAACGCGACGCCAAACCTTCGGCTCTGCGAACCACGCATCGGCGATGCCAGGGGCAATGGTGTAACCACGGCAACTCGGCGGCTGGCAGTATAGCGAGCTAAAACTTCTTCAACGGGAATGGAAACAGCGCGTGCATAGGCTCGTAAGAAGCCGCGGACGAACACTTCACCCGGCAAGTCATCGAAATGGTCTGCCTCGATGCGTTCGATGGAAGAAACAGGAATGCGAGTGGCGCGGGAGATTTCCTCCACGCTCATGGCCCTTGTTTCACGGGCATGTCTTAGGTAGCGGCCAATCGAATCCATCCCAAATCACCCATTCAACGATGCGAAACTCCCTTCGAGTCTTCGCGGACATCATATACAGATTTTCTGAGAAGAACAGCTTCAATTATTGAAGGGCGGTCAATTCTGCTGCACAGCGTTTTCCAACCGCCGTGCCGGGACCGACATCACGACACCGTTCGAGGTCCGAACGGACGAGATCCACCGATCCAACCTTCGCCGCGACGCGTGCGCGAGCGGCAAACCCATCTTGAAGCTGCTTGCACTCCGATCTATCCGTTTCGAGCGCCTTCGTAAAGGCCTCTTGTGCGAGCGAAAGCTCTCCTTTCTTTTCGTAGGCCAACCCTAGCCGGTAGCTACCGACACAGAATAATGGTTGAGCAGCCAGTGCACGACGCAGCGCGACAATGGCTTCGTCGGCGTTTCCACGCTCGAGATAAGCCCAACCCAGATTGCCCCACGCCTTTTCCGGTGAGGCATACAAGATATCTTCCGCGAGCGGCTTCAACACGGCGACAGCTTCGTCGTATTTTTTCTGATGTACGAGAATCACGCCGAGCGCGTTTTTCGCATCACGCATTTCTGGCGCATTATCAAGCGCCTTGCGTACGTGATTCTCAGCTTCCTCGAATCGACAGTCCGTCGAGGTCTCATCAGCCGCACAGAATGCCAAAAGAATGACGGCCCCAAGATAATGCACATCAGGATCAGCATTATCGATACGTAACGATGCCTGTACGTGCCCCAACGCCTCGCGAAGCAGCCCAGATTGGAATGCTACACGGGCCAAGTCGTACTCCGCACGTGCTTTCGGATCTTCTTCCGTTCGCACCTGCGCACCCGCACAGCTCAAACCATATAGCGAAAGGGCACAAACGATTGCAAATCGCGCGCGTCTGTCCCGCGTGCTCTTGCTGTTCGCTGTGTTCTTTCGCCCCTGGATCATGCTTTGAAGGTGTTTCCTGATGTTTCTCGAGGTCCCCGCCCGATGCAATTCCAAGCATCTGGCCGGGCTGTGCTGGCTACCCCAGGCTTAGCGAAGCGTCAACCCGCAAAAAACACCCACCCCCAAAAGAAAACACGATCCGTGTAAATCAGGACGCAAAACCTACAGTAAAACCGTTTATCGAATAGACGGAATTGTAGTTTGAGCAGAAACTTCTAGATTGCTGTATCAACGAGCTTCGGGCACTTCCGCCGCTAGCTCGTCACGTTGCCCCAATAGCCCAAAATACTTCCGTAGCCCCTCGATACTGGGTATTTCGAGCCGTTCGTCCACAATGCGCACGTATTGACCATCGCGAAGCTTCTGCACATTGCGCTTCAGCGTGTCCACGTCCAAACCCACCTGCGCCGCCAGCTCCATCGGTGAAATAGAAAACGTCACCCCGCCGCTCCCAGGCTCCCGCGCTCGCCACGCATGCTCCAAAAGCGCTCGCACCACCTTGGACTGAATGTCCGTGTGCATGCCCACTTCGAGCTGATGCTCTGCGTCACGAAGCCGCCGCACAAGCTGCTTGACAACCCGCGAAGCAATCTGCGCGTTGTGCTCCAGCAAGTTCTGCAACGTCGCCTGATCAATCACGAGCGCCAAAACCGGCGACAACGCCACCGCCGTCGATGATCGCTCCGACCCAGGCAAAAGCGCCGACTCGCCAAACAAATCGCCCGACTTGCACACCAAAATGCTGCGCTCAGCCCCGCGAATTCGCTTGATCAGCCGAACCCGACCCTCCTCCAACAAATACGCGTGAGTCGCCGGCTCACCCTCGCTGAACAACGTCTCCCCAGCCTCGAAACGCCGTCCAAAACGCGCATGAAGCGGGTCCGGCACTGCCCCAGGTTCGCGATCCGTGTCAGGCGAGGAAAGGTCCATCGAGGGCCCCGAGTCTACCTACGTCGGCCCCCCAAATGCCATGGGCTTCGCATCCGGCGGACGCACGTAACTCGGTTCGAGCACCGCCGCATCAAAAATGGAAGCAGAATCACTTAGCGATGACGCGAAGCGTTGCCGCGCGAGCCGACCCACCGATGCTGCGTCAGGCATGTCGAACGCCGGCCCTCGAATCACCAGTCCAGCCCACAACGGCTCGAGCCGCGACGCTTCCCCAACAATGCGTACGTTGGAACCCTCAGGAAGAACTCGTGCCAGCTCCGTCCCAACTAGATTCTGTGCCTCAGTAATGAGTACATGTACAGGCGCCAACAAAGTCGCTCCGGCCGCGTCATACGCTCCCAGGAAAAACTCCTGCTTCTTCGCGTCGAGCACCGCTACGACCACGTCCTTCGGGCCCGCTACGCCCGCGGCAAACGCCGCCGCCGCCATCGCTTCCAACGAGCCGACACCGACGAGCGGCACTCCCAAGCCCATCGCGAGGCCCTTGGCTGACGCTACGCCTACGCGCACGCCCGTAAACGACCCAGGACCGACATCGCACGCCACAAGGCCAATGTCGGACCGGCCAAGCCCCGCCACGTCCAACGCCTCGGTCACCGCCGCAAAGATGCGCTCCGCATGCCCTGCCAAGTCGGCGTACCCGCTCGCTCCAAGAACGCGATCACCGTCGAGAACGGCCGCGCTGCCACGTTGTGTCGAGGTGGAGAGGGCAAGGATCTTCATGGTAGTTTCATCAAACCGGGAACGACATGGTCGGGGCGTTGTCCTGTTCGCCGCGCTGAATCTGGAGCGTTAAGCGAAGGCGGGACACATGGCAAAGGGTACGTGGGTGATGCGAACGGCCGTAGTGGTGTCGATTCTGGCACACGCATCGCTGATCGGTGCAGCCGGTTTACGCCGGTCCGCGACACCTCAGCCCGAGCTGACTCCACCGGTCGACGTTTGGGCCGGAACGACCGCTCTGCCCGTCGGAGGCGACGAACTGCAAGATGTGGACGTCGTGGGTTCTTCGCCCGCTGAAGCAGCACCAGCCGCGCCCCCGGCAGCTCCCGCCACACCCGCCACACCAGCCGAAAACGCAGTTCCCGCTGATCCACCAAAGCCGCCGCCAGTCCTTCCAGACAAACCAGTCGACAAAGACAAACCTGCCGCTCCAAAGGCACCTCCTCGTCCAAAATCACTTGCGACACCCAAACCAACACCCGTCACGGATATTCCGGACAAGGACGAATCTTCCGCAGACAAGCCAGCCGACCCGATCGAGCCGTCCTCGAAAGACAAATCGGACGAGCAAGACAAACCCGTTTCACAAGACGAACCCGCGCGCCCGTCATCTCCGTCATCGAAGGGTCGCAAGCCGGTTGCTGCTGCTCCTGCGGCCGCATCGAGCGCCGACTCGCCAGTTGCCGATGTTCCTGCGAAAGGTTCAAGCGGATCGTTTGGCGCCGAAGGATCTCCTTCCGTACGAGACCTCGGGCGTGCGTTCACGCGTGCGCTTCCGCCTGCATGCGATTCCGATGCAACGTGGGCAAAGCTCGCCGTAGGTAGCGCTGGGTCGATCGAAGTCGCGGTGATCATCGACGAAGAAGGGAAGCTCAACGGCTTCGAAACGCTCTCGAAGAACCCTCCCGCTCACTTGATCAACGCGATGAAACGAACGCTCGCGCTGCTCAAAGGTGGCTTGTTCGCACTGCAAGGCGGATCGGTGACTTCAGGGCGACAAATGTTGCGTTTGTCCGTCGAGCTGAGCGACACGACCGTGACCGAAGACGAAGCAGCAGGCGCATCCGCGTTCGGACTTGCTTCGGAGTGGAAAGACAAGAAAGGCGTCGCCTCGTTCACGCAGAGGAGCGGTAGGCACGTGGAGATCAGCGTCGAGTTCGTCCGAGTGGAACCACGCAAAGACTGACGCTTGCGACACGTCTTGGCGGCTCTACGTCCCGGTCATGATGTCGCCAAGCAGAGCCCTCGTTGCGGGCGTGGTACTCGCCGTGGCGCTGGGTGTTGCGCTTCAAGAAATCACGCATGACTTGGCGCGTGCGTTGGCGCTTCCTGGGCCTGCTGGCGCGCTCGTGACGGATGTCGAAAGGCGCGGACCGGCAGCTCGTGCGGGGTTGCAACAAGGTGACGTCATTCTGACGGTTGATGGCAAATCGATCGACCACGCTTCGAGTTTGGCGCGAGCGATTGGTCGACGAAGACCGGGCGATGTCGTGCGTCTCGAGGTGCTGAGCAAGGGTTCTTCGCGGCACGTGCGTGTACGGCTAGGCTACGACAAAACCGATCAAGGCGAGCGCGGGCCAGCAGATCTGCCGCCTCGTCGTCAAGGGATCGGTGCGGTCGTCACGAATGCCAGTGGTGGTGGAGCCGAGGTCGAGGCGCTCGATCCACGCGGTCCAGCGGTCGGCGAACTCCAGGTTGGAGACATCGTGACGGACGTGAACGGCCGACGTATCGAATGCGGCGATGACTTCGTGCGCGAGGTCAATAACGCCAAGCGGCCTGGAGTCCTGTTGATTCGTGTGCGCCGCGACGGCGAGCCGCTTTATGTGGCGCTGCGTTTGGACTGACGCACTCGGCGATCGCTTGACGCGTTCGTGCTTGCTCGGACGGGTGATCGCTTTTTGACGAGCAGCTTGTTCCCCAAGGCTACATGGTCGTTCGGGACGCTGCTAGGTTAGGCCCATGGGAGAACTGTCCGGACAGAGCTGCCCGATTTGCAGGCGGGTGGTTTCGACCGCCGCGACCAACAAATCACGGCCCTTTTGCTCTGATCGGTGCAAGCTAGTGGATCTCGACCGATGGCTGAGCGGGTCCTACCGTGTACCTGGCCCGCCGGTTGAATCGAGTGGGTTGGGGGACGTCGACCGAGTAGGCCAAGACTACGAGACCGATCGTTACGACGAACCCAAAGGAGACGACTAACCGTGATGCTTGCACGCACTTCGCTTATTGCTGCAGTCACGATCGCCGCGGCACTTACTGTTTCCGCCACGGCATCTGCACAGCTTGCACCGCCAGCGCCTTACGAAGAGGAAGAAGAACGCGACTCCGCGACGGAGCGTGACCTCGACAGTTCACAGAAAGGTGACTCGAAGCGGGGGCTCGAGTGGCTTTACGTGGACGTTCAAGGCGGCGCGCAGATCGTTGGGCTCAAGACGTTGAACCTCGACGAAACCACGTTCGACGCCGACTTCATCCAGACCGAATCGCAAGGGTTTGTCATGGGCGTCGGAGTGGGCGTGCGCCTGCTGTTTTTGACGTTTGGCGCTCGGGCTCGCGTGGGGCTCTTCGACGCGTGGGACTTGTTCAGCGTCGGTGGTGAGACTGGTTTGCGGTTGCCCTTGGGGAATCTCGAGCCGCACTTCGAGCTGGGCGCGGGTTACACGGCGCTCGGTAGTTTCAAGAGTTCGCTTCAGAGCGGCGCGGTGCAATCGGCCCTCGATGGTACCGACATTGCCGGCTTTTACGTGCGTCTTGGAGGCGGGGTTGACTACTACATCACGCCTATGTTTTCCGTGGGAGCGATGGCGAGCATCGAGATGCTCGGGCTCACGCGTCCGGGTCTGAAGCCGGACAAAATCAACGAAATCAAGACGGATCCCAGCCTGTCCGCAGTTCAGCGCGGCAAAGCGGATCTACTCCAGCTCGAAGGTACGAGTTACGGTGGTGCGGCCACGGGGATGGCCGTGGTCGGTTTGCACTTCTGAACCTTGTTTGCCGCGAAGATCCTCGTTGCACTGCTGGTAGTCGTCGCGCCGATCGCGCTGTACGCATCGATCTGGTCGCGTGGCGCGTTGACGCCATCGAGCCCGCGTTCGGTGGTGCTGACGTTCGTGCTCGGTATCGTCGGGTTTGTCCCGGCAGTATACCTTGAACAAGTTGCGGAAAACGGGCTCGATGTACGCAAGGCGGACGGCGGGACAAACCTAGCTGCGGCGCTCATTTACGCGTTCCTCGTGGCTGCGCCTTTCGAGGAGGGCCTCAAGGTTGCGGCCGCAGGACCGGTGTGGCGTTGGAGGTCGGGTCGTCATCGACCCATCGATGGAATCGCTTACGCGACGGCCGCCGCGCTAGGGTTTGTCACGGCACACAATGCTTTGATTTTGTACGAACGTCCTTTGACGTGGGTCGAACCGGTGCGTGCGTTGTTGGTGGCACTGGCGGCTCCGGGCATCGCTTCGACGTGGGGATATGCGCTCGGGCGAGCGCATCGCAATCGCATGGGGGGGCTCGCGTTCAACGCTGCGTGGTTCTTCGCCGCGCTCGGATGGGCGACGACGCAGCATGTGCTTTTTGCGCGTGGAAGAAACGCGATGTTCGCGATGATTCCGATCCTGATCGTGGCTGCGGGGATCAGCGTTTTCTTTGCGCGCGACTTGCTGCATCGGGAGATGGCGAAACCGGTTGCACCGCGTCAGCCGCGCATCTCGCTGCCAGCGCCATCGATTCGATCACTACGCGAAGCGCTGCGCAAGTCGGAACGTCCAATCTCGCTCGTGTGGATTGCGACGGGTGCGCTGGTCATGATCGGCGTCACGATCGGCATGCTCATCGCAGCCGTGATGGTGGGCGGAAAGCTGGGTGTCGACTTTGCAGCGGTCGATCGAGATGCGTCTCAGGCGGCGGCGATTGTTCCGCTTCTTTTGATTGCTGTGGCGGCGATGCTTGCGTTTCCCATCGCGGGGTGGATCACGGCGCGGGCGTCAGGTGCGCAAGGCGTGCTTGGGCCGGCCATCAGTGCGGTGCTGGCGATTGGAGGCGGCGTGGTGCTGCTTGGACTTGCAGCGCCCGTGGCCGTCGTGATTGGCATCGCGTGTGCGCCGGTTGCGTTTGGCTTGGCGTGTGCCGGAGCGTGGGTAGGGCTGGACAAACCGGCTTAGTCTACGATTTCGTTTGAGTTCCAAGCTCACTGTCGAGCTGTTCGAGCAGCGCTTTCGCTTTCGCCGACACCGTCTTCGGCACCGCCACCTGCACGACGACCTGCAGCGAGCCTCGACCGCGGCCATCGATCCGCGGCATGCCTTTTCCTCGCACCGTGAGCACTTCACCCGGTTGCGAGCCTGCGGGCACATCCACCGTCACGTCGCTGTCGTCAGGAAGTTTGATCTCAAACTTTCCGCCAAGCGCTGCCTTGGAAAACGGCACTACCGCGCGCGTGATCAAATCCGATTCGTGGCGCTCGAAGTTCTCTTCCGCTGCGAGATCCACGTCGACATACAGGTCACCAGGCGGGCCGCCTTGACCACCAGGCATGCCTTGTCCAGGCACGCGAAGACGTTGTCCCGCGTCGATGCCTGCTGGGAACGTCACGACCACCTTGCGCGTCTTCTCGACGGCACCTTGCCCGGCGCACGAAGGACAGGGCGTCTTCACGACACTGCCTTCACCGCGACACTCGGGACACGTCTGGGTGAACATGACAAACCCGCGCG
>CAZETM010000220.1:0-12778 GCA_964514885.1 uncultured Polyangium sp. | reverse complement strand
GTTTGAGGCAACTCGCGCATCGCCTCCACATACATTCCCTCGCCACGCGTTAGCTCGGTGGGAATCGACTGCCGCGCTCGCTCCTGAAGCACCGGGATGAGCGCATTACGCAGCGGAACGCCGAGCGGAATGACCCGGCCGCGTAGCGATTGATACACCTGCGCACCCACCGGCCCCGCAAGACGCCTGAGCTGACCAATCAAAGTAGGGCGAAGCGCCGAATACCAGAGCAAGTATTTCGCAACGTGGAGCGCAGAAAAAGGCGAGGTTCGTTGCCAAGCTCGCGTGAATTCATAAAGACCACGAACATCGGCTTGCAAAAATAAATCGTGCGCGTAGCGCGTATCGACGACGAGCATTTCATCGCCGCCCGTACCAAAAAGAACACGCCGCAAGCCAAAGTCCCGAGCAGAGACGAACAACGACGAATAAAGCCCCTGCCACAATCCGAGCACGGGAGACGAATTCGTCTTGGAATAATCGAGCGCCGACGCCACGAAGTCTTCCTCGAGCGCTCCAGGATTTACGGTGCGAAAATGCTGCGGCATTCCGAGCACTTTGGCCACCTGCAACTGGGTTCCTTCTTCGTCACAATCGGTGTGCGGAAACCGCACGGACAATGCAGAAAGCGGCGGCGCCTCGCCAATTCGCATTCCCGCGGCAACTGCGGCAATGCCCACGGAATCGAAACCGCCGCTCAAGGCAATGGCTTGCGCCCCCACGGACAAACATCGCTCCACTGCGCGAGACAACGTGCTCTCGAATTGCTCGACCTCGTCGGCACTGGCCCACGAAAAACCGAGCGGCAATGGATTCCAATAACGAACGATCCGCTTGGTCGAACGTTGCACGAACATCATGTGCGCGGGCGGAATTCGCTGAATGTGCTCGTAAAGCGTCTCGTGCAAATGTTGCGAAATGGTCGTACCGAGCAAAAATTCAGCAATACGCGTTGCATAGGGCCTTCGCGACACCTCGGGCTGCGCCAAAAGCGCCTCGACGGACGACGACAAAAGGAGCAACCGGCCGTCCCATGAATAGAAAACCGGATGGATGCCCATTCCGTCGCGACCGGCGATCAACCGATCGTTTTTCCGATCCCATACGGCCGCGAGAAACCCACCACGCAACGCTTGCAAAAGATCTTCGCCCCGAGCCTCGTATTCGGACGCGATGTGCTGCACAGCCGGCCGCGTGCCGATATCGAACAAATACCCTTCGAATACGACGATATCGCCGCCCGCGGTTTCGAATACCTGCACCGGATCGAGGCCTTGGCCCTCGCCCACTTCGATTTGCGGCGGGCCCTCATCCGGACGCCAGCGCAACACCCACGTGCCACTCGGCAGCTTCATGACGGCTGCTCCGAATACAACGGCGCCGCAGCCATCTCCGCGGCAGGCCCCACCAAAAGCCCCTCGCGAACCAGCTCCCGCACGAGAAATTGGACTTGCTCACCCAGCTCGGACGGCTCCACGTCGAACTTCGTGCGCAAATCGTCGATACACCCCGCCAACGTGTGATGCTGCTCGAGCCACAACCAGATTTCGGTGCCCGTAGCATTGAGCTCGAAAACAGTATTCGTCTCGAGGTTCATCAGGAAAAATGTATCCTCGAGCCGCCGACCGACGACATGCAAAGCGGGACGAAGCGGACTCGACCACAAGTCCGGGATCATTCGATCACCGTTGCGGAGGACAAGAGGCAAAAAAAATAACGGTGCAAAAAAAGCCCCCGAGGGTCGTTACCGAAGCAACCCCCGACGGATCGGGCGTTCGTTTGCATCGTTTTCCGCATGGGCGGAGAGCTATCACAAGTCACTTGCGTTGAAAAGGCCGTCTCGCACGGCACGCCGTGAAAGGAACTTTACCCAAGGAAAGACACGAAATATACTGCGTCGTGCGATGACGAAACCACCGATACGCACTTGGGCTCGCGGCTTCTTGTGGCTGGATGGCGCCTTGGGCCGTTTCGTCAACCTTCAAGAGAGCTTGCGCGACGAGCTGTTCTTGGCCTGGATTCCACCGAGCGAGCGGACGAGCATCACGACGGCGCTCTACAGCCGCGAAGCATCGTACTTGCCGGGCCGAGGACACGTGGAACGCGGGCTTTTTCCCGCGGAAGAATACGCCTTTCGAACCAGGCCGCTGGCGCTCGGGAGCCGCATTTTGCTAGGAGCCGCAGGCACCGGCCGGGAACTGGTCACGCTGACCGAGCGTGGATACGAAGTCGTCGCTTTCGATCCCTGTGTGGAGTTTGTCGAGGCCGCACGAACGGTCGCCCCGGAATCGCAAATCACAGTCGCATCATACGCCGATGTCGTCCGCGCAGCTTCCACCGGGGAAGGGCCGCTTGCATTTTTGCGCTCGGGACCGCAATTCGATGCAATCATGTTCGGTTGGGGAAGCCTTTCGCACGTCCTGCCGCACGCCGAGCGGGTGGCATTGTTTTCCGCACTGCGGAAGCTCGCGCCAAATGCACCCGTTTTCGTCAGCTTTCTTTTTCGTCCCGATTCCGCAGATTTCAACCGAGGTCGCGCACGAAAAGCTTTCAAACGGCTTTTCCAAACGCTCGGCGCGCCCACGACGTCCGAAAAAGGCGATCACTTTTCACCTTATATCGGGTTTTTCTCGGCACTCGGAAAAGAAGACATCGACGCGCTGGCTTCCGAAACCGGCTACGAGATCGTGTTCTTCGACGCCGGCGCAGATGCGTATGTAGTGTTCGAGCCGAAACGCTAAGAATCTTCGAGATCCGGACGGCAATTGCCCATTCCAATCGCCCAGCCCATCGAATACCGAGCATTGATTTCGCAACGCGGATTCCATTGCAACTTCCCGTGCTCGTCCCGCCACCGAAAAGCGTCAATGCCAAAAGGACCTAAATATCCGGCCTTCGCCAATGCATCGCCAGCCGCTTTCGCCGTCGTCACCAACGAATACGCTTCGTCTCGACCAAGCTGTCCCGGCTTCGCCAAACGCGTTTCGAGCCACGCGCCTTCATCCGACATTTGTTGCCACGTCGGCTCACCCAGCACCACCGTGCCCAATGCCGACACGTGACCATGCAATCCAAAGTCCGCAACGCGCTCGACCCACGGCTCCACGACAAGCGTGCCAAACGCGCGCAGCGAAGCCTCAATCCATGCCCGCGCCTCGGCAAACACCTCGTCCGCACGCGCCCTTCGCCGCCCACGACCGGCAAATCCATAAGGCCGTCGCAAAAGCCAATTTCCACGCGGCGATGGCGCTGATAACGCCTCGAATGTTTCTTCCAGCGTCGTGACCGCACGCTGTCCAGGAAGAGTCGGCCCGAGCTGCAATGAGAAACGTCGGTCGTTCACTTGACGCAATACATCGAATTCAGGCACCGGTGCTCGATTCGCACCCGCACGAGCAAGCGCCATCAGCGCCCGCGGCGTAGGAAGCCATGCGCGCCCGACAAACCCATTCGCCGTATCCGCCTCGTTTTCCTCGCCAAACAGAATGAGGTCCGCAGGACAAACGAGCGGCCCTAATTTTTGCGCCAAATCTGGCAATCGTGCACGCGCGTCCGCACCAATGGCACGTCGCGGGTTTTCAAGCTCGACTTCAGCGCCGAGATTCAGGAGCCACGCAGATCGGGTGCCCACGTTTCTAGCTCCGTCAAGAAGTCCTCAGGAAAACCCGCTCGCAGGCGAGCTGCCTTGTTTTGCGGTGTCCCGCGCATGACCATGGGTGACAGCGGCGCAGGCAAAAAGGTGCGCCACGTATTAAAGTCCATTCCCTCGGTCAAACGACGAAACCAGCGCACTGCAAATCGCACGTGCGGCACTTCTTCAGCGCAAACGATAGCTTGAATCCGCGCGCCCTCTTCGTCGCCAATCGCCGCGAATCGCTTTTCAAAACGCGGCGCGTGATCAAGGTTTCCCCCTTCGAATCCCATCCCCATCACCGCCACGTAATGCGCTGGAGACTGCGCCTGCGGCACTCGCTCCCAAAACCAATCCCGCACCGGAAAATCCCCGAATGTGTGTCCGAGTTTTTCCATGTGCCCGGCATACATCCTCATATGCCGAATCTCGTCGGTCGTAATGCGCAAGAGCCCTTTTTTGAAGGCCCGCGGTGCTTCAGGAAACGCCAGCAGCGCCCAGCACATGAGCTCGGCCGCCTGCAGCTCGTGATGCAAAAACGTATGCACCAGCTCGGCACGACGTTTCGGATCACGAATCGCATCCGGACCCGGCGCCTTGGGTGCTCGCGTGACGACATTCAATGACGACGGACGCCCCGGCTTTTCGAGACGACGCACGGGCGGAGATTCTTCCCACAATGAGGGCACAGGCGGAGGGCTGAATTTGTATTCGAGCACATCGCTCGTCACGTAATCGTATGCCCAACGTTCCGCCGTTCCTTCAGGCGGGACCAGAACACTCATGGCAGCTCAGTTCTTTACTTCGACCGCTTGCCCAGGCGGCAAGGAATCCCACCGCAATGAATCTCCGACCAAGGTGGAAACTCGTTTGGCACGGCCACCATCGAGCCGCATGACATAAAGCCCGGGGCCTTCGCCCGACGTGCGCGTCGAGAAAAACGCCACGAGCCGGCCATCCGGACTACACGCCGGATACCCATTACGTCCCTGCCCTTGCGTAAGCCTTACCATGCCACCACCACGCTCATCGGTCGACACGAGGTCCGTGTCTTTTCCTACGCCTACCGCATAAACGACGCGAACGCCATCGGGATGATTGCAAAACGTAGGAGACGAAGCAAACAAACCGTCGGGCGAAACGGGTTTTCCATCGACATGGATCCGTTGGCCCCATTTACCTGCACCGGAAAACGCGATTTTTCCAGTTGGCGAGAAAGATGGGCGCAAAGCCATACCGACATCGTTGCCTGGCTCGAGATGGGCGAAGTCGGGCCCGACGAAAAGCTTGATGGTGTCACTCACGGCAATCGAAACCGCAACACGCGAGCGATCTTTGGAAAACGCGAGGCCATACACCGAGCCCTTGATGGGCAAGTCGACAGTTTGTCCGGACGCCGTGCGAATCTTGTATTCGCCCTTGTTGCGGCTCGAAGCGTAATACAACTCTTCGTTTTTCCCGAACGCAGGCGAAAGCGATATCTCGTCGGTCGCCGAAATTGCTTTGGCATCATGACCATCGGCATCGATCGTGAATACGCGACGAAGCCTGCCCACGCCCGAGGCAAACGTCATATGGCTGGCAAACCCGCCATTTTTCCCGGTGAGGGCGCCAATCACCAAATCCGACAAACGGTGCGCTTCTTCTCGGAGCGCTGCCTTGGGCACGACAAACCGTTTGTCGAATACGGCCGCGGCACCATGATGCACGAGGAAAACGCGTCCACGCAATTCGACTTTGTCCTGGCCGTCAATCGGCTTCGCGCGAACTTCGACGAGCGCCTCGACCTTTTTCTTGGCCCAAGCAGACACGTCGAGCCCGCCGTCCGAACCACTCGGCTCGGGCGCGTCCGTATCGGACAACAAATCGAATTCGCCGGACAAATCCAGATCACGGCGCGCCACGTTGCGCACGGTGACATCTTCCTCGTCGAAGCTGGACGACGGGAGCACGGCAATACGCGGCAAAGGGCGCGTAGCACCGGCCACGACGACGATGTTTCCCAGTAAATCCTCGGGACGCGGCGGCTCGGTAGCAACAGGAGCGTCGGCCGTGGCAGGCGCTGTGGCGCCAAACAAGGACAAACCCGAAAGCAACGTAATGGCGAGGGCGCGGTGTTTTAATCGCATCGTTCTGGTGTACAGGTGAAGGTGAGCGAGATTTGCGTTTGAATGATATCCGGATAGTTTTCGGGCGGCGGCGGAAGCTCTTCGCCTTTGGCGCCTTCGAGCGCTGCGCGAGCTGCACTATCGAATGCCGCCTGCCCGCACGGAACGATCGAAAAGTCCGCGACGGACCGGCCATTCGACAATATTACCGAGGCTGAAACACGATATTTGCCGATGTCCTCAGGGGACAAGCCCGACCCCGAGACTCGAAATCGTCGACTGAACCAACCGCGAATTTTGTCGCGATATATATCGACCGCGCGAGCTTTGAGCGGGTCGGTTTCCTTGCCGTCTTTGGCGCCATCTTCGTGGCCTTTTTCATCCACGTTCGCGGGCGGCATTTCCTCTTTCGGAACCTCGATCGGTGTTTCGACTTGCTTGGCCACTTCGACATCCGGCGGCGGAATGGGAGTATCCGCTTTCGCGACTTCGATTTCTTTCGGCGGAGCGGCTTCAGCAGTCTTTTCGGCTTTCGTCGAAACGAATGCCTTTTCCTCGGCGCGAGGTTTTGCTTTTGGCTTGAGCCACCGATCGGGCAATTTCGCCAAATCGCGTTTTCCGCCGAGTTTCAAAGCTGGGGCGTCGAGATCCAAGACCGGAACGACTCTGACCGGAATGCTCGGTCCCGTGTCGATTTCGGCCGCCGCGCCGGGCCGATGCAGATTCGATGCGCGCATGAGCAGCACCGCGCCAGTCTGCACGACGAGCGCTACGATTATGGCCGCGGCGATTTCACCGGGGCGATAATTGCGACGATTCGGCTCGGGCTTGCGTGGAGCAAGACCGTTCGTTATCGTGTTCGCCCCGAATTCCGGTGCACTCGCCGTCAACGCGCTGCCTCCTCGACCTCAGGCTCGACGAGCAAGTTCAGGCCGAGCACACCAGCAGCTCGGGCCGCCGCCACGACGCGCGCCACCGCAGCATATCGCGCATTTTTGTCGGCTCGGATATAGAGTTCTTTTTCTTTTTGAATGCGCGGATTGGTCGCGAGCACGCCTTCGACGCTCGCCGTCACGTCGTCCTCGCCAAAGAAGATTTTCTCTTCTTTCGTGACCGTGACGATGAGCTTGGTATCTTTGACCGGCGCGTCGGCAGCGTCGACGTTGGGCAATTCGACACGAAGTCCCGTCGACAAAAGCGGGGCCGTGACCATGAATACGACGAGCAGCACGAGCATGACGTCCACGAGCGGCGTGACGTTGATCTCGCCAAACCCTCGGCCGCGCCCGCGCCTTCCTCCGCCGTTTGACATGCCCATGTTATCGCCTTTCTCCCTGCAATCGTTTACGCGGCAGTCCGCCGAACAATGACCGCGGGAACCTCGGAAACGAGCGCGACCCAGCCATTGCTTGCCGCTTCGATGGTCGACATGAGGCCATCGATGCGTTTGTTGAGCGAATTGTAGGCCACGACCGCCGGAATCGCCGCAGCCAAACCAATGGCCGTCGCAATGAGCGCTTCGCCAATGGCCGGGGCAACGACGGGCAGACTTGCGCTTTTTGCCTGACCGATACGCAAGAATGCATCCATAATGCCATACACCGTGCCAAACAGCCCGACGAATGGCGACGCTGAAGCAATGGTGGAAAGCGAATTCATCAGCGAAGTGGCGCGCTGTTCTTGATCGACGAGCGCCCGTTTGGCGACCGAATCAAGCAATTTCGGGCTGCCAGCTCGTTTGCCCAACTCGAGCACGACGCATGCGCCCGGAGCATCCGAATAACGACTGGCCGCGGCAAACAGCGCTTCCGCGTCGAGGGCCTGCTGCGCTTCGTGTTGAAAACGCCGTTCAGCCCTGCCTAGACGACCGAGCTGTAGCAATTTGAGCAGCGCTATCACCCACACCAAAGCCGCCGCTGCAATGAGCACCCACACGACCACGAAAACCGGGCCCGACGAGTGCAGAATCAGCGAGATCGGATCGAGCCGAATGGGCGCTCCTTCACCGAGAGCGATGTCTGACATGACCATTCTCCTCAATCAGCCAAGAGCACTTCGACATTGCGATCTTGCGCCCAGGTGTCTTCATCCATGCCGGTCGCTTCGATTTCACCGTGCGACGTCGTGTTGATCCGCCCCGAATCCAGGCCTTTTTTCGCCAGATACTCGGCCACGCTGCCCGCACGCTTTTGCCCGAGGCCAAAGTTGTATTCGGTCTCGCCACGCATATCCGCGTGCCCAATGAGCTTCATTTCGCGCCCGGCGAGAGCTCCCGTCGTAAAACAACGCACGAGCGCCACGAGCGCCCCCGAAGCTTCCGCTCCGATATCGGCAGAATCGAAGGCAAAGTGCATTTTCGGAATATCGCCACACGCCTTCATGATGCGATCGTCGATATGCACGATCCCATACGAAGGAGACGTCGAATTCGGTTTTTCCCCGGTCTTGTCCGGCGTCGCCACACGCACCACCACCGGCGTAATTGGCTGAGGCAACGCAGCCGTCTTCGGCGCAACGGCTGGATCGGATCCGCAGCCCAGCGCGAACGCGGCCATTGTAGTGCTGAGGACGATAATGGACGATTGACGCAACATGACTCCTCCATCAAAACCGTGCGAAACGCAAAACTCGAATTGCGAATCGCTTGGGCTCAAAAACGACACCTCGGCCCAAAGGCCATGCAGGCCCCAGAGCAGGGTAGTAGCTTCGAGCTTCTGCTCCGCGTTACCAAAGGCTTGGAGGCAGGGACAAATTTTCTGCGAAGATTTTTTTGGCGCTAGTTGACGAAAGCACACTTCGCGGTTTATGACGGGACACCAGGCTTCTCCAAAGGATACAGCTATGTCGATGCCTCGCCTCCTCGAAGGTCGTCTGTCGCTTCCGATCATCGGCGCGCCAATGTTCATCGTGTCCGGCCCCGAGCTCGTGATTGCTCAGTGCAAAGCCGGAATCGTGGGCTCGTTTCCCGCGCTCAATGCACGGCCGAAAGAAAAGCTCAACGAGTGGCTTGGGCAAATCAAGACGGAACTCGCCGAATACCAAGCGCAAAATCCGACAGCGCCCGTTGCACCGTTCGCCGTCAATCAAATCGCGCACAAATCCAATGATCGTCTCGAACACGATATGGAGATGTGCGTTCGTCACGAAGTGCCGATCATCATTACGAGCTTGCGACCGCCGCGAGAAATCGTCAAAGCCGTGCACTCGTATGGTGGCATCGTGCTTCACGACGTAATCAGTGTGCGTCACGCGGAAAAGGCGCTCGAAGAAGGCGTTGATGGATTGATTCTCGTCTGCGCAGGCGCCGGTGGTCACGCTGGAGCTTTGAGCCCCTTTGCACTGCTCACCGAAGTGCGGCGGTTTTATTCGGGCACGATTTGTCTCGCTGGATCCATGACGAGCGGCGCGCATGTACTCGCAGCGCAAGCCATGGGCGCGGACCTGGCTTATATCGGCACGCGGTTCATTGCGACCGAAGAAGCGAATGCCATGCCCAATTACAAGCAAATGCTCGTCGAAACCAGCGCCAAGGATATCGTGTATTCGTCACTGTTCACGGGCGTGTACGGCAATTACCTCAAGCCGGCGATTGCCGCCACCGGGCTCGATCCCGATAACCTTCCGTCTGCCGACAAGTCCACGATGAACTTCGGCTCGGGTGGCAATTCGGCCGCCAAAGCATGGAGAGACATTTGGAGCGCAGGACAAGGCGTGGGCAACATCGACGACGTTCCCAACATCGCCACACTCGTAGCTCGCATGCGCCAGGAATACGACGCCGCGTTCGACGGCCTGCAGAAAAACGTCATTCCAAGAAGATAAGGTAAAACCAATCGCCAACGAGCGGACGAGCCCTTTTGCACGAAAAGCACGAAAAAACCTCTTTGCGAGCAACCATTTTGGCTCCATGAACTTGGCCTGGGAGGGACATGGCGCATGGCAACAAACGGTAATAGCGCTCCGGCGATGCAAAAGCTGAGGCGGCTCGTGAGAGGCTTCCGCGTGGCAATGATGACGACCGCGGCCGAGGACGGCTCGCTACATAGTCGTCCAATGGCAACCCGTGAAACGATGAAAGAAGGGTCGTTATGGTTCTTCAGCTCGTGTGATACGGAAAAAGTTCGCGAAATCGGCGGAAATCACAAGGTCAACGTCACCTATTCCGACCCGGAGAACGACCGCTACGTCTCCCTCACCGGGACGTGCGAGGTCATTCAGGACCGTGGGAAGATGCTGCAGCTTTGGACTCCGGCTCTTTATGCGTGGTTTCCGCAAGGGCCGGATACACCCAACATGGCGCTTCTGCGCGTCGAAGTGGAACGGGCGGAGTATTGGGATCCGCGCGCCGGTAGATTCTCGGACCTCATGGAACGAGTTCGCTCGGCCATCACAGGCACGCCGGTTTTACCGGGCAAACACGGCCGCATCGAAATCGGGCACCCCGAAGCACCGAAGCCCCCAGCAGCGCCGCCGAGCTGAAC
Organism: uncultured Polyangium sp.; assembly: GCA_964514885.1. Classification (GTDB taxonomy): domain Bacteria; phylum Myxococcota_A; class Polyangia; order Polyangiales; family Polyangiaceae; genus Polyangium. The sequence goes on along the minus strand of CAZETM010000220.1, from coordinate 2,558 downwards.
TCAGAAACGACGTCCAGGAGCGCCGCGCTCGATTGGAGCCTGCGGGGTGGATGGGTTTCCCGGCGTCAGAGTTTCGGAGAGCGATTTCGGGGTTGAATCGGTGAGGAAAACATTAGCCACGAGCAAACAGACAACCCCCACGGCCATCGCAATGATCACAATCGGTCGCAATGTTTGCGGAATGGATTCCACGAGCAGATTGGCAAGCGGCAAGGCAGCCTCCTGGTAACCAATAAACGCAAGTGACACCAAATCGCTTCCAAAGCGACTTGACGATACCTCGGACGGACGGGTGCCCTGCTCGCCGAATCATCAGCGAGCGGGGCGGTTCATCCGTCCGCCGAGACAAGATTGCCACGCGATAGTGAATCGTCGAGCGCGAAATGGAAGCGGTAGGACGGGCAATGTCCTAGTGGTGGGATGCTGGGGAAATGTGACGCAGGAGGCTTGAGTCAGGGCTCGAAGCTGGCGAAAAAGATCTCGGTGGCTCCACCACCAACGACCGCACCGCCCCCGAAGTCCACCGCTCCGGTCCCTTGCCCCGCGAGATAGACGATTCCTGTCGGACCGGCCGCTACCCCGTAGCCAAACTGCGTTTGGCTCATTGAGTCACCGAACCCTTTGCTCCACAGATGGGTCATCCCACTATCGAATTTGGCAAGGAACATGTCGGTGCCACCCGTCGTGTTGATTGGACCTCCGCCCAAATTGATGAACCCGTTGAATCTTCCTGCAAGCAGGATGTTGTTGTTGGAATCGACAGCAAGGCGATGGGCCACGAGTGAGGCTCCGCCACCCAATTGCTTACCTCCGAGCGACAACGCTGCCGGATCGACTTTCATCAGGAATGCACCCAAACCAGTGACCGAGCCAGAGCCGAAATCCGCAGTCCCGTCATTCGTCCCCGTAACGACGATGTTTGCTGCAGAATCAACGGCAAGGTTCGTCACCGTCTGATTGCCATCCACACCAAACTTCTTCGCCCAAGCGAAATTACCAAATGTATCGAGTTTTGTCAGGAATGCGTCAGCAACATTCGCGGCGGTGAGGCTATGGATCCCGAAATTCACCGTCCCCAAAAACCGACCGCCCACGTAAATGTTGTCCGATGAGTCCGTCGCCACGGCCAATGCCGATTGATTCACGATCGAGGCAATCAGCTTGTTCACTTCATTCACCCCCGTGGTCGAGTATCGCTGAATGATGATTCCCTCCTCGCCGTCGTTGAAATCGCCAACAACCACGGGACGCCCTTTGGTATCCACCGCAATATCCCAAAGCTCATCGTTCGTGGTGCCCGCATATTTCACCGCCCACATCGACGTGCCATCACTCTTGATTTTCGCCACGAAGCCGTCCGTCGACGCCCCGGACACGAGCGGTGCACCTACGCCGAAATCCAGCGTTCCCGAGAAAAATCCCGTGATGTAAATGTCACCCGCTGCATCCGTTGCCACTGCCGTGGCAGTTTGGAATGCGATCGCCCCGAATTGCTTCGCCCACAGCGGCGAGCCATCGGGGGCAAACTTGACGACGAAGACATCTCCATTGCCTGCTTCCGCAAGCGTATCGCCCCCAAATTTGATTGATCCGTAAAAACCTCCGACCATGATGACGTTGCCATTCGGGTCCGTCGCGATGTCGTTCAACTCTTGATTGGCAAGGTTGCCATAAGCCGCACTGAATCGATGATCGCTGCATCCAGATCCGTTGCAATCTTCGTCTCCAACCACCTTGCAATCATCCGCGGGCGCAGGAGTCGTTTCCCCATTACATGCGCCATATCCGAGCCCATCCGCATTGCAAGTCCACATGCCCGCAGCGCAAACACCCACGTCTTGCGTACCAGTCGGGCCGGTATAACACGCCGCGCTGATCGCCGGCTCGCACACGCATCCATCGCCCACGTCATCAAAATCCTTGCCGTCGCAATCTTCGTCGGCCACAGTGGCACAATTCTCTACGCTGGGCAGCACTTCGCCCGCGCATGCGTCATATCCCAGTCCGTCGCTTTTGCACGTCTGCGTTCCCGCTTTGCATACGCCAACGTTTTCCGTGCCCGCAGCCCCCGAATAACACGGCATCATCGTGCCTGGCGTGCAGGAGCATTCTTCCGCTTCATTCGTTTGACCGTCGCAATCGTCGTCGCCGGGCGTCGTGCAATCCTCTGCCGCCGCCGGCAATACTTCCCCTTCACACGGACCGAATCCCGAGCCATCGGGTTCGCAATTCTGCACTCCCGCCCGGCATAGCCCCACATCCTTCGTCACGCCTGGTCCACCGTATACGCACACCTTCTGCTCATTGGCTGCGCAGCCGACTCCATCGGGAGGCGCCTGATAATCATCCAAACCCAGAACGACATTGCAGCCCGCTGCCGCAACGGTCAAAGCCAATGCCGTCAACAATCGAATTCGAGTTTTCATGTGGGATCGCACCTGTCTGGCATCCTTCTTGAACGCCGCGGCGCGTAGTATTTGCGAAATCTGCACGGAAAGCAAGAGCTAGAACAGCCTCGGCGCAAACCTTGCCAGGCTCAGCGCTTCTCCCGCAGAATG
>CAZETM010000219.1:0-12802 GCA_964514885.1 uncultured Polyangium sp. | reverse complement strand
ACGCGCCGCCAGTCACCCGGATTGCCTGGAGCGGCCGTAGCCTCTCACCACGGCGTCTGCAACGGTGGAATGTGCTCGCCCGATGGCACCTTCTGCAGCCAGCCATCCGAATGCTGTAGTAGCTCGTGCTCCAACAACATCTGCGGCCCCACGCCATGCACCGGCACCGGTTCGGCCTGCGCCAACAACGCCCAGTGCTGCTCCAACAAGTGCTGGGAGGGAGCCTGTGTCGAGCCGTGCTCACACGACGTCTGCGAAGTCGGCGCACCACTCACGCCCGATTGCGGCCCCTGCGCCAAGTCGATCTGCGCATCCGACACGTTCTGCTGCGACAAGGCATGGGACACCGTGTGCGTGAACAAAGTCAGCACGGTTTGCGGACAAAATTGCGGCACCTGCTCACCCGATGGCTCCGCATGCATGGGCAACACGGACTGCTGTTCCCAGCTCTGTAACTCGAGCGGAATCTGCGGCATCGAGTGCTCGCCGAGCGGCTCGATGTGCAGCACCAGCGACGATTGCTGCTCCGGTGCGTGCAACGGCAACGTCTGCGATGGCCCCGTCTGCAAACCCGACGGACAAACCTGCATGCTCGCCGATGAATGCTGCTCCGCTCAATGCAACAACGGCGTCTGCGGCAAACCCATCTGCGCTCCTGACGGACAGAAGTGCAACCTCCCCAGCGAATGCTGCTCCACTCAATGCAACAACGGCTTGTGTGGCCCGCCCGTCTGCAAACCTGACGGACAAACCTGCATGACCGACACCGAATGCTGCACGAGCACGTGTGGCAGCAACGGCATCTGCGGCGGTCCTATCTGCAAACCCGACGGACAAACCTGCGGGACTGCCGCTGAATGCTGCACCGACAAATGCACCGATGGCCTCTGCGGATGCAAAGCCGATGGCGCAACGTGCATCGGTTTCGCCGATTGCTGCAACGGTGCTTGCTCGAACGGCGTCTGCGGCAAACCCGTGTGCAAATTCGACGGACAAACCTGCGGCACAGGATCCGAATGCTGCTCGGCCAAGTGCGTGGGCGGCGTCTGCGGATGCAAAGCCGATGGCAATTCGTGCGTAGGCTTCGCCGATTGTTGCAGTGGCGTATGCACTGGCGGCTTCTGCGGCAACGGATGCAAAGGCGACGGTCAAGCCTGCATGAGCGGCCCCGAATGCTGCAACGGCTCGTGCACGAACGGCAAATGCGCACCACCGTCCACTTGCCCGTCCGATGGATCGGCCTGCGAGAACTGCTTGGAACAAAGCTGCTGCTCGCAATTCGCCACCTGCCAGGGACAAGCAGGCTGCATGCAACAGGTCGACTGCTTCCTCACTTGCTACGGCAACGGCGGCGACATCTTTGGATGCGGCACGACTTGCGGCGTTGGGTTCAACACCCCTGCCTCGAGCCTGCTGATCTGTGGCATTGGATCCTGCGGAAGCGCCTGTCCCTGATCGTTCCGTCTCACCACACGCCCCTTTCCACACGCCCGTTAGGGGCGGTGGAGAGGGACAGACGTGAGAGCCAGGCGAGACTACGAAGTACGACGCGGAGGGCTGGACTTCGGTTTCGTTGGAGCTCCAACGAACTGCTGAACGGGCGCACTACCCGGGGCTGCTGGGAGCGCAGGCGCCGTCGGTGCTGCACCGATGCGACCCACGAGCTCTGTCAAATCAACACCCGTTGCCGCTCGAACTTGCTCCGTGAGTGCAATCGCTTTCTGTGCAAACGATCCGCTGTCCGACGGAAGCACGGACAACGTCCCAATTCGCATCGGCACACGTACGCCCGCGATGTGCGGGAGCAGCGGCATCATCTGCTGCAAAGCAAGCAGCTCGAGCGCACCCGGGCCCGCCTTGCGAATCTCTTCGACGAGCCGATGCAACGCTTCGGCTTCCGCTTTGCCAAGCTCGATGATCTTCGCAGCATCACCGCGCGCTTGCTCCTCAAGGTTCCGGCGCTCAGCGTCGTGCGGCTGAATGACGTCGGCTTGCAGTTGCCGCTCGACCTGCAACGCACGCGCCTTCTGACGGCTGATCTCGGCTTTGACCTGCGCAATCTGCGTGAGCACCTGACCGCGCGATTCTTGAATCATCGCCTCGCGCCGGGACAAACCATCTTGCTTGCGACGCTCGGTTTCCTGACGAGCAATCGCCAAGTCCGCATCGATCTTCGCCACTTCGCTCTTGGCCCAGTTCTCGGCCTTCTGCTTTGCGGATTCGGCCTGCATCCGCGCCTCGACGACGCTCGCTTCCATGCGCACGCCAGCACCACGAATACGACCGATCGAGTTGAGGTAATTGACGTCGTCGGTGACGTTCTGAATCTTCAGCGTGTCGAGCACGAGGCCCATGCGATCCATGTCATGCTCGGCCTCTTCGAGCAGTTTGCCCGCGAACGCCGTCTTGTCCTGATTGACCTGCTCGGGCGTGAGTTGCGCGAGCACTCCGCGCACGTTGCCTTCGAGCGTTTCGCGAGCAATCTCGGCGATCTCCCCACGCGATTTACCGAGGAATCGTTCGACGGCATTCGACAACCGCGGCTCGTCACCAGGCAGTTTTACGTGCGCAACCCCCTGCACATTGAGCGGAATACCGCCCTTCGAATACGCACCCTTCACCGAAATATCGACCGGGATGTTGCTGAGATCCATTCGGTCGACACGTTCGAGCAGCGGAACGCGCACCGCTCGACCACCACGCACCGAGCGATAACCAACCGCGCGCGATGCGACCATGTGAGTCCCACCGGACAAGATGAGCACTTCGTTCGGTTCGCTCACGAGCAGCAAGTTCTTCAGCGTGTAGACGACGAAACCGACGACGACCGTCGCAGTCAGTCCGAGCACCATGATGATGCCGATCATGTCGACCTCCGATCGCCGCGCAGAACGTGGTGGATATCGATACCCATGGCTCGCGACGTTTCTTCGAGCACACGAGCAACCGCAGCGGGATAGCTGGCCACGACTGCGCTGTAGGCTTCCATGTCGCCACCAGCAACGACGTTGATCTGGCCGATCTGCGTCTGCGCCACACGACTTGCCGCCGCCGTGACGAGTTGTCGCAATTGCTGCATGACGTACGCATCTTTCGCGACCGGTCCGGCAGCCGCCCATTCCTGAGCAACGAAACGCAGCGCTTCAGCAGTAGCTTTGCCGTTCTCGACCGTCGGCGCAGCTTCACCTCGAGCCTTCAGCTCCTGCGCTTTTCGATTCGCTTCAGCAGGCAGAATGACGTCGCAGTGCAAGCGCAGCTTCTCGAGCTCTGAACGCAATGACTGCAAATCTTGCTCGGCAATCGCGCGCTCGGTCTCGGCCGCGATCTCCGCCTCGTTCTCGATCTGCTTCGCTTCAGCTTCGAGCTTGGCGCTCTCCCCGCGGAAGTTGTTCCGCACTTGAGCGATCACCATTTCGGCTTGCTTCGTCGCCGTTTCCGCAGTTTGTCGCGCCGACGCTTGAGCCTCGGCCACCGCTTGGTTTGCGGCGTTCTCGGCATTCGCCGCGTCACGCAACATCGTCGCGATGCGACCGCGACCAAGGTTCGCCAAGTAATGCTGATCGTCGGCCACGTGCTGCACCTTGAGCACGTCGAGCTCGAGTCCGAGCTTGTCGAAATCGTCACGCGCATTGTCGACGAGCGTCTCGGCAAACTTCAGGCGGTCTTCGTTCACCTCTTCGGGCGTGAGCTGCGAGATGACTTCACGAAGCACGCCTTCGAGCGTCTGCTGCGCGGCAATCGCAATTTGCTCAGGCGAGGTGCCTAGAAATCGTTCGACCGCATTGCGCACGCCCGTGTCGCTGCTGGCCACTTTGATGTTGGCAATCGCGTGCACGCTGAGCGGGATCCCGCCCTTCGAATACGCGTTGTGCACCTGCACCTCGACGGGGAACAGCCGCATATCCATGCGACTCACGCTCTCGAGAAACGGCAAGCGCACGCCGCGACCACCGTGAAGGATCTTGTATCCACTCACGGTTCCATCCGCCAAGACGTGCTTGCGGCCGCTGAAAACGAGAATCTCGTTGGGCCTGCAAATGAACAAGAACTGCCGCAGAATCAGGATCACTAAACCGAACAGGACAATGACGCCGCCTGCGGCAAAAAGGACGAGGACGGCCTGCCCCATGTCGGGCGCCCCTTCGATCTCCATCGGAGCCGATCTGGGACGCCGCTGCGCGTCGATGGACGCGAAGAGGACGTTGTCAAAGAGTGTGTACGACATACGCCCAAGACTACCAGGCAACAGGTCGTAGGCGGACCGCTCGCGTAGAAAGATTCGCAGTCCGACGCGCCGAAAGACTGCTCAATCGCGTGGACCGTCAACCAAGCTCGGAAGGCGACTTCGACACACGCGCAGTGTTGCCACCATCAATCTCCTCGATAATGACTTCGTCACCACGCCCAAGCTCCTCGCCGTCGGTCGTTGCAATCAAATCCACGGTCTGGCCACGAAGCACGATGCGAATCTGACCCTTCTGCTCCTTGCCAACAGGCACGAGCACTCGGCCAATGGATCCGCGAGCCTTCGTGACATCCGCCGTCGAAGACACCGACGAGCGCGAGATGTAACGAAACGCGAAGCTCGCAAAGAGCCCCGCACCAAGCCCCGAGCCAAGCGCGAGCAGAAAGACGATCAGAGGCGTGGTGAGCACCAAATAATGGAGCAACACGCCCGACATGCCGAAAGCGAGCGAGGCAAAGATCCAAAATCGAAACGACAAGAAAAAAGCTACGAAGTCAAACGATTCGCCCATGGGCTTACCCACGCCGTCGTCCGTCGTGAGGTCCTTGCCCGAAGCGTCCCCGTGGTCGCCTAAATCGTGTCCTCCTCCCTTGCCGCCAAAAATCGTTTGAAGGCCAAGGATCCCCAAGCCAACGACGAGCGCGAACACATAGACCAAACCCATTTGCGCCTAGGATACTCGCAGCCGGACGTTCACGATCCCTTCAACGTAGATTCGTAAACTCGCCGCACACGCGTGGTGACTTCACGATAACGAGCAAGCAGCTCGCCTGCGGCTAACACACCACGACGATCGCGAATGCCCATGCGCCGTGCGAGCGGTAAAAGCCCCGGCGCCGTTTCCTCCACGAGCGACGAAGCGTCAGCATGCACGATGCGGATTCGGCCTTGAAGCTTGCGCAAAAACGCATGGCCCTCACGCAGCGCTGCCGCACGCTCGGGCGCGAGGTAACCCGCACTCGCCAACGCTTCGATCGCCAGCGACGTCTCGGTCGTACGAACTCGAAGATCCGCGCCGTGCAGCATCTGCAAGTACTGCACACACAGATCGATCTCGAACAGACCTCCGTGGCCAAACTTGAGATCGAAACGACCTCGCCGCTCTTGCGACAACTCGACCTCCATGCGCCGACGAATGCGTCGCAGCTCATCCGCAACATTCGTTGGATCTCCAACCATCACGTACGCGGTCGCATGCGTTATCGCCATCGCACGTGCTCCCAGGTCGACATCACCTGCCGCCACGCGAGCGCGTAACAAAGCCAGTCGCTCCCACACCGCCGCTTCCAGTCGCGGCGCTTCCGCTTCTTGCGTCGAGCCTGCACGACTATCGGCTCGATGAGGCTGCCCGTGATAACGCGCAAACGCATCGATCGACGTGACGAGTAGCCCCTGGTTGCCCGAAGGTCGCAAGCGCGTATCAAGCTCGTAGCCCGGACCTGCCGGATGCAACACCGAGATCAACTTGATCACACGTCGAGCACAACGCGCGTAATACGCATGCGGATCGACTCCTGCCGGAGCCTTCGCCGGATCGAACAGGAACAGCACGTCGAGATCCGATCCGTATCCAATTTCGCGACCACCCAACGTGCCCACTGCAAGCACGCACAGACCTCGCACGGGCTCTGTTTTCGGCGTGCCAAGCGCGTGACGTGTGGCTGCTTCGAGCGATACATCCGCTAGCTCGGACAGGACGTACCCCACTTCGCGCGGATCGATTTCGCTCGAGAGATCCGCAAGCCCAACATCGACGAGCACCCGCGCCTTCGCACGTCTGAGCGCACCAACGAGTTGCTCGTCGGGATCCTCGTCCGTCGACGGTTCTCGCTCTGCCTCGGCAAGCTCCACATGCACCGAGCGCAGCGTCGGCACACCACGCGAGAACAAAATGCGATCACCAAGATCGGGATTGCGCACGAGCGCTTCACCAAGGAACGCGCTTCCACCAATCGCTTCGACGAGCCTACGCACGGCACGAGGATCATCTCCGACAAACCGCAGGTAAACGCCCGGATGACGTAGCCGCAGGAAGAGCATCCGCAACGTGCGCGCAGCAAGCTCCGGATCGGCTGCATCGGCCACGGCATCGAGCAGTGAATCGGCAAGTACCGGATAGGTTTCGCGACTGCGAGCACCGAGCACCGCATCGGGCCTGCGCGACATCACGAACAAGTCTCGCGCCACGTCGCTCCATCGCTCCGAAACGTCAGGCGCGAACGCACGATCGACCTGAGCCATCACGCGACGCCAAGCAGATTCGAACGCCGTTGCATCGCCGAAATCCAGTGCGGCAATCGCCTCGGTCCAACGTGACGGAGCAGGCGCACCGTCGGGCACGAGCGATCGAAAACGCGCGGACACGCAACCGATGTGTCGATCGAGGTCTGCATCGAATGCTTCGGTCCCGGAAAAACCAAGCGCTCGAGCCAATCGTCCACCCGTTTCTTCGTCCGCTGGCCACGTGTGCGTTTGTTGTCCGGTTGCAAATTGCACCGCGTGCTCGGCCCGCCTGAACGTCAAGTACGCCTCGGCGATCTCTCGAGCTTCGCGATCCGTCACCAGGCCTGCGCTACGCAAACGTCGCAAACCATCCAGCGTTCCACGCGCACGCAAACGAGCTTCACGACCACCCCAGACAAGCTCCAGCGTCTGTACGAAAAACTCGGCTTCGCGAATGCCACCCGTACCAAGCTTCAAGTCGCGACCTGCTCCATTCGAAAGCTCGGTCCGCGCACGCTGCACCAGCTTCGTCATCTCCAGCGCGATCGAAGGATCGACACGCCTTCGCCAGACGAACGGTTCGAGCGCAGAAAGCACTTCGTCACCGAGATCGAGATCTCCGGCCACCGGTCTTGCACGAAGAAGCGCCGCTCGTTCCCACGTTCTTCCAAACGACTCGTAGTAACGCTCGGCTGCTGCAACCGAGTTGACGAGAGGTCCGCTGCGACCTTCAGGACGAAGCCGCAAATCGACACGCCAAACCCATCCATCAGCCGTCACATCTTCGAGCATCGCGGTCATGCGACGAGCCACGCGAGACCAGAATTCGTGGAGCGACAGCGTCATCACGCCGTCACTCATGCAGGCGCCATCATCAGTGTCGTAGAAGAACACCAGGTCCACATCCGAGCCGACGTTCAGCTCATTGCCCCCGAGTTTTCCCATGCCGATGATGACAAACCTTGCCGGTGCCTCGCCTTCTCTGCGTGGCGCACCGAAACGCGCCTCGAGCTGACCCTTTGCTTCACGAAACGCACACTCGATCGTCACTTCCGCAAGAGCCGTGATCTCTTGCGACGTCACATCGACATCAGCTCCTCCGAGCGATGGAGGAAGCAGCTCGCGAAGCGCAACTCGGACACGTTCTTCATTCGTGAAACGACGCAGCTCACGCAGGACGCGATCAGGATCTTTGTCGTCACCGATCTTGGCGCGAAGTCGCGCCGTGAGCCCCGCATGATCACGCGCTACTTGATGACCTTCGGCAGCAATCGTCTGGACAAACTCAGGCGAAGCCTCGAGCGTTGCACCGAGAGCCGGGTACGCGCTCGCCAACAGCACCGCGTACGCGAAAGCATTCGTGTCGGGTGTGAGCCGTTCTGAAAATCGCGCGGCGTACACATCGGCACGATGCCGATCAATCCGCTGCGCAAGCGTTAGCAGCCGGGAGCAGCAGAGCATCGGGGTCGGCAAAGTAGCACTCGAATCACGACGCGGTCCTCGTACAAGTCACGCTTTCCATGCAGGCCAGCGATCACGACCAGAGCAGAAAGCATGCGTGTTGATCGCCTTGGCGAAGCTCGGTCCAACTCCTATGCTCGGTGGGTGCGCCTGCTCTGCATCTCGGACATTCACGGACGCGCTGATGCGCTTTCGGCTGTGCTCGCCGCCGCTGAACTGCGTGGATATGCGCAAGTTTTGGTAGCTGGCGATATCTGTTTTCCGGGCCCGAGCGCCCTCGAAACCTGGCGAAGACTCACGCAAATTCGTGCGGTCATCGTGCAAGGCCTCGGCGATCGAGCCCTCGCGATGCTCGACCCGGCGAACGTCATCCCCAAAAATCCTCACGAACGAGCACGTCTCGAACGGCTCACTGCAACGCGTGGAGAGCTCGGAGAAATCATCCTCACGCGACTGCGCAGACTCCCTCCCACGCATCGGATCGGCCTCGAGGACGGAAGCGAGTTGTTGCTCGTCCATGGCTCGCCCGTCGATCCTTTCGAACCGTTTTCGCACGACATGACCGACGAAGAACTCTTCGCGCTCGTCGGCGATGATCCCGCGGACATCATCGTCTGCGGCGGATCGCACGTGCCTTTCGATCGCATGGTGCAAGGGGTGCGAATCATCAACGTCGGCAGTGTCGGCGAAGCGCCAAGAGGCGCCGGTGCCGAACATGCCGACTTGACCATCATCGACACACACAAGGCGGGCATTGAGGTCGAGCAAATTGCCGTGCCACTTGGAAAAGCGGCTTAGAACACCCTAAGCGCGCGATTCCATGGCTTTGGCGTTCCCAACGAGTACGTCGCACAGCTATGATGGGTTTGGCATGAGAGGGCTTCACGAAGACGATGGCGAAGCCACGCGGGTCGCCCATATCAAGGAGCTCCAGGACGAGCTTCGGGCGCGATCCCAACGCGATCGGGCCTATCTGACCGTGATGGCCGGCTCCAACGTTGGCGAGATGCACGAGATCGAGGGCAGCGAAATGGTCCTCGGACGTGGTCAAAACGCCACCTTGCGGCTGAACGACGACGGCGTTTCACGTCGCCATGCACGCATCTTTCGCTCGGGTGACAAGGTCCTCATCGAGGATCTCAACAGCTCGAACGGCACGCTCGTGAACGGCGATAGCGTCACGCAGCGCATCCTTGAAGATGGCGACAAGGTCCGCCTCGGATCGATCACGATCCTCAAGTTCACCTATCACGATCACCTCGACGTCAGCTTCCAGCAGCAAATGCTCGACGCCGCGCTTCGAGACGGCCTGACCAAAGCGTTCAACAAACGCTACTTCCTCGGCCGCATCGAAACCGAGCTCGCGTACGCCAAGCGGCACATGTCCGCACTGTCGCTCGTCATGTTCGATGTCGATCACTTCAAACGCGTGAACGACACCTTCGGTCACCTCACCGGCGACGCAGTGCTCGTAAAGATCGCCAAGATCACTCTGCAAACCGTCCGCACCGAAGATGTGTTCGCAAGGTACGGCGGTGAAGAGTTCTCGGTTCTGTGTCGCGGCGTGAACCTCAACAACGCCGGCATCCTCGGAGAACGATTGCGTTCGGCCATCGAAGGCGGCGTGTTCGAACACGAAGGAACTCCGATACCGGTCACGATCAGCGTCGGTGTCGCAGCGTTCCCCGAGCTGCAAACGGAAACGCCCGAACAGCTCATCGGTGCGGCCGACGAAGCGCTCTACCAAGCCAAACGCACCGGCCGAAATCGCGTGCTCCTCAAGCACGGCGCTTAGTTCTCATCGCTTAGGCATCATCGCTTAGTCACCATCGAGAGCCGCGCGCAGCTCCGAAACAAAAGCACGAACAAGACCCGCCCGTTCGTCCAATAAAACTGCGTGCTCGATGCGCGTAGCAAGCGCGGTCCCTACGACCACACCATCCGCACCTGCACCACGCGCTCCTGCTGCCGCGCGAGCACTCGCCCCACCGTCGATCCCGAATCCCACGAGCACGGGCAAACCAAACGTCGTGCGGAGCGTCTCTGCAGATCGACTGCTCGACACGAAATCCGGCGCAGCTCCTCCCGTCACTCCCGTCATCGACACTGCATAAACAAATCCACGTGGCGCACCTCGAGCAGGCAACGACGACTGCCGAATGACCTCAATCCGCGCAGCATCGCTCGTCGGCGTCACGAGAGGAACGACACCCATGCCAGCCATCGCGCACGCAGCTCGTAACGAACCTGCTTCCTCGGGTGGCAGATCCACGACCAACATCGCGTCGATCCCCGCATCGCCCGCCATGTTCGCCACTCGCGCTTCGCCAACGACGAAGACCGGGTTGTAATACGTGAACAACACGAGCGGTGCATTCGTTTGAGTACGTAGGATTTTCGCTACGCCGATCACGCGTTCGATCGTCGCGCCTGCTGCAATCGCTCGTCGCGCGGCTCTCGCCAGCGTTGGACCATCCGCCGTCGGGTCGCTGAAAGGAACGCCCAGCTCGATCAGATCTGCACCCGCTTCGAGTGCCGCCAGAGCCAGTTCCACTGACTCGTCGAGTGATGGATCACCCACGCACAGGTAGACACACAACGCCTTCCGTTGAGCATGCTCGAGCTCCGCGAAGCAACGATCGATTCTGTGCATCACGCCGTCCCTCGATGCGCCATCAACGTCGGCAAATCCTTGTCTCCACGTCCCGACACACAAACAGCGATCCTCACGGGGCGACCACGGACCGCCGCTTCACGACGTGCAATCTCTCCCAGAGCAGCAAACGCATGCGCTGTTTCGAGCGCCACGAGAATGCCTTCTGCGCGCGCCACTTCATGCACCGCAGCGAGCGCTTGTGCATCGGTCGCCGTCAGATACGTCGCCCGTCCCGAATCTCGAAGCGCGGCGTGTTCTGGACCGACACCTGGATAATCGAGCCCAGCGCTCACCGAGTGCGTCGGGACAATCTGTCCGTGTTCGTCACAAAGAACGTACGTCTTGGCGCCGTGAAGCACGCCCACACGCCCGCGGTTGAGTGTCGCTGCGTGCTCGAGTGTACCGAGTCCCAGACCAGCCGCTTCGACGCCCACCAGCGTCACGTCGGCATCGTCGACGAACGCCTTCCACATTCCGATCGCATTCGATCCACCACCCACACACGCCACGACCACATCTGGCAATGCTCCTCGAACCAGACATTGCGCTCGAGCTTCGTCACCGATGACTCGCTGCAGACTCGCCACGAGCGTCGGGTACGGATGCGGTCCCGCCGCGCTTCCCACGCAGTAATACGTCGAGCGGACGTTCGTCACCCAATCACGCATCGCCTCGTTCATCGCATCGACGAGCGTGCGAGATCCTGTTTGAACACAAACAATTTGAGCACCAAGCATTTCCATGCGCGCGACGTTCGAGGCTTGTCGCTGCATGTCGACTTCGCCTTGATACACATCGCAAGGCAGACCCAGCAGTGCCGCTGCCGTCGCCGTCGCCACGCCATGTTGTCCCGCGCCTGTTTCGGCGATGACACGCGTCTTGCCCATCGCGCGTGCGAGCAGCACCTGGCCGATCGCAGCGTTGAGCTTGTGCGCTCCCGTGTGACACAAATCTTCGCGTTTGAGCCACAAGGTTTGGATCGACGCACCATCTGGATCGATGCGCCTTGCCAAACGCCGCGCTTCGAACAGCGGCGTCGGTCGTCCGACGAAACTGCTGAGCAGCTCGGACAGATCACGTTGAAATGTACGGGATGGAATGATCTCGCGCGCTGCTTGCTCCAGCTCGTCGAGCGCTGGGACGAGCGTTTCGGCGACAAACCTTCCGCCAAAACGCCCGAATGTCCCTCTACGGTCCGTACTCATCACGCAACGAAGCATGCGGGCGAGCGCGGCTTTGCGGCATCAGGGCCAGCCTGACATTGCTACCAGACCGAACATGCCTTCGCAGGGCGCATGGGCGAGCCTTCCTTACAGGAAAACGCTTGGGCAAACTCGGGCGTGCTCGAGACGGATCCGTTCACCCGTGACTTGGGCGGAGAGTGCGGATCGACCTGCGACAACATGCGCAGGTACTCATCGCGACCCTTGGCGCACCAAGCTTGTCCGGCAGCCAAGAAGAACTGCTGATCCTCGGTGAACCCATCGGCCACAGTCATACTCGCGGCACCTTTGCGGAGTTCTCGATACGCCTTGAACGCAAGCTTGAGCCCACCCAGGTCGGCGATGTTTTCGCCCAGCGTGAGCTTGCCATTGAGCTTCACGCCCGGGATGGATTCGTAGCTCGAGTATTGATCGACCACGCACGATGTTTTGGACTCAAACTGTTTGGCCACCGCCGGCTCCCACCAGTTCTCGAGGTTGCCGTTGCCCGCGTATTGCGAGCCTTCGTCATCGAACCCGTGCGTGAGTTCATGCCCGACGACCATGCCGATCGCCCCGAGATTGACGTACGTCGCAGCCTTCACGTCGTAGAACGGAGGCTGAAGAATGCCGGCCGGAAATACCATCTGGTTCTTCTGCGCGTCGTAATACGCATTCACCATCGGCGGGCTCATGTACCACTCGGTCCGATCCACGGGTTTGCCGATTCTTCCGAGCGTGAACTTTTGGTCGAACGTCTGGGACGCGATGAAGTTCGCAGCGAGCGACTTGCGATCTACTTTGAAGTCGTACGTTCTCCACTTCGATGGGTAACCAATCAAGTACGCCATCGATTCGAGCTTCGCGATCGCACGTTGACGAGTCTTCTCGTCCATCCAGTCGAGCGACTTCACCTCGCGACCGAACGCTTTCGAAATCTCCTGCACCATCTGCTCGGCTGCGCGTTTCGATTCGCCTCCGAAGTACTTCGCTACGTAGGGCTGCGCGAGCACC
>CAZETM010000218.1:1826-12806 GCA_964514885.1 uncultured Polyangium sp. | reverse complement strand
CGACAACGACCCTCCGGGCCCGCCGCCTCCGATTCCTGACACGTCGCTCGCGGAGGAAGCTCAGCGTCGCTACTTGAACTACGCGCTGAGCGTGATCACGTCGCGCGCGCTTCCAGACGTGCGCGACGGATTGAAGCCCGTGCAGCGTCGAATCCTGTACGCGATGCAGCACGACTTGCATCTCAACCCCGACGCACGACCTCGCAAAAGCGCGGCTGTCGTCGGTGATGTGATGGGTAAGTACCACCCACACGGCGACACCGCGATTTACGACGCGATGGTGCGGATGGCGCAGGAATTCACCATGCGCGCGCCGCTCGTGATGGGCCAAGGCAACTTCGGTTCAGCCGACGGCGATGCACCGGCCGCGATGCGTTACACCGAAGCGAAGCTGCGACCGCTCGCGCTAGAGCTGCTCGGTGAGCTTGGCAAACGCACTGTCGATTGGCGTCCGAACTACGACGGAACACGCAGCGAGCCCATCGTTCTTCCGGCTCGTTTTCCGAACCTTTTGGTGAACGGCTCGCAAGGCATCGCCGTCGGCATGGCGACGAGCATCCCGCCGCATAACCTTGGTGAAGTGCTCGATGCAGCGATTGCGCTGTCGAACCAGCGCGACCTGCCAGTCATTCAGCTTCTGCGACACATCAAGGGTCCGGACTTCCCGACGGGCGGTCAGCTTCATGCAACGAAACGCGAACTCGAAGCCGTTTACACGACGGGGCAAGGCTCGTTGAAGCTGCGTTGCGAGTGGCACCTCGAAGAAGAAGACGGCAAGCGCGGAGCTACGTACATCATCGTGACGTCGGTGCCGTACGCGGTCGAGCGCAAGACGATCGTCGAGAAGATCGCTGAAGTCATCATCGGCAAGAAGCTGCCGCCGCTGCTCGACGTGCGTGATGAGTCCACGGACATCGTGCGTGTGGTGATGGAGATCAAGCGCGGCACCGACCCGCAACTCGTGATGGCGTACCTGTACAAACACACGCCGTTGTCGATGCACATTGCGGTGAACTTGACGTGTTTGGTTCCTACGGACACTCCGGAGCTTTGTGCGCCGAAGCGTTTGGCCCTCGACGAGATCCTGAACCAGTTCCTGACGTATCGACTGCTGACGGTGACGCGTCGACTCGAGTTCGAGCTGAGCGAGATCAAGGTGCGAATTCACCTGCTCGAAGGCTTCGACATCATCTTCGACGCGCTCGACGAGGTCATCCAGATCATCCGCAAGAGCGAAGGCAAAGCGGACGCTGCGGACAAACTCATCAAGCGTTTCAAGCTGTCGGAGGAGCAGACCGACGCAATCTTGGAGCTCAAACTATATCGTTTGGCGCGCCTCGAAATTCAGGTCGTGCGCAAAGAACTAGCGGAGCGACGCATCGAAGCTCGCAAGCTCGAAGCGATCATCAAGAGCGAGCCGCGGCGTTGGGACATGGTCCGCGACGAACTGTCGAGCTTGAAAGAGAAGTACGCGGACAAACGCCGCACGAAGATCGTGGTTGCGGTGGACGAGCCCGAGTTCCAGGCCGAAGACTTCATCGTCGCGGAAGACGCGAACGTGATCTTGTCGGCGCAAGGTTGGGTGAAGCGTCAACGCGAGCTGAAGGATCCGACGCAGACGCGTTTGCGCGAAGGTGACATCGTGCTCTCGGCAGTGGCGGGCTCGACGCGCTCTTCGGTCGCGTTCTTCTCGAACTTCGGCACGTGTTACGTGTGTCGCGTGCACGATGTGCCGGCGTCGACGGGTTACGGCGATCCGGTACAGAAGCTGTTCAAGCTGGCCGATGGCGAGCGCATGGTGGCGATGTTGTCGCTCGATCCACGGGTGCTCGGACAAGAGCTACGTGAGCCTACGGAAGGCGCCGAGCTTGAAGGACCGTTTGCCCTGGCGCTCACTCGAGGTGGGTTGGGCTTCCGGTTCCCGTTGCAACACCATCGCGAACCTTCGACGCGTGCAGGGCGCAAGTTCGCCAAGTTGAACGAAGGCGACGAAGTGTTGGCGGTGCTGTTGCCGCAGAGCGAAGAAGGCGTCGTGTTGGCCGCGACAAACGGTTACGCGTTGCGTGTGCCGATGGACGAGATCGCAGTGCTTTCGGGCGCTGGCAAAGGGTCGATCGTGATGAAGGTCGACGAGGGTGAACGTGTCGTGGGCGCTGTGCTCGACGACCGGGACCACATCGAGCTCGAGACGGAAAAGGGCAAAATCGTGCGCGAAACGATAGGAAAAGTTTCCGGCGTACGTGGCGAATACGGTCGGCAGATCACGGGGAAGAAAGACCGCGTCGTGCGTATGGTGCTGCCGGCGATCGCCGCCCCGAACCTGAATCGTTCCGAGGGGGAAAACTGAATCATGGCCACTGCCTCAACGACGACAGCAGCAGCGGCATCGCGCTACACCGCAAAGGACATCGAGGTCCTTGAAGGTCTCGAGCCCGTCCGTGCACGTCCCGCCATGTACATCGGCGGCACGGACACTCGCGGCTATCACCACTTGCTCTGGGAGATCGTCGACAACGCGGTCGACGAAGCCATCAACGGACATGCCAAACGCATCGACGTGACGCTCGACGAAGATCGTCGTGGTGTAACGGTCTCTGACGATGGTCGCGGCATTCCGATCGACATTCATCCCAAACACAACCGCCCTGCGCTGGAGTTGATTCTCTGCACGCTGCATGCGGGCGGTAAGTTTGCCAGCTCGAGCTACACGGTTTCCGGCGGCTTGCATGGCGTCGGTTCGAGCGTCGTCAACGCGCTTTCCGATGTGCTCGACGTGAAGGTCTTGCGCGACGGCTACGAGCACATGCAGTCGTTTTCCCGAGGGGTTCCTACGGGCAAACTCAAGCGCGGACCGACCACGCGCAAACACGGAACGGTGCTGCACTTCCGACCCGATGCGAAAATCTTTGGGGACAAAGCATCTTTCGATGTCGACACCATCAAAGAGCGCCTCGAAGCGAAGGCGTACTTGCACGGTGGATTGATCATCGCGTTCAAGGATCCGGCGAACAACGAGTCGCTCGAGTACCTGCATCCGAACGGAATTGCCGACTACTTGCCGAAGCTGATTACAGCGCGTGGCAAGTCACCCGTGCATCCTTCGCCGTTCATCCTTCGGCACACGTCCCCCTCGGGTGAGCAGCTCGAAGCGGCGCTTTGCTGGACCGAGTCGTTTGATGAATCGCTGAGGTCGTACGTAAACGGCATCCCGACGCAATCGGGTGGCTCGCACGAAGCCGGCTTCAACACGGCGATCGTCAAAGCCGTTCGTGCGTTCATCGAGGCGAAGAAGATCCAGGTCAAAGGCGTGACGCTCGCGGCGGAAGACATCCGTGAAGGCATCGTCGCGCTCTTGTCGATCTACATTCAGAACCCGCAATTCCAGGGGCAAACGAAGGATCGTTTGAACAACCCTGAAGCGAGCCCGATGGTCGAAGGCACGGTTCGTCCCGCGCTCGAACAGTGGCTGCTCCAAAATGGCTCGGTTGGCGAAGCGATCGTCATGCGCGGCATCCTCGCCGCTCGGGCTCGCGAGGCGCGACGTGAAGCAACGCAACAAGTCGTCCGCAAGACGGCTGTCTCGCACAGGCTCAACTTGCCCGGCAAGCTGGCGGATTGCTCATCGACCGACCCCAACGAAAGCGAGCTGTTCATCGTCGAGGGCGACAGCGCAGGTGGCTCTGCCAAACAGGGCCGAGATCGGCGCACGCAGGCGATCCTTCCGCTCCGAGGCAAGGTGCTGAACGCCGAACAAGCGTCGACATCGAAAGTCCTCTCCAACAAAGAACTCCAGGACATCGTCAGCGCGTTGGGGTGTGGGTTTGGCAAAGACTTCGATGAGTCGAAGCTTCGTTACGGGCGCATCTTCCTACTGATGGACGCCGATAGTGATGGGCAGCACATTGCCACTTTGCTGCTCACATTCTTGTATCGGCACCTACCTGGGCTGATTCGAGGGGGGCACGTTTTTCTTGCGCAACCACCGCTCTATCGCGTCGACGCCGGTAAGGAAACATACTGGGCGTTGGATGAGAAGGAGCGGGATCGGATTTTGGCCAAGTTGCCGAAGAACGTGAAGCCCGAGGTATCGCGGTTCAAAGGTCTGGGCGAGATGCCAGCGGAGGATTTGAAGGCGACGACGCTCGACAAACGCCGCCGTCGGGCGCTGCGCGTGATGATTGAGGGCGAGATCGAGACCGACCGCATATTGAACGAGCTGATGGGCAAAGACGCCCAAGCACGTTTTCGGTTCATCATGGACCGAGCGCAAACGGCCGAAATCGATATCTAAGCACCCCGCCTCCCTGCCCTTTCCAATCAGATCAGCTTTGGCTCTCGCGGTGTTCGTTGCGCCGTGTTGGCACTGATCCGACTTGCTCAATAGCGTGCAGCGATCATCCGGCGCGACTCCTGCTCGATTTGAGCAGAAACGGCACAACGTGCTGCACAAGTCGCGCGAACGATCGTAATTTAATTCACAACACAATGTTAGGCTTCAACGTTTGTGCAGCGCTTGTTCACGCGGGATCGACGTCGCGAAAATGCTTCGATTTTGCGTGTTTTCCATCGTTTCGCGGAGGGTGAACCGACGAGCGTGGGTGCTCCAGACTGCGATCGCGCATTACTTCGTCTCGCACAGGATCAAGCAGACTTGGCGTCGGCCCAAGGGTTGCAAAGGCGTCAAGGGCCGTCACGGCACCGCGCAAGGTCGCGGTATAGCCCCGTGACAAGGAGAGGTTCCCGTGAGCGACGCACTTTCTTTGGACATGCTGACCACACCCTCCGAGGCCCACCATTCGTCGTCGGCCTCGATGCGCATGCCGCCTTTTGCTCTCCGAGCAGAAGGCCACAATTCGCACTCGCTGCCGCGCCTTATGCCTCGGATGCCTGCCTCGGGCATTCCGCGGACCACGCCCGAGCGCATGCTCGTTGCGCGTGACCGCATTCGCGCTGCTGCCGAAGGAGGCAAACGCGTGCGTTCGTACGAAGTTGCCTTGGACCTGGACTTGTCCGAGTTCCACTTCGCGCGCCAGTTCCGCGCTTCATTCGGCCGCTCGCCGCATGTGTTCTACGACGAAGTTCGCGCCCAGAAGGCTCGCGAGCTGCTGACCGAAGGATTTGCCGAGGGCGCGGTCGCTCGTAAAATTGGCTTCCGTCGTCCTGCCGAGCTTCGCGCATTGCTCGCGAAACGTTGACCCTTCAATCTCGCCACACTCCTCACTCCCGGCCCCCTCTCGCTTCAGTGCTTCTGAGAGGGGAGCTGAGCACCGACAAACCGTTTTGACCTCAAACAGATCTGCTTCGACGCGGAGACGGATCTGATTTGAACGAGCGGCTCAAAGCCTTCGATGCGTCAGTGACGGAAGGCTCGTGCGCACGTGCTTCAAGTACGTCGGATCGAGCGTCGCCGTCGTCACGCCTTCGCCCTCGGATGCTTGCGCCACGATCTCGCCCCAGGGATCGACGATGCACGACTTCCCGTACGTCCTGCGCCCCTTGGGATGCGCTCCCCACTGAGCTGCTGCGATCACCCAACACTGCGACTCGATCGCCCGCGCGCGAAGCAGCACGTGCCAGTGATCCTTGCCCGTCAGGAGCGTAAACGCGGCAGGCACCACGAGCACCTCTGCGCCGTCCGAGACGAGCCTTCGATACAGCTCCGGAAAACGCAGGTCGTAACAGATAGACAAACCAACGCCCGCGCCAGCAACTTCAGTCACGACGGGTTTGTCCCCGGGCATGCACGACGCTGATTCGCGGTAACGCTGGCCATCACCAACCTCCACGTCGAACATGTGAATCTTGCGGTAACGCGCCGTGATGGTTCCATCAGGACCAACCACGACACACGTGTTGTGCACTCGCGCGGGATCCTCCGACGCTTCAGGCAAACCTCCCGCGATGATCCACGCACCATGTCGCTTCGAGTTTGTCTCTAAGAACCTACGGATGATGCCCGGTTCGTTCGCGTCAAGATGCTCGGCCACCCGCAGTCGTTCGTCGTCTTCGCCTCCCATGAACGCGAAGTTTTCCGGGAGCAGGATCATCCGTGCGCCAAGGCGAGCTGCATCGGCCACGAGCGCTTCGGCTCGCTCCAGGTTCTTGCTGACATCGGCCTGACTGTTCATCTGTACTGCGGCAGCAACGACCCGTTCTTGCATCGCTCTAATCTACCCTTCATGGGCCTACCCTTCACTGGCTCCGGCGTGCACCGGATGACGCTCTGTCGCCGAATCTGCAACGTCCCTCTTCCACGACCGCCGAACGCCGCTATCCTCCGCGCCTCTGATGGGCCCCCTTTCTTTTTTGCCCAAGAGCGTCCTTGGGCTCGCTCGCGAAGTGGGTAGGCATCTTCTTCGCCGTCCTGTCGTGGGCGTCGCCGTGGCAGCTCGTGTGGCTGATGGTCGATGGCTGCTGATTCGCCGAGCAGACACGGGAACGTGGGCTCTGCCGGGTGGGACGCTCGAGTGGGGCGAGACGCTACGCGACTGCGCGTTTCGCGAGCTGCAAGAAGAAGCGGGCGTGTTCGAAGCAGAGCTTGGCCCGGTCGTCGGCGTGTTCTCGCGCCCGGACCGGGACATTCGATTTCATGCGGTCACGGTTGTCGTTTCGGCGCGAGTTGCGCCGCCGAGTCGTGCCCCGACAAACCCGCTCGAGATTCGAGAAGCACGGCTGTTTCAAGAGCACGAGCTTCCGCGGCCGCTCGCGATGGACATGGACGACATGCTCGAAGCTGCGCGACGTGGTCGTGATGTGGTGTTCGAGTAGTCAGCGTTCGGAGTGAGAATTGGGAGTGAGAAAACGACGATGAACAAGCAGCAAAAACTGCCGAGCTCTCCAGGCAGCGACACGAGCACGAAGGCGCGCATCGATGAGCTTGCTGCACGCATCGATAAGTACCGTGCGAGCTACTACGCAGGCACGCCGGAGATCTCCGACGCGGCTTACGACGCGCTCGAAGACGAGCTTCGCGACATCGATCCGACGCATGCAGTGCTTGCGCATGTCGGCACGCCCGTTGCCGTCACCGAGTGGGAAAAAGCGCGGCACGAGATCCCGATGGGATCGCTCAACAAAGTCGTCAACGAAGCCGAGTTGGAAGCATGGGCCGCGCGGTGCGACGAACTCATCGTCAAAGAAGGCGGCCAGCAAATCAGCAACGATTTGTCCGTCGCCGAGAAGCTCGACGGCATCTCCATCGAGGTCATCTACCGCGATGGAAAATTTGCCGATGCGATCACGCGTGGTGATGGCGTCATCGGCGAGCGCATCAGCGCGAACGTCACGCGCATGCGTGGAATCCCGCAGAAACTACGAGAGAAACACACCCTCAGCGTGCGTGGCGAGATCATCCTCAAGATCTCCGACATGAAGAAGTTTTTCCCCGGCGTCGCCAATCCTCGCAACGCTGCCGCGGGAACTTCAAAAAGGTTTGACGGCCAAGGATGTGAAAATCTGACGGTGCTCTTCTACGACTTGGCCGATCACCTCGGCATCAAGACTGAAGAAGAGAAGTTCGCCTCTTTGCGCAAGCTGGGCTTTGCCACGCCTTGGAACGCACACGGGACGCTGAAAGAAGTCATCGAGAACTATCGTCGTTACGCGAGCGAAACACGCGCGACGCTGGACTACGAGATCGACGGTCTCGTCGTCAGTGCCAATTCGATTGGTGCTCAAACGTTATTGGGTGAGGTCAATCGACGTCCTCGTGGCGCGATCGCGTTCAAGTTCGCGTCTCAAGCGAAGGTCAGCAAAGTCGTCGACATCCTTTGGGACACGGGTCCAAGTGGTCGCGTGACCCCGGTCGCAATCGTCGAGCCCGTCGAGCTAGCCGGTGCGACGGTTCAACGCGCGAGCTTGCACAACGTGGGCAACGTGCGAGCGCTCGGCATCGGCATCGGCGACGAAGTGCTCGTGTCCCGCCGCAACGACGTCATCCCGTACGTCGAAGAGGTCGTGGAAAAACGCGGCAAGGCTGCGGAGCCACCGACCCAGTGCAAGACATGCGGCGCGACGATCATCATCAGTGGCGAATATCTTTTATGTCGCAACCAAGAGTGCACGGCGCTCGTCGAAGGACGCATCCTGAACTGGATCCAAGCCATCGGAGCGCTCGAGTGGGGCGACAAACTCATCGAGCAGCTCGTGCAAGCGAAGCGCGTCAAAGAGCCGGCCGATCTCTACAAGCTCACGTGGCAGCAAATCGCGGAGCTGGAACGGCGTGGGGAAAAGATCGCCAAGAAGGTCCTCGAAGAACTCAAGTCACGGTTGCCGCTCACGCTTCCAGTCTTTCTCGCGGCACTCGGGATCGAGGGTTTCGCACTCCAAACCGCACGTTTGCTCGTGTCGGCTGGCTACACGACGATCGAAAAACTGCTCACTGCGACGGAACAAGATCTCGCTTCGATTGCGGGCCTTGGAGCGATCAAGGCAGCGAACATCGTGCGTGGGTTGGCAGCGCGCAAAGACGAGATTCAACGTCTGCTCGCGGCAGGCATCGTGCCTGTCACGCAGGAGCAAGAAGGACCGCTGGCAGGTTTGTCGTTCTGCTTCACGGGAGCGCTCAGCAAACCTCGTCCCGAGATGACGGCGTTTGTCGAAAAGAACGGCGGTCGAGTGCTTTCGGGCGTCACGAAAGAGCTTCAGTACCTGGTGAGTGGTGACAACGATCCCACGTCGAGCAAGGCGCAAAAGGCGAAGAAATACGGCACGACGTTGCTCGACGAGGCTGGCTTCGCGAAGCTGATGGCGGACAAAGGCGTGAGGCTCGACTGAGCTTTCACTCTTCACCCAACGGTCACCACAGCGTGTCTTGATCTTCGGTCACGCCCGCCAACTTCTCGAACGCGATGGTCCTGTCGTTTGGCAGGACCATCTTTCCTCGAAACGTACCGACGATCTGCTTGAAGCTCGACTGGAGCACGAGCGCGTTGTGCTCTTCGGAATG
The DNA here is from genome assembly GCA_964514885.1 of uncultured Polyangium sp. Classification (GTDB taxonomy): domain Bacteria; phylum Myxococcota_A; class Polyangia; order Polyangiales; family Polyangiaceae; genus Polyangium. The sequence continues at coordinate 3,859 of CAZETM010000218.1, read as the reverse complement.
CAAGTACGCGGTGTCGAAGTCGACGTCGCATGCGCCGCTGTCTGTGCGAACGCGCCAGGGCTGCATGATGCGATTTGGATCGAACGTGAACCGCGCAGCGGACAAATGGTGGACGTCTCCATCGGCCCACGCGACGCACTCGCGTTCTCCGACAAACCCTTCGGTGAGGTTGTACGCTAGAGGTTTGCCCTCGGAGGACTTCCCCATCGCGAACGCCCATTTCCAAGCCGTTCGTCGTTCGAGTAGCCCTGCCGTGTAGTCGTAGCCTGCGTAAGCTCCTTTGAGGTCATAACGTTTTCCGGCGGCGAGGAGCGAGCCTTCGACATCGAGCAACGCACCCTTCTCGGTCGTGGAGAACAAGTCACCTCGCAGAGCTGCGATGACCGAGATCGGTTGTGGAGCATTTGCCGTGGAAAGCCGCGCATCGAGCTTCAGCCCATGCCCTCGAACTTCGACCGTGTAGTCCTTGCTGCCCCACGGTCGCGCGATGGAAACGTACTTCGAGCCGAGGAGAAACTTTGCGCGCGCCCCCTCGCTTCCGCGCTTGCCAACCGACGCCAGAAACGCTGGTCCCTTGGCCGTCATCTCGGCGATGGGTTTGCCCGTTGCACGGTCGATTGCGAAGGCAAACGCGTTGGATGCGTAACCGAGCCGAATGACAGCAGTGCAGAAGACGATCTCATCCGACGCGATAATCACGTACGTCCACCGTTTTTCGCTCTTGAGTCGTCGAAGCAACGAGGCTCCGGCCGCCGCGAAATCCACGGTGGGCAAGCCGCCCACGTACGTGCCGAACCGAGGTTTGTGCGTGCTCGGATCGATCAGCTCGGCTGGTGCGGCGGTAAGGGTCGTCATCCAGGGAGGATAGCGGAGACATTGGTGGTAGACTCGCGCGCCATGCAGGCCGCCATCGTGAACACGCCCGTCGCTGTCATCGAGCCCGTGCGTTCATACGCGCCCGGAACGCCCGAGCGTGCAGAGCTCAAGGCAGCTCTTGCGCGTATGTCCGGTCAAACGATCGAGATTCCGCTCGTCATCGACGGCCGCGACGTAACGACCAACAACCTCATCGAGGTCCGATCGCCGCACAAGCGCGAGCTGCTTCTTGCGCGTGCGCATGTGGGCGGAGCGGAGCACACGTCGCAAGCGATCGACGCGGCGTTGCGAGCGGCTCCCGCTTGGGGTGAGTTACCGTGGACGGCGCGCGCGGCGGTGTTCCTGCGAGCTGCCGAACTTTTGTCGAAGCGGTACCGTCCGATACTCAATGCCGCTACAATGCTTGGTCAGAGCAAGACAGCTATCCAAGCTGAGATCGACGCCGCATGTGAGCTGATTGACTTTTTGCGGTTTAATGTGCAATACGCGCGGCGGATCGTGAGTGAGCAGCCCGAGAGTAGTGCGGGGATGTGGAACACGATGGAGATGCGGCCGCTCGAGGGATTTGTGTATGCGGTGACACCGTTCAACTTTACGGCGATAGCGGGCAATCTTCCGGCGGCGCCGGCATTGATGGGGAACACGGTGGTGTGGAAGCCATCGAATACGGCATTGTTATCGGCATATTGGCTGATGGAGTTATTCCGCGAGGCGGGATTGCCGGACGGGGTAATCAATTTGGTGACGGGCGATCCGGAAGAGGTATCGCGGGTATGCCTCGAGCATCGGTCATTGGCGGGGATTCATTTTACGGGATCGACGCCGGTGTTTCAGAGTATATGGCGCAAGGTGGGGGAAAACATTTCGCGGTATCGTACGTATCCGCGGCTGGTGGGAGAAACGGGCGGCAAGGATTTCGTATTTGCGCATGCGAGTGCGGACGAAACTGCATTGGCGGTGGCCTTGGTGCGGGGAGCATTCGAATACCAGGGTCAGAAGTGTTCGGCGGCGTCGCGAGCGTACATTCCGAAGTCGATATGGCCTTCGTTGAAGGAGCGGATCGTCGAATTGACGCGGATGATCAAAATCGGTGACGTGGCTGATTTCCGCAACTTCATGGGCGCGGTCATTGATGCGCGGGCGTTTGCGCGAATTAC
>CAZETM010000218.1:0-1726 GCA_964514885.1 uncultured Polyangium sp. | reverse complement strand
TCGCCGCGGGTGATCAAAGAGAATTTCGAGCCCCCGCGCGCGGTGCCGTATCCGTGTATGGGGGAGAGTTGATCCCTCGATAGCTCGAACAGCAGGACCCACCACGAGCGCCGAGAATCGATGATCTTCGAGCGCTATTGATATTGCCTGGACTTCTCATGAATCGTGAACGCTTCTGGCGATGGCTTCCGTGGGCGGTGCTGCTCCTGTTCGTTTTACCGCAATGGTTGTTTGGTCAAGACACCGAGCTGCCGGTGCACGACATGCTCGACAGCGAGGTCGCGCATCGCGTGTTGCTTGCGAAATCCGGACAGCTTTTCTCGCGCGATCCATTTGCTATCGTTCCTTCGATTCTGGGAGGTGTGCCGCGGGGATCTTTGCCGTCCGCCTTCAAGCTGGACACGATACTTTATGCATGGCTTCCCCCGTATTGGGCGTGGAACGTATACGACACGCTGACTCGTGCGATAGCGCTTGCGGGCGCATTGCGACTTGCCGAGGCGTGGCTCGTCGGCGCAACCGTGCAAACGCGAGATGAATCCATTCGCAGGGCAGCCATCGTGGCGGCTGCCCTAGGTTTTGCGCTCAGCCCTTGGTTATCGGTGTGTGGGCTGTATATTGCGGGTCAGCCGTGGCTTGCCTGGTCGTGGATGCGGCTTTATGACGAAAAACGCGACCCGCTGGCTTGGATCGTTTGGCCCATTTTTGCGATGTGGGCGAGTTTCGCGATCCTGGGTCCGCCGCTGCTCATTACGTTGGGTATTTGCTGGCTCATTCGCGCTTGGAGGAACAGGACGATTGCATTGGCGCCGATTGCTGCCGTAGTCCTTTACGTCGCGTCGGTTGCCGTCATGGAATGGCCGCTGATTCAACTCACGGCCAGCGGTTTCGATCATCACCGTAATACGTGGGATGTGGTAGCCCTGGCGAAACCTTTGAGTGGTGCGCTGGGAATGGCGTGGAAATTTCTTTGGGTGGGACAGGATCATGCCACGACGCGCCCTTTGCTGGGTTGGGTGCTCTTGATGAGCGCGGTGGTAGCGGTATTGCGTAATGCAAAGGACGCCCGAGCGCGGTTACGATCCGTGGCCCCAGCGATTGCGGTGCTGATCGTGATCGCCTCGGTTCACGCTCTTTGGCAATGGCAGGTAATTGCTGCAATTCGTCAGCCTTTCCGCGCATTACGAGTCCTTCAGCTCGACCGCTTTTATTTGCTCGCCGGCTTGTTTTGGCTCTTCATTACGGTGCGACTTGGTGCATCGTTCTCGCATCGCGCTGTGAAATGGCTGTTGTGCATTAGCCCATTGTGGTGGTTCGTCTGGAGCGTTCCGTGGGGCGGGCTCGAGCGAACGGTCGCATTTCATAGAGGCCGAACATCGAAACCTCCTATGACTTACAGCCGGTTTGTCTCGGCCAATCTTTTCCGTGAGATGCGGAGCGCGGTCTATCCGGTTCGCGTGGCGAGCCTCGGGATGCATCCGGCCGTGGCGCAAATCAATGGTTTATGGACAGTGGATGGTTATCTCCAAATGTACGCGCGAACGTACAAGGAAAGGTTTCGCAAGGTCATTGCCGGCCGACTCGCGAGCGATCCACAACAGGCCTGGTATTTCGACTCCTGGGGCAGTCGCGCCTACCTTGGCCCAGCCAATGCTTTGCCGCCGCACGATATCAGAGGGCTCGATACGACAGCTCTTTGCGAGCTTGGCGCGGACTACGTGCTAAG
>CAZETM010000217.1:0-12862 GCA_964514885.1 uncultured Polyangium sp. | reverse complement strand
CAGCTCGCGAGCTTTTCGGTGACGGCCCGGGAAAGAAACGCGGGACGGGGCTCGTGCACCACCAACTCGATCGATGCTTCGGGAAGCGGTGGCGTTTCCGCATCGCGCGACTGCAATACGGCGAAGCGCTCGCGGCATTGCAGCTGATTGTACGGCGCAGGCAAATACCGCACACTGCGCGGATCCGCGTCGGGATCATACTCCAATACGGTGCGCGTCACTGCCGCGAAGGACCATCCGCGTGTGTTGACGCGGCATTCGGCACCTCGTGCAATCTACCGGTCGGACAACTCGACCCGAGGCCACGTATGCACCTACGGGAAAAACACGTCAAGCGTACATCGGTCAGGGTCGGACGGGCAATGACCTACCTCACGGGCAGCTCATCCGGCATCACCTCACGCCTGACGCAAACGGCTGGTCGATGACCACGATGAAGCGTCGAGCGTGACGCAAACGGCTGGTCGGTGACCACGGCGAACCATCACGCCTGACGCGAGCGGCTGGGCGAGGACCACGACGATGTGTCACGCCTGACGCAAACGGCTGCTCCCGGACCACGACGAAGCGTCGAGCTTGACGCGAGCGGCTGGTCCATGACCACGGCGAAGTATCGCGCCTGACGCAAACGGCTGGTCCATGACCACGGCGAAGCGTCGAGCGTGACGCGAGCGGCTGGTCTAGGTGTTCAGCATTCCAGATGCTCCCGACTCAACGCGTCGTCCCCGCCCCCATGCCAAGCAAGATTCCGACGTGCGCCTCGGTGCCTTTGTTGTTGATGCCCGCTCGTCCGCTCGTTTATCGTGTGTTGTGATGATACAATCCCTCACCGCGGCAGACCTTCGCGTCGGCCTTGATAACCTCTTTTCGGATCCGGGTCGATTGGACCTCTTCAAAGCTACGGCGTCTTACATCGTTTATGGTGCCGAGCTGGATCAAATTCGCGGTCTATTGCCGCTCAATCTCAAAGGTAATCGCCCGTTGGCTCGAGATTTGAGCACGGCCGACGACAGACACGATGGCTTTGGTAATGCGCTGTGGCTATTGACCGAGGCTATCAAGAGCCTCCCAGGGGTCGATTCCGCGCTTCGAGAAAAGGCCGCGCGGATTCAAACCCAATTCATTCCGAGCCTGGCCGTGCTGAAGGCAAAATATAAAAAAGAGGCGCAACTCGCAACGTTCAATCGCTCCAAAGTCGTCGAAATGACGGCAGAACTAAAGAGCATTCCCACGCCGGATGGCCGCACGGCGTATGATTGGGTGGTCGAATTCCTCGATAGTGGTGATCAAATCAGCGCACTGCTCGACGGACGCTCCAAAGTCGAGGCGGACGAGCCGGGCGTGGAATTGACCTTGAATCGAACGCGCGCGCTGGGACTGGTCAGCAAAGCACGAGCGCTCGTGGCGGAGCAAGCAGAGAAGAGCGCAACGCTTCCGAAAAATGCCGAAGCCATCGTGTTCGGGTACTTTGATACGCTGGCGGCGTTTCGTTCGACCGCAACCAGTGACGACCAAGAACAACCGCCGCCGATTGCGCCACCGCCTGCTGCACCGTGAACAGCTCGCACGAAAACATCTGGCTCGTTCACTTAACCCGGACGGCGCTTGACGCTCTCCTTCACGGAACCACCGCCCCGTCTCTTGTGCACCGTCGCGCACGTATGTTGTAATGGCAGCCCCCAAACCACAAAACCGTTGACCCACCTGGGCCAACCACGATGCGCTGGTCGCATGTGGAAGGCTTGCCAGGTGCTATTTCTGTGGGTTTCCCATTCGCTTCTGCGACGCCTGCGCCGTTCTTTCGTGCCCTTGTTATGCGCAGCGGCGTTGATTTTCGGTGGCTGCACGACGGACACGAGTCAAGACGATGGCGGTCCGCCACAACGTGAATATTGCACGCTCAAAGTAACCGCTTGCATGAACGGCTGTTACAAGGCAGATCTGGGGCCGGCGTGTCGGCGTTGTTGTCAGCATAATGGCGCTTTATGCGATTCCGGTGGTGACTTCAGCTTCTATTCGTGTCCAGACCAAGAGTGACGCAACTTCGTTGCCATAGGGGACCACCCGTGTTTCGCTTGAAAACCATGCACGGACTTGTGCTCTTGGCACTGATCGTCATCTCGGCACAGGGATGTCGGCGGCGGCGAGAAAAGCTAAAGCCCCGATTCGATGCCGGCGCGCATGAATTGCGTGCCGAGTGCGATGAGCCGTCGGACGATTGCTTCAATGACTGTTTCAAACGAGAGGCGAGCGTCACGTGCGGCGGATGCTGTTGGGATCAGCGGTTTCTCTGCGACACGAAACAGACACATTCGTTCGATTCCTGCAAAACGGCACCGTGATCATGCCTCCCATGAGCGGTGAATTTGGTCCGGCAGATGAGCACAAACGATGCAAATTTTGTCGGCGTGGTGGACGCAGCTCGTCTCCCGACAAACCCTACCGCGAGGAGGACCTCGTCGGAATGAAAGACTTCAACCGGACGTGGGAATGGTTTGGCGAATTCTGGCCCGAAAACAAAGAAACGGGGATCGGCGAGAAACGTCCGTGCCCCAGTATCCTCGTCACCCCCAAAGTGATGAACATCTTTCTCGAGGCGGGCGTGAAAACGTTCGCTTGGACGCCGGTAGACATCGAGGTATAAACCTCGACCGGGGAAAACCATGAAGAAAACCGTACAAGTATCGTTCGATGCAGGTCGTTCCAAGGAGAAAGCGGAAGCGATTCTGGAGCAAGCAGGGTGTGGACGGGATGTCGTGTATGCAACCGACGGAATTTATCTTTACGACAAAACCACCAACGAGATGCTTCCCGCTCTCTTCGTAGACGTCACGCTCAACGCAGGGGACGAGCGTATTGCCAAATTGATCGCACTGCTCGAACAACATGGCGAAGAGCACCAAGTGCGGAAGTATGTGGAGCAAACGGACGAGGACCTGCTGAGCGCGCGGCTGTTGTGGCTGAGTCCCGGCTCCGATTGCGCAAGGTCACACGCTTCGAGGCTGGGCACAAAATACGATTTGAAATATGCTTGCCCGCATTGCGGCTCAGGCGCCAAACAAATATCGCACGCACGAGTCACCCGAAAAGATATGTCCGAGATTCGGAAGACTCGCGCGCTCATGAGCTTCGATTACTACATTTTCGTCGATGCGGCCGTGCGCAAAATGTTGACCGACGCAGGTATCACCGGAATCTCGTTCGCCGAGGTTTACTCGCGTGACTCAGTGGGATTTTGGGAGCCAATCGATCGAGAACAAGTCCTCATTGAAAACTCGATGCCCCCACTGCGCGGGGAACTCACCGCGGAAGACGAACAGGAACTCTGTAAGGTTTGTCGGCGAGGTGGTCACTCGTGGGTCCGCAAAAAAACTTATCGCGAAGAAGACCTCGTCGGAATGAAAGACTTTAACCTGACGTGGGAATGGTTTGGCTCGTATTCATTCGATGGGAAGACGCGCGGAGCCGAATTTTCGGTGCCCCAAGTCATCGTCACGCCCAAAGTGCTGCACCTCTTCCGCGAAGCCGGAGTGAAATCAATGAAATGGCAGCCCGTGGACATCGAGCCATAGTTTCCATAACCCAACAAACCACGGACGAACGCTCAGCCCTCGTCGATATCGGTTGCAGGGGGTTCTTCCTCGAATTCGATGATCGCATCCACTTCGGTCCAGAGCTGATCGAGGTCCAATACCAATCCCTCGAAACCGCTCACTTCGATTTTACCTTCCGACGCCGTTTGCAATGACAAGGCGGAGGCATTCGATTGAAATTCCAAAAATTCAAATACGCGTGCTTCCGGATCGACGAGCCAATAATATTTCACGCCGAATGCAGCATATTCGGCGCGTTTTTCATGACGATCACGCTTGATGTCGCGCGGCCTTTGCGAAACCACTTCGACGACCAGCTTCGGCGCCGTCCGAGAAATGGACTCATTGCGAAATCGAGTGCCAGGAGCATACATGCATACGTCCGGTTTACGCCCGCGCCTCGCCGAAATGCCCAGCTTGTGCTCGGAGCCGAATACGGGACAGCCATGGGATCGGCCCCACGCCCGAAGAGTTTCGATGAGCCAAGCGACGATTGTTTCATGTAAATGTGACGGCACTTCTTCCTCCACGAGCTGACCATTGACCAGCTCGCCAGATTGGTCTTCGTCCATATCGGCCCACTGCGCGAGCGTCATGGGCTGGGCAGGAAGAGCGTCGGCTACGGCGAGTGCGGTCATGCGACGACCAATACCACTTGGCGGCCTCCCCTGCATCCCCCAACAACCTCGCCCTTCCTCTGTCGCCACACGTGCGCTAAGGTACGCCCTTGTAGCTGCCTGGAGCCTAGGAGCCCATGAACGACAAAGACGCGGTGGCGAAAAACAACGAGGCGGGCAAGTCCGACAAGCGCAAGCAAAGCCTCTACTTTCCGGAGTCGATGCTCCAGGAGATCAAGGAGGAAGCGAACCGTCTCGACCGCTCGTTGTCCTGGGTGGTTCAGCGTGCGTGGAAGCTCGCTCGGGTCGACATCAAGAAACTGCCGAGCGTCAATGAAGTGGGCGAAGTCGACGAGGACCTGAACGATTGACGACGCGCCCGCCTTCATCGCGCCCCCCGTCTGCTTCGTTCGTTGTAGGTCCCGATGCGACACGTCTGTTCGTGCGCTCCAAACCGGGGCCCGGCAATCTCTGGTTCGTACTCACTGACGGGATCGCCTGCGACGGCTTCGCCTGGAAGTACCTCTGGGACGATCTCGAGCCCGTCGGCTCCGTCGCGCATTGGAACTACCGCGGGCACGGTCGTAGTGGCCCGCCTGCGGATCCTTCACGCATCGAGCTTCTCGACCACGCCAAAGACCTCGATGCCGTACGCGAATCGCTCGGTGACCCGCCCGTCGTGCTCGTGGGGCATTCGATGGGCTGCCAAGTGTCGCTCGAGGCGTATCGTCTTCGACCCGCGAACGTGCGCGGCATGGTGCTCATCTGCGGAGCTTCGGGGCGCGTCACGCACACCTTCAAAGGCTCCGACGTGCTGGCGCAGATCCTTCCAAAGCTCATCGAACGCGTCGATGCGCATCCAGAAATCGTTCGCGCACTCTGGGGTCGCGTACCTACCGATGTGGCCATTCGTCTCGCGATGCTTACCGGCGACATCGATCGCTCGCTGCGACCCGAGGACGTGATGCCGTATTTGCAGCACATGGTCGACATCGACGTGCCGATGTTCTTGCGAATGCTGCGTTCAGCCGGCGAGCACTCCGCGGCCGATCTGCTGCCCAAGATCGACGTGCCAACGCTCGTGATCGGCGGCGATCGCGACACCTTCACCCCAGCTCGTTACGCCGAAGAAATGGCCAAAGCGATGCCTCGAGGTGAGCTGCTCATGTTGGCCGGTGGGACGCACATCGTGCCGCTCGAGCGTCGTGAACTCGTACGCGAGCGTGTGCTGCGGTTCTTGCGCGAACGCGTCGTAGTCTGAGCGTCGGCCGTGCGAGCGCTCCCGTTCGTCGTTGCGTGCGCCTTCCTCACCGGCTGCTCGCGTAACGACCCTCCAACACCAACGACGTCCGCACCGAAAGCTCTACCGAAGGCATCTGCGTCCACAGCATTGCCACGGGCGACGGTTTTTCCTAGTGCAACACCTCGTCCACCAACGGAGGCACCGTCATCTGTAGAAGATACGGTTTCCAAACAACTGCGGACCGCTCCCATCACTGCGCTCGAAATCGTGAGCTGGAGCAAACCGGGCCTTTTTCACGCAAGCCTCGAGCGCCCGAATCAACAAGCTCCTGCGCGCGTCACGCTCACGCTCGCGCTCGATCAGAGCCCGATCGCTTACCGGCGCCCGTATGCCTATGCATTGCTCGCGCGTGAGCTGGGCATGCGCGTCGTTCCTGCCACCGTCGTGCGTCGAGTGACGACGGGTGAGCTCGGCGCGTTCTTCACCAACGAGCCCGACGTAAGCACGTACTTGGCCGCGCATGCGTCCGTGCAGAACGATGGCACCATTGCCGCGTTGGTCATTGCTCCATCACGTGGCGAAGCTCCGCGCGCGTGGGAGCAAGTCTCACGGCGCGTTGTCGTGCTGGACGAAGCCCCGGAAGCTCGTGCGTGGGCGGCTTGGGCCGCGTCGTCGGAGCCTGCTACTGGCGAGAACGCGGCGCTGCTTCGCGATTACGTCGACACGCTCGTGCTCGACTATCTATCGGCCAACATCATGCGTCGCAGTGTGCTGCTCGATGACGCTGCATCGGAGATTTTGGTGGCGGAAAACGACGGTGCTTTTCAGCCCAAGATCGACCCTCGTGCAGAGGAGCGTTTGCTCGATCGCTTGCGGCCTGTCGTTCGCTTTCCACGCTCGTTGCGTGATGCACTCAATCGCCTGACGCGTGCGCGTGCTCGCGAGCTGCTCACGCCTGGCGACTTCGACGAGTGGCTCGTTTCGCCACGCTCGCTCATGAACTTCGATGAGCGCCGCGTTAGTCTTCTAACCCTCATCGAAGCGCGAGTGGTCGAGCTGGGTGAGCAAGCGGTTTTGAGCCTGTAGCTCTTGGATGGAGATAGCGCGGAACACGGGGCGATTTGCGTGTAAATAAATCGCCATGTCCGAAGAGGTCGGCGAGGTAGCGCTCGATGAATTCGTGGCCGTGATGGTGCACGACTTGAACAATCCCATTGCGGCGCTGGGGACAAACCTACGGTTTCTCGAGGCTTCGCTTGGCCCGTCGATGTCGGTGGACGTCGTCGAAACGCTCTCCGACGCGCAGATGCTTTGCGAAATGCTGCGTCGACTCGTGAGCAATCTCGGGATGATTGCGCGGCCAGGCGTATCGATGGGCAAGCGCCTGGCGATCGACCCAGCGTTGGTGGCCAAGGAAGCGGTCACGAGGCTCGGCAAACAAGCTCTGGCGAGCGAGGTCGAGCTGGATGTCGATGCGGAGGTGCGTCCTGGCCGGGTGTTTGTCGAATGTGATCGGGAGTTTTGCGCGCGCGCGGTCGACAATCTCGTGGCGTTTGCGATCGAGCGCGCGGTGCGCCGATCGAAGATCGTCGTCACGATCGTTGGAGACCAGGCACCACGTCTCGAGGTGCGGTTTTCGTCTCGTCCCGAGCAGAACGAAACGTCGGCGCATCCTTCGCGCGGCAGTCAGCTTCAAGCAGCGTTTGGTCGAGGGCTATCGCTGCACAGTGCGCGTTTGGCGGCAGCGGTGTGTGGCGGTCGTGTCGATACGCGTCGCGAAAGCGATGGCACCATGACGCTCGAGCTTGGGCTACCCACCGAAGACAAACAAAACGCGTAAGCCGCTACGAACTTTGCGTCCGATGTATTAGGCTTGCGCCCGATGGATCTTGCGACGCTCCGTACGTGGCTCGAGAAGCTCGACTACGACGTCAAGCTCGAGAACGAGAAGATGCTGCGTGTCTCGCCGCGAAAAGCGGGAAGCGCGTCGTTGCCCCCGTACTACATTCAGTGCAGCGAACACTGGGTACTACTGTCGTTGCTCCCGGTCATCCCTTCGGATGTCCGAGCATCAGCGGAGTTGCCTCGAAGGTTGCTGTTGTTGAATCGGGACATGCGCATCGCCAAGTTCGCCAAAGGTGAACAAGGCGAGGTGGTGCTTTGCGCTGAGCTGCCGACGGAATCGCTCGACTTTGCCGAGTTCGCCGACGTCACCGAGCGACTGGTGAAATACTACAACCACTATCGCGATTATCTCTGTTCGCCGTGAGAGCGTTGTACAGGCTGCTGCGCGAATCGGTTCGTCGGTCAGCCTCGCTCAGCGTACTAAAGTACGCTTCGCCAAGGCCTCCCTAGACCCGATTCGCTCGCGACGCCTGTACAACGCTCTCAAAAGCTCACGGTAGTTCGAGCGGCGCATCTACGAGTATGTGCCTCACCCCCGGCCCCTCTCCACTACGTGGAGAGGGGAGAGTTCACGGTAGTTCGAGCGGTACATCCACGAGCACCGTCTGACCCGGTGGCGTCACGGTAATCTCCGGCAAACTCTCGTTCACGCACGTCGTCACTTCAGGTCGTGACGTTTGCCGATCTTCGGTCACGCCGCGTGCAATCGGTTTGCCTTGTGCGTTGAAGGTGATGTTGAAGAGAAGCTTCACCGAGGGCGGGTCGGGCTTCTTCGCCAACGCCGCAGCCACACATTTTTCCGCGAGCGCCTTCTTGTGCTTCGCGAGCACCGCGACGGCCTCCCGGATGATTTGCTGCTTGTCGACGACAGGCGGCGACGGTTGCTGAGGCAAAGGTTTGACCGGGGACGGAAGCACGACAGGTGGTGGCGCTACGGGTGGTGGTGCATCGCTTTTTCCGCTGCGCAGGCCCAAGAAGAGCCCCGCGGAAACGATGATGCTCCCGAGCAGGATCGCTGTCGGCGTGGAGATGGAAGAAGGCTGTTCGCTGCTCATTTTTGCGTGATCACCACTCGACCGTCGTCTCGGTACGTCACGTTCCCCGATTCACCACGACAGTCCCAACAAGTTGCCCAGGACAAACGCTTGCGTACGTAGCCATTGAACCCGAGCACGATGGGTCCGCGCTCGTCTTTCAACACCAGCGTCGAGGCGACGCGGTAGCGATCTTTTGGCAAGCGATGCAGCGCGACGACGAACGAGTCCTTCCCCGCTTTGCCTGCCACCACGACGATCTGTTCACCCGGTACGGGGTTCCATGCGAGCGCCGAAGCCGTCAGCACCGTATTCGGAGGAGCCGCACCGGCATCACCGCGGGCGAGCACCACGTTCACATCGTCGGGCTCTTTGAAGTACGTGATCGTTTTTCCAAGCGCCGCGAGCGCTGGAACCGACGTGAACATTTCCGCCAGATCTGCGGCCGGAATTTCCACTCGCTTGTACGTCTGATCCCACTTGGGCGAAGGAATCTGCGCCGCGTTCGGCGCGCCTCGACAACAACGAAAACCAAGGTCTTGAGCCGTCGCCGTCGGATCGATCGCCGTACGATGTGCGCATCGATGATCCGTCGATGTCGCGGTCGCTGGTGCACCTCGCACGGCCGCTGCTTTGGGCTGCATGTCTTCGATCGGCGCCACATCGCTCGACGTCCACTCGCGCAACGCAGTTCCCATCCCGAGCACACCGAAGCCCGATGCACATGACGCGGGCTCCTTCGCGCACTTCGCATCCCACGCCGAGCTACCTGCGTACGTCGTCGCTTCCGGCCCTTTGCAAACGCGTTCCCACTCCAGCTCCGTGCACAACCGGCCTCCAGCTTGAGTGCACAACTCGCCAGCCTTCGCGCGACTGACGCCCGTCATCGGCGGTTTGGTTGGATCGTTGGGGTACAAATAACGATCGATGGTGAACTCGCCGAGTTCGACTTCGAGTTCTGCGGGTTCGAGCACCGGGTCGCGCCCTTTGTCGCCTGGAACCGAGCCGGCCACGAGTGCGCCTTTGGGAATCTCCACGCGATCGTTTTGTGCAGCCTGAGCCTTCGTGCCTGCATCCGGATCCGCTTGGTTTTCAGCGGCTTCCAGCACTTTGCCTTGGGCGGCCAAGACTTCCTTCGGACCGCCATCGCCCTGCCCGCTTTCGGACGACGAGCCACTTCGACAACCGGTCGTGGACAGCAGCACGAAGCAGAACGAAACGAGCGTCTTCGACATGAGCAGCGCCAGAGTGCGGTCGGTTATGCCAGACGACGCGCGCTTCGTCCAAATGCCGCGCTATGCTCAGCGTCCCTTGCTACTGCTCGGCGACCTGCCTACCTGGCTACTCTACGGTTTTTCTCTGTTTTTCGGCCTCATTTGGGGAAGTTTCCTCAACGTCGTCATCTACCGCGTACCTCGCGGGATGAGCGTCGTGCATCCCCCATCGAGTTGTCCTGCGTGCAAGACACCGATCAAACCTTGGGACAACGTGCCCGTGTTTGGTTGGCTCTTCCTTCGCGGCAAAGCGAGATGTTGTGGGGCCAAAGTATCTCCGCGCTATCCACTCGTCGAAGCGATCGGCGGGCTCATGTCCGTCGCGATCGTGCACTTCATCATCGCGGGTCTTCCGCCGAGCACTTCGCTAGGCCACGCGGGAGCCGTTTACATCGCTGATCTCGCGCTCGTCTTGGGTCTCGTGGCGGCAGCGTTCATCGACTTCGAGCACATGATCTTGCCTGACCAGATCACGATTGGTGGAGCGATCCTTGGTGTCGCGACCGCATCGTTTCGCGACATGACGTTCGTCGATTCGCTTCTTGGCGCGGGCGTTGGATTTGGCATCGTGTTTCTGCCGTTTGTCGTGATCTACCCGATGCTTCGAGGTGGCGCGGGCATGGGTATAGGCGATGCCAAGCTGCTCATGCTGGCGGGCGCGTGGTTTGGATGGATCGGAGCGATCGTCGTGCTGTGTGCAGGCGCCGTTCAAGGCACGCTGGCGGCGATTGGAACGATCTTGGTGCAAGGAAAGATCGAAGAGCCCGAAGCGGTGCGTCTGGAGCGTGAAGAGCTGCTTGCGGAGCTGGAAAAGATGACGCCGGAAGACCGTGCCGAGGCCGAGAAAGAGCTGGCGAAGGATCCGCTCATGGCGGAAGCGGGCGAGGGTCTTGGTCAAGCGAGGATGGCGTTTGGACCCTTTCTTGTATTGGCGACGATCGAGTTTTTGTTTGTCGGTCGGCACTTCATCGAGGTGTACGTTTCGTGGATTTCCGCGGACTCTTGATCCTGACGAGCGGTCTGTTGCTATCGGCGTGCAGCAAGTCCGCATTGCCGCTGCCGCAAACGGGACCGAATGAAGGAATCGTCCCGATCATCATTCCTCATCCGCCACCGCCTGCGCGAGCGGAAATCATTCCGCCGAAGCCTGGCGACCTAGTCGTCTGGATTGACGGCGCATGGACGTGGGATCGCCGCAACTGGATATGGCAGGGCGGCAAATGGGAGGTTCCTCCGACGGGAGCGTCTTATGCCCCGCCGAAAATCGTGCACTTGCCTGACGGATCGCTTGGATACTTCCCTGGCGGCTGGCAACCGGTCAAGTAGAAGAAGGCTCCCGCGCCGTAATGGGTTGCTCGACGATATTTCTATATTTTGAGGCGGATCTGGAAAGCGTTTTCGAGTAAGCTTCGGGCCGTGGAAACCGAAGTTGAAATGGACTGGGCGGGGGCGTACGTAAGGGCGCACCAGAACGCGCGCGAAGTCACTGACGTCACGCTGGATGTGATCGAGGGGTCGATTCCCTTGGCGATGCGGGGAGTGCTCTTCCGCAACGGTCCTGGCCGATTCGAGCGGGCGGGCGTGCATTATGGCCACATCTTCGACGGCGATGGGTTTTTGCTTCGGTTCAGTTTCGAGGGTGACCGCGTAATGTACCGCAGCCGTTATGTACGGACGCGGGAGTATATTGAAGAAGAAAAAACGGGCAAGATTCTTTATCGCGGGTTTGGGACGAACATTCCTGGCGGGGCTTGGAAAAACGCATTCGATCTCAAATTCAAGAATGCTGCTAATACATCGGTTGTTTTTCATGGCGGCAAGTTATTGGCGTTATGGGAGGGCGGCGCTCCTTATGAGATCGACCCGACGACATTGCATACGATTGGGCAATGGGACGGCCAGGGGAAGCTGGTCCGTAAAAAGAATTTGATGACGCCGATTACGGGCAAGCACAATCCATTTTCGGCGCATCCTCGTCGGGACCTCGAAAGTGGCGCAATGCTCAACTTTGGCAGTGTGATCGACCCGCGCGGCGCCAAATTGATGCAATACAAAGTCGACGCGGACGGCAATATGTCCGACCCGACGTCGATCGATCTAACGGAGACCATTTTCTTACACGACTTTGCGCTCACGCCGAAATATCGCGTGTATTTACTGTGCAAAACCGTGCTGGACATGAAAACCACGCTGCTCGGGAAAACGACCGTGGACACGGGATTTCAATTCACCGATGCTCCGACGATCGTGCTGGTGGTGCCCAGGTTCGGCGGCGATCCAATTCGGCTCGAAATGCCGCCTTGTTTCGTTTTTCATTTTACGAACGCATTCGAGGACGGCAAACACATCCTCGTCGACGGTTTCAAGTTCTTGGAGTACCCGCGCTTGTCGAGCCCGCACGAGAAGGGAGAACCTCGTGATCGCAGCAAGGGACCGTTCTTTACGCGATTCATCATCGATTTGGAGCGGCAAACGGTCGAGCAGGTTACGTTGGGTCCGAATTTGGGCGAGCTTCCGTCGATCCATCCTGGTCACCACGGATATGCGTATCGATATGCGTGGTCGCCGTCGACGCCGGTCGATTCGAACAGCTCGAGCTTTACGGGCATTGCCAAGTTCGACACGGAAACGAAAACGTCGACGTATCGTGAGCTGGGTGCATTGGTAGGCGAGGCGCTTTTCGTGCCAAACCCGAATGGCTCGGACGAGGACGACGGTTGGGTGACGACGCTCGGGTACGTGCCGGAACTGCATTGCAGTGATCTATTCGTGCTAAACGCGCGCACGTTGGATACGGTTTGTCGGTTGCGACTGCCGCATCATGTACCGCCGGGGTTTCACGGCACGTGGGTGGCGGGGTGAGAGGCGATAAATCAACGTGCGTCTGAGAGCGTACGCGAATCAGGTGAGTCAGGTCCACGATCGCTAGTCACGTACTACGCTTCGCACGACTTGCTTGACCGCGGCAAACTTCGCTGGCATCCTCGCCGCGAGCGCACCATGACTCTACGTATCCCCACCGGTATTTCCGACTTTCGCGAGCTCCGTGAAGGAACCTTCGAGTTCGTCGACAAGTCCCACCTCATCACGCAATTTCTCGATCGCGATGGCACAAAAGTTGTCCTGCTCCCGCGTCCGCGAAGGTTTGGCAAGACCATCAACCTGACGATGCTGCGCTGGTTCTTCGAGAAACGTG
>CAZETM010000216.1:0-12885 GCA_964514885.1 uncultured Polyangium sp. | reverse complement strand
CATGGGTGGCATGGGTGGCATGGGTGGCATGGGTGGCATGGGTGGCATGGTCGATCCGAACGACGGATTCACGGCTGACGAAATGGCTGCCATGAAGCTGCAGTCGCCATTGCCGGTAGTTCCTGCCGATCCGACGAACCAATTCGCCGACGATATGGATGCGGCAACGCTTGGCCAGATGCTCTTTCACGAAAAGAGCTTCAGCGGGGCGCTCGTGGTTGGCGACAACGGCACCAATGGTGGGCTCGGAGCCGTCGGAGAATCCGGAAAGGTCTCGTGCAAGAGTTGTCACAGCGGCGAGGGGACCGACGACCAGCGCAGCAAACCGAACAACGTCTCGCTCGGCCCTGACTTCGGTACACGCAATTCGCTTGCCATCACGAATTCGGCATTTTATAGGTGGACGAATTGGGGTGGACGATTCGACTCGCAATGGGCGCTGTCTCTGGGGACTGCCGAGAATCCGCGCACGTTGAAAAGCACTCGTCTCCAGGTTGTTCATATGTTGTGGAACAAGTACCGAACCGAATACGACGCCATCTTTCCTGTGGCGCTCAATGCGGCCCTCGATCCCGCAGCGCCGGATGCTGCGCGTTTTCCGCTCGTCGGTAGGCCGAAGGCGGCTCCAGCCGATCCGGATGGCCCGTGGGAGATGATGACGGCGGCCGATCGACTCATCGTCAACACAATCTTTGCGAATTACGGTAAGGCGATTCAGGCGTACCAGCGTCTTCTCGTGAGCCGTGACGCACCTTTCGACAAGTACGTGGCGGGCGACAAGATGGCCATGAGCCCCGCGGCGAAACAGGGCCTCAAGTTGTTCCTCGGCAAAGCCGGATGCGCAGGCTGCCATTCCGGTCCGTTTTTCGCGGATAATCAATTCCACGCGCTGGCGGTTCCGCAAACGGGGGCCAACGTGCCGGCTGTGGATTTGGGTCGTTTTACAGATGTACCCACGCTGCTCGCAAGTCCCTTCAATACCGACGGTGCATTCAGCGACGACAAGGCAACGGGCAAGCTGACGGGTCTTGCGCAGGTGAACGAACAGAAAGGTCAATTCAGGACGCCGACCTTGCGTGGCGTTGCGATTACGTCCACATACATGCACGCGGGTCAATTCACGACGCTCGATGAGGTCGTTGCGTTTTACAATGGCGGAGGTGGCACGGTCGTCGATGTCGTGAAGGATCCGCAGATGAAACCGCTGGGCCTCACGGCAACAGAGCAGATGGACCTCGTCGAGTTCATGAAGGCACTGACCGGAGCGCCCGTACCGGCGGCATTACTGATGGATACGTCGAAATAAGGACCGCCGTAGATACTTCGGAATGTCCGCGTCTTCAAAGGGTGCTCCGCCCGTAGAAAAACGCAGATATTTGACCAGGCCGAAAATGGCACTTGTAGAGTAGTACCGTAGCTAGTACCTCGACACAGGGATGATGATTGATTCGTTGTCGGGGCGCAATTCATTGCGCCCCACGAAACGCCTTCAAGGGGCGCGATGAATCGCGCCCCTACAGTTGGTTCCTTCGGTGATGGCACCACATTGAACCAACCGGTCAAAATCCCTGTGGCAAGGTACTAGGCGCGATCGCGCATCCATGACGGCCAGAAGTCAGGCATATCGGGGTTGGAATACCTAGAAGGCTCCGTAAAGTATTCACGGCCAATCTTATACGGAAAGTCATAGCAACTGCCGAAGTCCACGCCGTCGGTTCCTGTCCATCCCTTTGGAATCAATGCCTCATACGTGACGCGAGCTAATGTGAGCGCATCGAGAAACGATTCAATGAAATCGGCACCAACGCCATAACGTACAGGAGGTCGTTCGAAACCGGAGGGACTCAAGGAAAAGGCACATTTCCAAATGTCACGATCCTCTTGCTGGGGCGTGTAGAAAGTCAGCCGTATGGATAGTTCGCGGCTTAGTTCGTCGGGGCATTCGAGCAATCGAGTAGCAAGAACAGCCAGATGATCCGAATTAATTTCGAGCGGCGGAAGCTGTGGGGGTTCGTATTCGATGGGCCGCTCGACATGCCACGGAAGGCCACAATCACGCATACCTTTCCAATGCGCGCGCTCAGCCAGATCAGAACCCATGAGGTAGCCCCGGGCAACGTGCACGGAGCCCACGAAGCATTGAATGACGTCCACTCCACCGCTCGGAATGGTTTTACCGTTCAATCGCGCAATGGGAGGTCCGAAGGCGCAAGCACCACGCCAATCGCCGCCTTCCGTGACGCGTTCCCAGGGCGTGAAGATGGTCAAAAGGACGTTGCGCTCATCGCCATTGTCGTCCATATATTGCAGTTCCCGCGTCGTCAGGATGTCCATTGTTTCAACCGTTTCCTAATCCGGATCGCGAATTTTCTTAAGACACGCTGCGTACTTCTCCATGCACTCCGAACGGCAAGGCGCGCTGCCTTTCGTCCTGGTGCACCAATCAAAACAGGCTTCGAGCGCCGTTTCGCATACCACTTCTCGACGTGTCCGTTCCTCCTCGCTCATCTCTAGCCGTTCGACCGTGTGGCTTTCGATCGTCTGGCTATTGACGTTTGCGGCAAACCCCGCGCCGTCGTTCGTAGAGGCAAACGCTCCCGATCTTGCGGCGAACGAACCGAATAAAACCAGTGCGGCGAAGCTGGACAGGGTCATATTCATGAGACACCCCTTTCGAGCCTCAGCCTACGCTAAGACCCGATCGAGCACAAGTTTCTGCAATGTCTGGGTAGCGCGTTGCAGACACGATGCGCGCTCGCCCTTGGTTCGTTGCCTCCTTCGCATGGTTCGTAGAACCGAACTTGCGCGCAACTCAACGATGGACACGAAGGCGCAAGCGGATTTCATGGCGTCGACTCGTCCGCATGGCGGCTGCTCGTGCAGCTTTCAATTGCAGTTCTAGCGCGTCTATTCGCTGCTGGCGAGCGTTTGGCATGGATCCCCCAAAAACATCTTGCTTCGCCGATTGGCCCTGTTGTACTGTCCTGACCCATGCGACTCCTCGGCCCCAAATCCACGTTAACGACATTTCTATGGGATCTCGTCTTCCTTTATGGAGGCACCAATGCGGCGGAAAACGCGCCGGCCATCAAGGCGCTTGCGCCGACGGTCTTGGGTTTCATTACGAAACTCAAAGCGGAGCGTGCCGATTTGGAAGACACAGAGAATGCGTGGATGGTCGCTCTTGCGCTCCGGGCGCGTCGCGACAATCAGGTGGACGCGACGACAGTCGAGATTGGTGGCGTTGCCCGCGCGACGGACAAAGAGACCTATGGGATCTTGTTTCCGCGATTAAATCCAAGCCAAATAACAAAACTCGCACTTGACGAACAGCTCCAAGAGAATCGCCGAATCCAAAAAGAACTCGAAGCATTGCCGGCGGATCACGAGTTGCGTGAGGAATATGGTGCGGAGTTCCTCGCCGAGATCGAGGCGCTCGAAAATGCAGATAAAGCGGTGGATGAAGCGGACATCGCGTTGGCGCTCGCGCGGTCGAAGGTGCGGCAATTGAAGTTGCAATTGGACAAGGATCGGCTGGGCATTCACGCGTTACTCGTGGGCATTCTCGGAAACAAGAAAGCCGCGGATAGTTTTTTCCGTCCTGCAGCGACGACGGGCGATACAGCGAACGAGTCGACGCCGTAACGTCGTTTTGCAGACCGGTTTTCGCGTCGTGAAAGCGCTTTGCCGAACATTTGGCAAGCACTTTCGCGACAGGTAAGAGCTTTGCCAGAGCGTTGGCAAGGCACTTTCGCGCCGCGCAAAGACGACTCCAAGGCCGTGTCCTAGCTCTTTCGTGACGGGTGCGAGGCAGGTTGGTTCGGTAGACAAGGAATTTCTCGGCGTGCACGCGCCAGGTCGGTCCCAAGGACTTTCAATTGCACGTTGTGCGGAGGGGATTCCATGTCCTTGGAAAGGGTGGTACTTGCAACGAGAAGTGGAAGGGGACGCTTTTTCCGATTCGCGGGGGCACTTGCAAACACCAACCGAAGCCAGTTGTGCGGCTGAAGTGCCATTGTTGCTCAATCCGTACGGCGACGTTGATCCAGCCGAGCACTTGGAGTTCAACGATAACGGTCAGATCGATTGTCACAATGGAAGCGAAAGGCTCGCGCTCGAATCCGCTTGGATCCACGTACGACAGCGGATTGTTTCCCACGTACGCGAATGCATTCAGGGTTTGCCCATCGTGAACATTCGCGATGATCGGATCGGTCGACAAAAACCTCCCCATGCGCGGATCGAACCATCTTCCACGCATGTCGACCAAGCCCAGCTCGTCTTCGTCATCATGCCCCGTAAAACCTTTTGTCGTGGTGCTGCTGAACGATGCCGGCGGCGGCAATCCCCAGCGGGTCGCCATCCGTCATGGGTATGCTCGTCGCCGCGGTCCTGATTGCTGCGGATACTTCACCGCGCAGCATTGACCCGCGCGAACGTCGGACGCTTGGCGGCCAAATCAATCGTCGTCGTCTTCTACTTGGTCGTGCTCGGCTCACCATCGAAGGATCGCCATTGTGTCTGCTATTGCATGGCGGCTACAACATCGCCCATTTCGAGGAACGACACATTCGTATACGCCTGTCTTTCGATGATCTCTTTGACGTCATTGGTACAGAGGATCCACGCGGGAAACTCCGCGACGCGAAATATTCCGGCATCGCATTGCGCGAAGAGCCCTTGCCCATCAATTCGTGGATAAACCCGCGTGGCCAACTCCATCCGCTGCGGATCCCATATTGCTTCGCGGCGCGCTATGCCAAAAATTTCGTAGCGTTCGGAACCATCCGGCAACCCTTCAACCACTTTCACGGTCGAGCGGTCACGATCCAACGCAGCCCATGCAGTCACCCACAAGTCCCAGAGCTGCGGACCAACGTACGGTAGTTTAACGCAGGGTTTTCGCGATACATGTTTCGACTTTGTAGAACTCGTGATCATCTCCACATGTGCCAATTCGAATCCCGTGACGCCCGCTTCCGTTAACGCTCTGCCGACGCGATCCGTGATGATAATATCAGTATCAAGGCCCGGCCAAGTGAAGTCTCCCACCATGTCGGAATCCGGCAGCCATTCAATTACAAGTGGTCTTGTTCGTCGCCATGGTTCGCCTTTTTGCCAAGTGCCACCGTGGCGTCCAGCCTCGGCATACCTGACGTCCCTTGGATCCGAAAAACGCCAGACTTTCATGGTCGGAAGGGCTCCAATCCAAATTGTTTCACTAAATCGTCTCGTATTTGTCGTACGTCAGCAGGCGTCGGTTCTCGCCCTAGTTCGCGTAGTCGTCGTTTGAACGCTTCGTTGTACGCTCCTCCCCTCGGACCCTTGTGGATGGCTCTGTGCAAATCCTCCGGAATGGCCCACCGATTTGGCCCGCCTACCTTACCGCGAACAGCTTTTGCTACATTTGCCGGAAGATGGTGCTTCAAAATTTCTCGTGGAATCGTATGATGCTTGTGGAAGGTCGTCGCTCCCCTGATCCCAGCGGCAGCCATATCATCGAGCGGCCCTGGTGTCACGAGCGTCGCGAGCGTCAGGATCCCCTCGAACGCCAAATCCTCCTTCGCCCGGGTCAGTTCGTCGCGCGCATCTCCCCCAATACGCGGCCGTAAAATGACCGTTTCCCGCTTCGGGCCGAAGACAATCCGCAAATCACGCGCGATTCCCGGCTCGTCGTCCACAATGAACGTCGTGCGCCCGCCAGCCGGATCGCCCTCGACCAATTGCTCGAACGTGGTGATCGGATCCTCATAACCGAGCGCGATATCCGTCGGAAATACGCCAAACGGATCGTCCGTGCCCGGTCCCGATGGATGCGGCGATTCAATAATCGGAAGGACATACCCTCCATCATCATTGCCCGTCGTATCGACGTCGTTTCCAGGCGCGTCCGCACCGACGCCGGCAGCATTCGCCAGTCGCGCTGGAGCATCCCGCGGCGGATACAACAAATCGACCGTGATGGAGCCATCGGCCTCTTTGGTGACCCATTCCGCAATGGGCAAAATAGGCTCGCGCTCGAATCCGCTTGGATCCACGTACGACAGCGGATTGTTTCCCACGTACGCGAATGCATTCAGGGTTTGCCCATCGTGAACATTCGCGATGATCGGATCGGTCGACAAAAACCTCCCCATGCGCGGATCGAACCATCTTCCACGCATGTCGACCAAGCCCAGATCGTCTTCGTCATCATGCCCCGTAAAACCTTTTGTCGTTGTGCTGCTGAACGATGCCGGCGGCGGCAATCCCCAATGTACATTGCGACGTTGTCCCCAAGGGTCATAACTTCGTTTTTCGGCGACCTCGCCTTGCGCATTGGAGATCGTGTCGGTCGATCCCAAATGGTCGACGTGCAAATAATTCGTGCCCGAATCATTTCCTCCCCGCGTGACGATCGCGACGATTCGCTCCGGCGAATGCACGTAATACCGATACGCCTTCGCATTGCCGCTGGTCACTTGCTCGAAAAGGCTGCCGACGTAAACGGTGTCCATCGTCGGCGTGGTTTTCCGAATGCGCTGCTCGTCGCCGTCGTAACCGAACGAAATGGACGTGGACAATGATGGCGTTAATGGTAGCGATGTGCGGGCACCTATCAGCGCAACACGCGAAGGCGCGGTTCTGTGGTTGCGGCGCAGTTGTTCCTAGGTTTGACGAAGGATCGCCTTGCATTTCGAGCAAGTGCGTAGTAAGGAAACCACATGAGCACGCGGCGAACATCCAAGGCACTGGCTCCTCAACGTCGACGCCCGCGTCGACGGAACAAGGATGAAGTGGCTCGAGAATTGATTGATTGGCACTTCTCCATCGACCCTCGGATCCAGAAAATTTTCTGGATTCTGTCGGTAGCGGAGGAAGATGAAGAAGAGGCAATCAAGCTGCTCGAAATTGACGCTGGGGCAAGCGAGACGGGGCGCGTCGATGCATTTCGATTTGGCCCAGCCGGGGACATCACCTATCCAACCGAGGTGGCATTAATCACGCCATTTGAATTTGAATTGGTCAAGCGCCGACAATTGCAACTCCCTGAAGGGTGGAACTTGGAAAGCGCCGTGATTTTTGATCGCGAGGAGTATGAGCGTGTAAAAATGACGGGTCGGAGTAAGGGTTGATCTGATGAGTGCCAAGGAAAGGGGCCTAAGCAAATCGTTCGAGGGGCCGCATAAGACAACCACGTACGACGTGGATTCGGTTGCGGCGAAAGTCGTGAACTTGTCGTCTCAAACGTCCCGCGGCAATTCCGTGAATCTTCCAGCGGACGCGTTTCCAATTTTGCCACGCAAAGGTCACAAGGTAAAACTTGATGTAACGATAGAAGATCCCATTACACGCAGCGAGTGGGCCAAAGCATTTGCCACTCAAGGCGCTTCGGACTTGCAGGTTTATGAAATCCTAACTGCGCACGAAGAAAAGAAGTCGGGTACGGTGCCATCGTGTCATCGGTTGCATTATTTGCAAATGGCAACCGAAAAAATAGCCAAATCCTATCTTGTCGGTATCGGGAATCTATCCCCCAGAACCAGAAGTCATATTGCAGTTGCGAATTGCGTGAAAATTTATTATCGTTCCGCACCAGTAAAACTCAAATTCGCAGGCAAGAACGACCGACGTGAGAAAATCGAGGCAATCATGTTGGATGTCGCGCACAAAATTGAGCAATTGAATCCCGCCGTCGATGATGAAAATGTGCCCGCAAATGTCGAATATCCCTGGTCGATGGAGCAAAATCTCGTCGTGCCGTGTCGGCATAAATTCGAGATTGAAAACTTGGCCCCTCATGTCGTAAAGCAATTCGTGCAAATGTTGCGGGATGTTGCTACGGAACAAGTTGGCAGGTGACCACCAGTGTATGTTTGCTCTTAATGTGTTGACTTCGGCGCGAGAGCTGGATATTACGAACCGATGGCCACTCGAAAAGCAACGTCCCAGGCGTCTCCCTCCAAAGATTCGCTAGGCGGTCCTAAATTCGTCCAGCTCTTGGAGCCATTGCTCGCCGCACTCCGTCAACTCGGAGGATCCGCGCGTTCCGGTGAAGCGACCGATCAAGTTGCTCGGGATCTGCGCATTACGGACGCTGAACGCTCCGACCTGTTGAATAGCGGTCAGCCACGATTTGACAATACCGTGGCGTGGGCTCGGCTTTACCTCGCGAAGTCCGGTTATATCGATACGAGCAAGCGCGGCGTATGGACATTGACGGACAAAGGGCGCGCGGAAGGGCCGCTGACTCTTGCCCAAGCATTGGCCATTTTCAAGGAAGTGCAAGGTAAAATTAGGGGTGCACGTGGCGAATCTCAAGAAGCGTCGGACGCAGTTGCTATGACCATTGCAATGCCGCCGTCAATGCAGGAAGAAGCGGGATTCGCTGGGTACCAAGACGAACTACTGGCAATTCTTCAAAAATTGCCGCCGGAAGGATTCGAGCGACTTTGTCAGCGGTTATTGCGAGAATCGGATTTTCAGGAAGTCACCGTTACGGGGCGTAGTGGCGACGGGGGTATCGATGGCATGGGTATTCTTCAAATTAACCCGCTCGTCAGTTTCAAAGTTATCTTTCAATGCAAGCGTTATAAAGGTAGCGTGGGCGCTCCGCAGGTCAGGGATTTTCGTGGAGCCATGATGGGGCGCGCCGATAAAGGAATCATTCTCACGACCGGTACGTTTACCACCGAAGCGAAGAAAGAAGCGATTCGTGATGGTGTGCCGCCCATTGAATTGGTCGACGGCGAAAAACTCGTGAGCCTCATGGAGAATAGCCAATTGGGGCTGAAACCGGAGAAGTCGTACAGTGTCGTTCACAGCTTTTTTGAGGACTTTGGCTATAAGAAATAAGTTTGCTCATTGACGAGAACTCGCGTCCCAGCGACGAAGCCACCAGACCTCGCCGCCGTGCTCCCGGTGACGGCGACCAAAACCCCCTGATTCCAAAATCGCGTAGACGTCACTCCCGCTCTGGATCAACCTCCGCGCGTCACGCCAGGCACGATCAAATCGCTAATGCCATCGCGATTTTCATCCATCGTATGCATTTCGACGTTGCAACCGATTCCCGAAAGCGTTTGAATCATCGTGCCCTGCGGCTCGAACCCACCCGGACGCCAATGATGCAATTTCCACGTCGACATTGGCGTATGGCCATGATCGGTGCACAAGATCAAATCGCTGACGCCGTCTCCTGTCACGTCTGCCAAATGAACGCTCGCTGCTGAGCTACGCAATCCTTTCGGCGTCGGCCCTGCGGAAAACGGTTTTTTAATGCCTGTTTCGATCTCCTCGAACGTTCCGTCCTTTCGCGAACGCAATACAACAAGATGGTTGCGGTTGTTGTACACGTCGTGCAATAAGACATCCTTCAACCCGTCCTGATCGTAATCGATGGGCGTACCCAACTCAGGCTGAAGCGTTTCCGGATTCGACGGCTCCATGGGCTCTTGCTGAAACGACCAGGTTTGCCAATACGCCACGTTCGGCGCAGCGAATGCACTTCCCGCATTGCGCGACAGCCTCCATTCCGTGATCGGATTCGTCGCCGTGCTTTGCGCATTCGTGTCCGGTATTAACCAATCCGGAAGCCCATCCCCGGTGAAGTCGGCAATCACGGGGCTCGCTTTTCGCGACATGGGTGCCGCAATCTGCGTGTGCACTTTTTCAAATCCCGTTTGCACGTGGAGATAAAGAAACCGCGTCGGCGGCAAGCACGATCCTTCCGCCCCGCATTCGTCCACCGCGACCAACCTCGTCCGCCCTGTCGTCTCGCTCCGGTCGTACTCGAACCCATATCGACGCACCAGTTCATCGCCTATTGACAGTTGCACTTCGTCCAGACGCAGCGATTGCCGAAACTCCATCCCGTTCGAATGCACGGTCCGCACATCATCGGCGTCTTTCGAGCCGTACAGGAACGACACCACCCGCGTGCCGTCACGAATCTCGTCCAATGCGTATTCTACAATGGAATCGTCCTCTTCATTCGTGACGAAGCAATAGCCGTACGTGATTGCATTGCCGCGAGGATCACGCTTTCCGCTTGCGAGCCACGCTCGGGCCGCACCATTTGATGCAACTGGCTGCGTCCCCGATGTATCACCATAAGAAATCACGTCCCCCGATGGCAGGTATGCCTCGAAATAGGAGGGTGCATTCTTTGGAAAATGGCCGACCACTTTGATCTGCGTATCGGGAAATGTCCTATACTCGACGACGGTGTCATTTCCTCCCGTGACGACCAGGCGTTTGGTATCGATACACCAGGCATCTGCCGTGTCGTATTGCACGGCGCGAACTTCGCCATCGATGGCCATTGATTTCGCACAACGCGTGATCGCGGACGAAACATTTAATGAAAAGCCGGTGCCAACCATTCCATGGCCTGCACCACTTTGATAAGATAGCGTCAATTCGGGCGTATCACGCGACGGCACTGCCGCCAGCGCCATCGCAATGGCGACTTCACCCGAATTCGTCACCGCAAACGATGCCGCCAACGCTCCTGGCACGATGGATTTCGACGTCAATGGAGCCGCACGTTTCACCATTGCGTGCTGCGGAATGCACGGTGAAAGCGAATGAGAAATCGGTTGGCGCGTGGAAGAACACGTGCATGCCGATTGCAAAAGCGCACTCGTGAGGAAAAGGCAAAGTGGAATCAGTGCGAGCCAAAAGCCTCGAATGCGCGCCATGGAAAGCCTCCCATTACGGAGGTTACCTGGCCAATGCGCAAGGTGTCAACGATCCTATGCGTGCAGTTGGCTCATCCCATCCACCGTTGACTCGATACGATTGAGCGAGTATTGGACGAGCAAACGGGAACGTGACGAGTCGTTTGAGGAAAAACGATTTTGGTTTGTCGTTAAAGCAGCAATCGTGAGTCACGTTCACTTGGCGAACGCTTTGCAGTCAAACGATAACCGCCGGGTCTGTCCTTCTGCAACGCTCAGCGGAACAACTCGTCGGCGCTCTTCGCGTCGAAGACGTTGTCGAACCATCGGTCCAGCGTTGCGCGGTCGTCGCATGCACGGATGCGCGCGTGCTGAGCTTCGGTAAGTACGAGTCCTCGACGAAGGGCACCGCGTAACAAAACATCGCGAAGTTTCTTGACTTCCCCCTTGACTTCACCATCGTGGAAGCCGTCTCGGAAGCCCGCCTCGCGCAATATCCGCACGAGGACAAACTCATCTTCTTTACCTTCGACCTGGCTATTCTCCATGGCAAACCTCTCGAGTGCTCGTCGCATCGGCTCGCGCACCACGTTCCAGATGATCTGAAAGTACACCGCAGCATGCTCCGGGTCCAGCGTCTTGATGCCTTCGACCGCCGCTCGGAGCACGTCTTCGCCGTTTGTCCCGTTACCGTGCGCCATCCCCGATAACACCGCAAGTTCCACGTCTTCGCGCGCTCGTCGCTCATCCGTGATTTCTGGCAACGTTGCGGGACCGAGCACGAGCGGCTCGAGTTTGCCCTTGCCAAGGCCGATGTCGATCGGCTGCGCTGCCCAGGCTGCTACGTCCGCGTCGACCGCGACGACCATCAGGATCGCGGGACTCTCTCGTTCTGCGCCAGCAACCGCGGCATAAACGACCCATGTGTACTTCTTGCGCTCTTTGATCTCACGTTGCGACTCGAATACGATCGCCAAAACGCACTTGCCATTGGAATCCAAGACATCCAGCACCAAGTCCGCCCGAAACTCGATGGGAAGCATTTGATCGAGCGACGCATCGGCCACTCGAATAGCCGCGTGCGCTGGCACCGACATGCGAAAGATTTCCTCGATGATCCGCACAGCAAGATTGGGGTTGTCGCGAAATAACTTGACGACACCGTCGTGTTCCAAGGTTGGCATGGCCCGACGATAGCGACCAGGACGAACCTGTCAAGTTTGTCGCCGCCGCCCATCACCCCACTGCAGATGCGTCTATTCGCTGCTGCCGAGCGTTTGGCATGGATCCCCAAAAAACAGGGTGGCGTTGCCCGCGCGACGGACAAAGAGACCTACGGGATCTTGTTTCCGCGATTAAATCCAAGCCAAGTAACAAAACTCGCACTTGACGAACAGCTCCAAGAGAATCGCCGAATCCAAAAAGAACTCGAAGCATTGCCGGCGGATCACGAGTTGCGTGAGGAATATGGTGCGGAGTTCCTCGCCGAGATCGAGGCGCTCGAAAATGCAGATAAAGCGGTGGATGAAGCGGACATCGCGTTGGCGCTCGCGCGGTCGAAGGTGCGGCAATTGAAGTTGCAATTGGACAAGGATCGGCTGGGCATTCACGCGTTACTCGTGGGCATTCTCGGAAACAAGAAAGCCGCGGATAGTTTTTTCCGTCCTGCAGCGACGACGGGCGATACAGCGAACGAGTCGACGCCGTAACGTCGTTTTGCAGACCGGTTTTCGCGTCGTGAAAGCGCTTTGCCGAACATTTGGCAAGCACTTTCGCGACAGGTAAGAGCTTTGCCAGAGCGTTGGCAAGGCACTTTCGCGCCGCGCAAAGACGACTCCAAGGCCGTGTCCTAGCTCTTTCGTGACGGGTGCGAGGCAGGTTGGTTCGGTAGACAAGGAATTTCTCGGCGTGCACGCGCCAGGTCGGTCCCAAGGACTTTCAATTGCACGTTGTGCGGAGGGGATTCCATGTCCTTGGAAAGGGTGGTACTTGCAACGAGAAGTGGAAGGGGACGCTTTTTCCGATTCGCGGGGGCACTTGCAAACACCAACCGAAGCCAGTTGTGCGGCTGAAGTGCCATTGTTGCTCAATCCGTACGGCGACGTTGATCCAGCCGAGCACTTGGAGTTCAACGATAACGGTCAGATCGATTGTCACAATGGAAGCGAAAGGCTCGCGCTCGAATCCGCTTGGATCCACGTACGACAGCGGATTGTTTCCCACG
>CAZETM010000215.1:0-12901 GCA_964514885.1 uncultured Polyangium sp. | reverse complement strand
CATACCTGCAACGTTTTCGATGAATGCGTTGTGGTAATCTTGGGGCGTGTTTTTGCTTTTCCCGTTTCCTTGCTTTTCTACCACGACCATATTGAATGAGCCTTGCGTCATGTAGGCTTCGTGGGCGAAGAGCATGGACGTGTCGATGGATTTTTGCAGGGCCACACTTGCGGCTTCCAACGCATCCTTGTCATTGGCAGCTTTGATCGCGGCGACACGGTTTTTATTGACTATATCCAATTCCTTATGGTACGCACGGTTTTTGCCCTCCAACGCCTTGTCTGGATGCTTGTCCGCTAGTTTGGTCAATTGCGTGCCCGTTTCGCCGATAACAACACCGAGTTGTTTGAGAGCAGCCACGTAACCTTTAACATAGGCCCCGTATCGTTTTTCGGCCTGCTTGAACAGATCGGACTGTGCGTTCTGCTTGTCATTGTCGTTCTTCAGTCCATCGAGAGTCTTCGTTTTGACTTGATCCCACTCCTTCTTGGTCTGACGCATACGCAAGTTCACCAAAGCGTTGACCGTAGAGTGGGTGGCGATAGCGCTCTTGTTTACGTCATCCTCGATTTTGGGCTTTTCGGCGTTAGGGAGCGTCGAGCCTTGGAAGTTGCGTGCGTATGCATTGACGTCCATGTAGTTGCCGGCTGGCATTCCGGGCGAGACCTTTTTAGGGAATTCTTGATTGAATTCCTTCACGGCGAACTCTGCCATCGGACCATCCACGGTGTAATCGATGTCCGACGTGTGCTTGTCGCCACCCTTGGGTTCTAGGAACTTGGCCGCAGTATGTGCGACGTCAAATTCGGAAACGGGCGGGCTTTCGGCAATTTCGTCTGACTTGTTTTTGCTCTTGAGATCGTCGGCTTTCTTGTTTGCCGCCTCTTCCACCTTCGTGATCAGTGGCGAGTTCCCCTCCCTTTTGCCATTCGGTTTCCCAGCTTTCCCCTCTTCATTCTCTACATTCAGGAATGACATCCCAGCCACGCCAACCACCTTTACGCGATAGTTGAACAGCTTGCTCATGTTCGCCACGGACAAGGTCTTGGCATTGCTTGCCTTGCGAGCCGTTTCCCAAACGCCACCACAAACGATGTCGAGGAAGTCCTCTGGTTTCTCTGGGTCGAATTTGCCGTCCATCGCGCCATCCGCGACATTGCCGAACACATACTTCTGCTCCTTCTTCTTCCCTTTCGCCGAATCGACCGCAGAAACCCCCTTGTTTTCGTCGACCCATTTTTTCACCAATTTCTTGGCTTTCTTCTTGCCGATACCAAACAGGCTCGCGACTTGTTCCACCGTGAAAGGCAAGTCTGCAAAAGCGGCCTTCGCTTTCGCGATGTCGTCCTCGAAACTCTCCATGATCGCAATCATCTGGTTTGAAAGCTTCTTCATGCCCGCAACCAGCTCATCGTTCAGCTTTGCCGCTTCCTTTGGTGCGCCCTTGGACTTTCCGGGCTTTCCGGCTTTCCCCTGGAGCTCGCGCAAGGACTCGATCTTCGTATCAAGCTCCGACAGAGCCTCCTCCGCCTTGATAATCAAGTCCTTGACGTCGTTCTTATCGCTAGGTTGGCCCTTGTAGTACTTCAGATGCTTCTCGATGCTTTGTGGCGTCGCGCTGGCCATCCTCAATTCGCCCGAGCTCTGGTCCACCCAAAGCTCGTGGTTCTCGTCGTCGGCCCGGAACTCGATCTTCTTGCCCAGCCCGAACATCGCTTTGACTTTGCCAATCGCCTTCGTCCCAGCCGCCTTCGCTTTCGCTATCCACTTCCGGAAGAATGCCACCACTTTCTGCACTGGTTTCGCTTGGAATACCGTACGGATC
Source organism: uncultured Polyangium sp. (assembly GCA_964514885.1). Lineage (GTDB taxonomy): Bacteria > Myxococcota_A > Polyangia > Polyangiales > Polyangiaceae > Polyangium. The sequence goes on along the minus strand of CAZETM010000215.1, from coordinate 11,076 downwards.
GCTTGCATCACCTTCGTCTGCACCGTCTTGATGATGCCTTGCACCTTTTGCGGAATGTTGCCCAATCTGAGCAGGCTCGCGGCAAAGCCAATCGTAATGGGAACCGCCTTGGCCAATGCACCTTCGATCAGTTTTGCCGCAGTGCTCACGTCGCCCGCGACAATGGCCGGGATCGAATCGAGCACGGCATTGATCAACGAACCGATTTCTTCACCGTGCGTCACGAAAAACATCACGATGTCGTAGATTCCCGTGCACGCTTTGATGAATGCGCTCGCCGGATTCAACAAGCTCACAATCCACATGATCCCCGCACTAATCACGTCGCTCTCGATGAAACTCCGAATGGGATCGAGCACCATGGCCTCGAGGTTACCCAACTGCCCCTGGACGTACGCCCAAACCCCGCCAAAGTCGCCCGTCCGAATCGCCTGCACGACGGCCACCAACCCCCCAATGGCGCTGGTATCCACTTGCTCGCCCTCTTCGCCAGGCCCCGCGGCTTCACCCTCCCGGACCGCCGTAACCAACTCGCCCAGCGATTCGGCCGCCTCGAAGATGTCGAAATTGAGCAACCCCGTCACGTGCGTGCGAAGCTTGTCGAAACCCAAGCCCAAGACCTGGAGCACAATCTGGAAAATGCCCGCCAGGTCCAATTTTTCCGGTAGCACGATCCCAGACCCCGAAATCGTGCTCGTCAACCATGACATGAACTCGGTCGACAAATGTGTCTTCGCTTCCGCGACGAAGTTCTCCACACCCTTTCGAACACTGTCGACCAAGTTACCCAAGAAGGCAATCGGATCTGAAAGAATCGCGTCGATCACCTCCGCCGCGCGCGCCAAAACCCCGAGCAACATGTCTTTGATCTTTATGACCGTGTCAATCACACCGCCGACGGCATCGATGGCTTCCTCCAGCCATCCCTTGTTGGCCTCCTTGATCTCTTCAATGCGCGCATCAATGGCTTGCAGGTTTTCCTGGTATTGGTTCGCCATTGCATCGACGAGCGCGTTTTCCTTGGCGGCAATCGATTGCTCCAGGGCTTCGAATCGACCCTCGATGTCCGCTGCCGCGGTGTTCCCCACCTCGGTCAATGCCGCAGGCAAACCTGTCACGAATTTTTGAACCTCCTCTTTCCCACGGACCACCGCTTGCTTTGCCTTCTCCATCTCCACGGCAATGATGGATACGACGTTGTCGATCACCGTTTCCATGCTCTTGATATACGTGGCCCGTCCGATCATGAAAATGTCTTCCGCCCAGGGCAGGTCGAGCAATGAAAGAGCCTTGTCGGCGATCCATTGGGTCCAGCCGAGGTAGCCACCGTAACGTTCCTCGGTGAACACGACCATTTTCTCGTCGACGTAATTTTGGAATGCTCGTTTGGCGGCGTCTGCGCCTGTCTGGAATGCATCGCTTACTTTGCCATCCAAGCCGTTGAGAATGGTCGTGACATCGCTTTGGGTTTTGGTGTAAATGCCCAGAATGTCGGAAGCGACCTTGAGCCGAGCCTGTTGGTCGGCTTCCTTCGTTTCTAGCTGCTTGCCGTGCGTGCCCGCGAGCGCGGTATAACGCTCGGCATACATTTCTTGCGTTTTGCTTTCCGCAGTGTCCACGGCTTGCGCTTTGGCACGATCGATTTTGGTCTGCTCGAATTGACGGTAATCCGTCTGGGCCTGCTGAACCGCCGATTGCGTTCGGTCTTTCGCCTCCAATGCTCCAATGAACGCAGGCTCGTTCGACTTTTCCAGTTGTTCGGTCGTCAACCCTGCTTGGCTCATTTCCGTATCGATTGCTAGAGCGCCTGTTTTCAAAGGCTCCTCGATATCGGCGGCATTTTTGTGATTCGGTGTGGCCTTGTGCGCGCCGATGTCGACGGGAGGCGCCCCCGGATCGACAGGCGGCAACGAAATAACCGGCTTGAGCGCCACGGAAGCCTTGTCGGGTGCGGCTTTCGTCGCTTTTTTCAACGGCGATTCCATTGCTTGGCGTTGCTCGCCGACTTCATGTTGCAATTCGCTACGAACCCCGCCCATCGTGTCGCGCTCTTTGAGCTCGTCCACATCTTTTGCGGTTTTCGGCGTCAATTCAGCAATGCGACTGATCAGTTTATCTTTGAATGATTTTTTATCGAAGCCCGGCGCGGGGGTATCCATTTTGTCAACTTGATTGCCCGCAGCCATACCCACGGTTGCATTCGGCAATTGCTCCGCTGCGGCTTGCGCTGCATCGGCTTCGTCTGAAGCATTCTTGTGGCTGCCTTGTTCCTTTGCCGTCATTTGGACCGCTTTTTTAACGGCGCGGCTGCCAGCATGGCCCGAGGGTGTCGCGTCTGCTTGCTCGTCCGGCGCCTTGACGTCCAACGCCTGTGCGACCGCAGCACGCGCGGTGGCGTGAGCGCCTTGTGCATCGCCTGCCCCGCCACCACCTGCGTCCATCGTTGTTTCGGCCGCACCTTGATTGCCATCCGGCTCCGCGCGTGCAACATCGTCTTTTGCTGCCTGCACGTCCGCTTGCGCTGCCGCACTCATTTGGGCCTGTTCGAGTGAACTATCTTGCACCGATTGTAACACATTGACCTGGTGCGCCTTTTCAATTGAATGATCCACCGGAGCTGCGACCTGCGAAGCATTCACTGGAGCCGCCGGCGCCTGGCCCGCGTTCCATTGCGACGTTGCTTGGGTCAGCATTCGAGTCGTGCCTTTGTCCGTTTCGGCGACGACCGATGCTGCCGGCTGGGCTGTGCGCTCCGATCCGACGGCAGCATTTGCAACCGGTGCTCCTGGCGATGGATTCACCTCCGGATTTCCTTGGCCATGAACCATCACCAAACGCTGCACGTGCCGATTTCCTTGCGTCGCAGCGATTTGCTGCAACATCGACTCTTGCTGCCTCCGTGGAAGCCGTTGCAACGTGAATGCTTGCTCGTGCATGTTTCTTGATGAAATGGGCTCTTTCACGTCGAGCCGTTGCTGCCGAGCCACGTCCTGGTGGCCGATTCGCCCGTTGGTCGACCGAGACTCGACCCGTTCAACCAGGCGTCGCTGCACTTTGCGCTCAGTTCGCGTATTTTGGACAGATTGACTCGGCTTACTCATGACTTCGCCTCTTGCTTTGCAAATACAAAATCCGCGTCGTCTGCTGCCGCGACGCCGTACCGACGTTGGACACCGCTCGCCCAGCGAAGGTAAAAAGACCCCTTCAACTTTTTTGCCGCCCTCAATTTGTTGGCCAGCTATCTTTGCGCCTATGTGACCATGAACCTTGACATGCCATCGGATGTGCTGATCATGCCGTCGAAACGCTGTTCAACCCAGCCCAACGGTCGACCGAGCCAAACTCGTCGCTGGTCACTAGACGCGCAGTGGAGTTAGCGTCCAGACAAACCCCGCGCATTGAATAGCTACCGGCGCCGCTGCTATCCTGAGTGCTTTGCAACGTTCCGATGCGCTCCGCAACATCGATTGCAGGCACACATTGCATGAAAAGTCAAGCCTCGGAGGGCATTCCGCCTGCACTTCGAAGTTCGCGTGAGCACAGCAATAACGACGCTACATCACGGTGAACGCGTTTCGACGAAACGCCCGCGCATCGCAAACGTCATGTCCTCGTCAATATCGATTGTGGTGATTGATCATTTGTGCTATCCAATAATCGGACAGTTTGGGGGATGACCCCAGAAGAGGAGTGAGCCATGCCCAAGCGAATTTTCATTGGTAGTGTCAGCGTCACCACGACGGACGCCACCATTCAACGCGCCTTTGCGCCCTTCGGGACGATCGTCGCTGCCGCCGTCAATCTCGGTCGGGACGGGCAATCGCTCGGCACCGCGAATGTCGAATACGACAATGAACGGGCTGGTACCGAAGCGATCGCGAAGATGAATCGTACCGAGCTCGACAGAAGCATCATTTCTGTGTCGGCCGCGTAGAAGACGAGTTGATAGTCTGCGAGCTGCATCACTTCGCGCGCATGCCGTGCCGATCGAGCAATCGATGAAGAAGCTGCCTCGAAACACCCATGGCTTCGGCTGCGCGCGTAATATTCCCATCAACCTGCCGCATTTTCGCGGCTACGTATTTCCGTTCCAATTCCTCCAACACCGCCTCGCGCGCCTCGGGGAGCGTGAGTTCCAGCCATTTTCCAAGCTGAGCATCGACACTTGGCGAATTGATCATTTCGTCCGTCGGCTCGTCCGCGCTGGACGTGCTCGCGCCTGACGAGGAAAACATTTCCGGAAGCAGCTCGGGGAACAAAACCAGCCGCGCCAACACATTCCGAAGCTCGCGCACATTGCCCGGCCAATCGTATCCCATCAGCATCGGAATCGTTTCGGGCGGCAAATCGGCTATGTTCGTAGGCGGATTGCGGCTCGAAAGAAATCGCTCGACCAACAATGGAATGTCATCCCTACGGTCGCGCAAGGGTGGCACGATTGCTTCGAATACGGATAGCCGGAAAAACAAATCTTGCCGAAATTTGTTTTCTGCCACCATCCTCTTGATGTTCCGATGAGTTGCGGCAATAATGCGCACGTCAATGGCTTGTTCTTGCGTGGCGCCAAGCCTTCGCACCGTTCGTGATTCGATGACCCGCAGCAGCTTTTGTTGTGCTTCGAGCGGTAATTCGCCAAGCTCGTCAATGAATATCGTTCCTCGATGCGCGGCCTCGAATAGCCCCGCCTTGTTCAGCGCACCCGTCGCGGCGCCAGGAACCGTGCCAAAAAGCTCGACTTCAATGGTCGTCGCCGGAATGGCGCCGCAATCCACAACAATGTACGGACCACTGCTTCGACGGCTATTTTGGTGAATGGCGCGCGCAAGTATTTCTTTGCCCGTCCCTGACTCGCCGAGCAAAAGAATCGTTTCGTCCGTCGGCGCGATTCGCTCCAGTTTCGCGAACAACGCCCGCATGGCGAGGCTCTTTCCCACCGCAGCCCCAAAAGCGCCGCGCGTGGAAAGAGCAAGGACCGCGGACCCGCCGGATGGCTGCACGACGAACGAGGAATCCCCAATCGTGACGGGAGCACCCGGCGGAACGTAGGCCCCGGAAACCTGCACGTCACGAATGAACGTCCCGTTCCTGCTATCGAGATCCTGAAGGAAAACTCCCCGCTCCGTCAGGCGAAGCTCGCAGTGTTGTCTCGATACCTTGGCGTCGGTGACCACCAGATCACACTCGGTGTTTTGGCCAAGCACGAGCGGTTCGAGAGCAAGTCGCGCCGAGATGATGCGCTGATTCGGCAGGGTGACCTTCACTTCGAGGTTCGGTAGGCGAAGGGTTCGCCCCTCGTCGACGCTGGTGATCGTGAAGGATGGGCTGAGTTTGTTGTCCACGAAAGCACGTTCTCATGTTTGCGCATTTGCCGTCAATGATAAATCAACAACCGCACCAAACTTCCTCGCGGACGGCCTTTTTTCCGCGTCCGTATCGAGGCACCGTGCGAACAACGCCGCCAGTTCCGGCCGGAGTCCGGGACATTGTCGCAATGCACCCACGACGCTGTCGCTGATGGTTCCACCGAGCACTGGGGGCAACGCAAACGGTTTGTTGCCCATGAGCAACTCGAAGGCAATCACACCCATGCTAAAAATGTCGGACGACGGTTGCGCGTTCTTAGAGCCATACCCTAGCTCCGGCGCCATGTAATACGGAGTGCCCACGAGTACGCCCGTTTCCGTGAGCGACGAGCCGTGACCCGCCATGCCCTCGCTTGCAGACGCCGTAGCAGACTGCGTCACGCCATATCCGTCCAGCTCGTTGACAGGTTGCTTTGGCCGTTTCGGTTTCATGAATCCGGGTATCTGCAAGGCAAAGCGATGGACGGCCGCCGGTTGTGCGTCAGCAATGATCGAAATGCCAAAGTCTGCGAGTTTGACGATGGGCCGTGCGTCAGGGCCAATTGATGTCACGAGAATGTTTTCCGGCTTCAAGTCCCGGTGCACGATGGATTGTGCGTGAAGGGCGTCGAGTGCCCTCGCGATCTGCCCAAGGACGTCGAGAATCCAGGGGACATCCCCCGTGCGCCCATCGATTTGGCGCAAGTTCGATCCCGAAACCAACTCCATCACGATGAACAAGACGCCGTCGTCCGTGACGTCGGTATCGAAGATGGAAATGAGGTTCGGGTGTGATAATTTGGCGAGGATTTGCGCCTCGCGGGCAAACCTGCCCAGGTCGGTTTGGTTGGGACTATGATTGAGCACTTTGGCGGCCAGGTGCACGCCATCGGTCGTCCGCTCGACTTCGTACACCGCGCCCATTCCGCCTTCGCCGAGGCGGCGAACGACACGATAACAATCGCCAATCAGACTGCCTTCGTCGAAGGATGCAACAGTCATCGAGCCTGCGGTTGGCAAGAGCGAAGTCATCAGCCGCCGCGAACGTTGTGCGATTTGGCGTCGCAATTCGTCGTTGAGCTGCTGCACGTCTCGATTGCGGTCTTCGAGCGCTTTCACTTGGGCCTCGACGTTGCGGTACAATTTCGCGTTTTCCACGGCAATGGCAGCTTGCGATGCAAGCACCGAGAGCAGCTCCACGCGCGCAGGTGAAAAAGCAGCGGGTGCGCCACGATGCTCCAGGTACAAGACGCCTCCCAAACGCCCCCGATGCGTCAATGGCATGGCCAAGAGCGATCGAACCGCGTGGGCAGCGAGGTACGGATCGTCAGCAAATCGTTTTTCGCTCGAATGGTCGTCGACCACCACGGACTCGCGACTGCGCGCCACATAACGCACGACGGTCGTCGCCAGATCATTGCATTGTGCGAGCGGAAGGGACAAACCCGTTTCGATGCGCGAATCTTGCACGGACAAACGCGCCACCATGACGAGCGCTTCGTTTTCCACGAAGACGAGCGCGCCACGTTCTGCCCCGGCATTGGCCAGGCACAATTCCATCAATCGACCGACGACGCGGTCGGGGTCGAGCTCGCCGGACAATGCTTGTGCGGCGCGAACAGCGGTATTGACATCGAGCGCTGCACCGCTGCCCCTGTCCGTCGTCGACGTGGTGCGTATCGTTGCGTCCGGCGCGGCTGTCGTCAGCCAATCTGGATATGTGTTTTCCAGGTGCGTGACGAGCGCAAGGGCATCCCAGCGCAAATATGCATTGCGGGCTTCTTGCAAATACATGGCTGCATGACGCTTGCGCCCCAGTTCCAGGAAAAACTCGGCGCAGAAATGCGCCGCAAGCCCCTCAATGTGCAAAAATCCTTCTTTGCGTGCCAGGTCAATGGCCTCGTCGTACTTCGCCATCGCCTCGATGTAGTTTCCGTGAATGCGCGCATGCTCGGCTTCGAGCAAACGCAATTTGTGGAGGAAGTTTTCCGCGCAGCCTTCGGAAAAATACCGAAATCGATCTATGTCATGATCGAGTTTCGCACAAAGCGCCGCTTTCTCGCTGTCAGCAAGCGTCTGCGACCAGCATTTCGCCACAGCCAGCCCACGCCATAAATGGATGTCCGTCACGAGCGGGTTACCGAAAATGGCGGAACGAAAGCGGTCGGCCTCTTCGGCACGTGTAAAGGCTCGAGCGTGCTCACCAAACGATAGGAATAGGTGCGTCTCGTAGATACGCGAAAGCTCAGCCAAGAGGCCATCGCCCTCGGCAAGGAAGAAGCTGGACCCGGAGGTCAACCAATTCTCACCAGCTCGAATTTGATGACTTCGCGGCGCAAGGAGAAATGTCGTATAACTCTCGGCCAACATGAAATAGTGTTTTCCTATGGAATCACCCGACCGCGCCATCATGTCGCGCTGTGCCCGTTCCTTCTGCGCCACCTGGCCAAGCTGGCGACCTCCCCAAAGGTCTACGTAAAACAAATCGCCAGCCAACGCCCAGCCCATGCCTTGAAAGGACCCCGAGGACGTTGCCGATTGGAGCGCCGCTCGATGATATTCCCTGGTTTGCGCCACGTGCAGCTCGTACGGCGCATAGATGCCTCGTAGATACGAGCATTCTGGGAAGAAGGGCGACGCCAGCCGTCGGGCCGTCAGCTCCCCCACCCGGGTCCAACGCGTGCTGCCATGGTCATCCGAAAGAAATGCCAAGCGGATAACGCCTACCAAGCTGAGCATGAACGGGGTCACATGAGTCAATCTTGCTCTGTTCGTCGCTTGTCTGGCGTTGCGTAGTCCCACGATAGCCGCAAGAGCCGGCCGACTTCCGAGACCAGCACACAGCGCCAACACGGCTTCGAGGGCATCACATAGAAGGTGTTCGACGGAAGGATCGGCGGGCATCGTCGAAAACCCCTCGGGGTGCTCGTCGAGCCACGTGTCGCATTCTCCAATCAATCGGATTGCATCGGCAATGCATTCTTCGTTGGTTTCCGGGTAAATAATTCCTTGTTCCGCAAGCGCCGCAATTCCCACCAGCTCGCCTTGATCGAATTGCCCCGTCGCGAAAGACGCCCGCACTCGCAATTCCTGCGCTGCCAGTCGCGGCAATGCTGGGAGCGGCAAAGCCAAAAGGTCCTGCGCCCGTCGATGTACTTCGTCGAACTGCCTGAGCATGAAATCCGCCTCGATCCGCTCGAGCGCCAATTCAATGTACAGCGTCGGTTTGTCCTGCCAAGCTCGTTCGCCAACAAAACCCTGCGCCTGCTCCACCAAGTTCGCTTGCAATCGGTAGGAACCATTCGCCTTTGCCGCTTTGGCCGCTCGCAGATCGAGCTGCGCCAATTCCTTGCGCTCCGTTTCGCTCGAGAGCACCGACGCGCCGAGGTTCAAATGGCGGACCAATTCCAACAGCTTTTGATTCGATCCGCCTTCTTTGTCGAATACGCTCTGCAATCGCCGCCCAATCATCCAATGCGTCTGCGCGCGTTTTTCGGGATCGATCCGCTCGTAAAACGCCTCCTGCACGCGGTCGTGTAAAAACCGATACCCGGCGTCCATTTCCGACCCTTCGGCCGATTGCGCGAGCGCCTGCACCTCTCGATAATGCCCGTCCTCGGGAATGAGCAAACCAGCCAAGAGCGCCGGTCGCAAATCCTGCGCCACTTTGCTTTGTCCCCTCCCCGAAAGCACCGACAGCTCTGCCAAGGAAAAACGATGGCCCGAGCATGCCGCCTGCCCCAGCAGCGTTTGCGTGTCCTTCGGTAACTCCACCACTTTTTGCCGCATCAGCTCAATCACGTTGTCAGTCACCGCTGCTCGCTCCACGGCGTCCTGATCCCATTGCCACGCGCCGGTATCCAGATTTCGACGCACCCGCTTCTGCCGATGAAGCTCCAGCAACAACTGTCCCAGGAAAAACGGATTGCCGTGCGTTTTCGCATGCAATGCCTTCGCCAGCGTCTCCACGTGCGCGGGATCGGTCGAAAATGCTGCTGCAAGCCATTGTTGCGCCGCCCGTTCATCCAGCGGTCCCACCGTCAGCCGCGGCGTGTTTATCTTGGCTTTCTCGACGGCTTCAACCAAAGTCCATAACGGATGATTCGTTTCCACCTCGTTGTCTCGATACGCCGCGATCACCAGCAGGTTTTTCTTCGCGACGTCCGTCAGCAGCGTCTTCAAAAGCTCCAACGACGCCGGATCCGCCCATTGCATGTCATCCAAGAACAACACCAACGGCGGCGAAACATCCGTCACGGCGCGCACGAATTCGATCCAGCTCAGCTTGATACGGTTGTAGGTCATTTCCGTCGGCACCACGGGCACCGGTGGCAATGCACCCATCAACCATTCAAGCTCGGGTACGATGTCCGCAATCACGCGCGACAGCGGCCCAAGCGCTTTTTCGATACGATCCTTCCACGCATCGAATACCGGCTTCGGACTTCCCGCCACATCACGCAAAAGCCCACCGAATGCCTGCGCGAGCGCCGAATACGGGACACTCCGACCCAATTGATCGTGTTTGCCCGAAAGCAAAAGCCCTCGCCCCGCGCTGCCAATGTCTTGATACACCGACCGAACGAGCGCGGTCTTCCCAACGCCTGAAGGACCTCCCAACAGCACCACTTCGACACCGCCACCCGCCGCTCGCTCGAATGCCTCGTGGAGCTCTTGCGCCTCTTTTTCGCGGCTCATCAACGTCTGGGGAATACGCAGCGTAGGCGAAAAGTCCTTCAGACCAAGCGAAAACACATCGATTCTCGAGTGCTCGCTCAACTGCCGAATACATTCCTCCAAATCCGCCACGAGCCCTTTGGCCGTCTGATAACGTTTTTCGGGATGTTTTGCCAAGCATCGCTCGACGATCCGCGTCACGACGTGCGGTATCCCCGGCTGAAATGTTTCCAACGAAGGCACCGGCTTCGCCAGGTGCGCATGCACCAGCGCCAATGGATCCGTTTCGACAAACGGCCTGCGCCCCGAGAGCATTTCGAATAACACGACACCGAGCGAATACAGATCCGTGCGCGCATCGAGCCCCCGCGCGGTTCGTCCCGTTTGCTCGGGCGACATGTACGCCAAGGTCCCTTCGAGCGCCTCGGGAATCGCTGCATTCGTAGCTTCTTCCGCGAGTTCCGACGCAATGGCAAAGTCGATCAGAACGACCCGATCCGCCCCTTCGTCCCATAAAATATTTTGCGGTTTGATGTCCTTGTGCACCACACCGGCTGCGTGGACTTTTTCGAGCACTCGACTCAACTCGAATCCGACTCGAAGCGCACCCGGCAGAGGTAGCCTGCCCCGCTCGGCCAACAGGCGATCCAACGACCGCAACCCTTGGTCCTCGAGCCAAAGCGCAACCTGCGCCCCTTCGTGCTCCACGCCCCGCGTACGCACGACGCCTGAGACATCTCCAAGCTTGACAAGCATTCGATGCTCGTGCATCAGCCGGCCCACGGCGCGCTGACTGGACGAGCCCAAAGCAGACACCTTGACGACCAAAGAATCGCCGGATGCTTTGTGCGTAACACGTCGTACGATCGTGGCAGGGCCTTCGTGAAGCGTTTCTGTAAGCGTGCAATCACGCAATTTCAACATCGTGCTTCGCGCCACGCTAACACGAGAGAGCAAGGAAGACCTAGACGAAACAAATCGGGCTGATCAAGTTTGAACGTTACCCGCGCTTGCTTTACGCGACCCTTTTTCTTCATCCCCGACTGCCGCGGTCGTC
>CAZETM010000214.1:0-12956 GCA_964514885.1 uncultured Polyangium sp. | reverse complement strand
CTAACCGGCGAGCTATTTCACGATCCTATTGGTGATATCGTTGGTGTGTTCAGCGACGAGGCAGAATACTTGCACGTTTTTCGTGCGTCGACGCTGGAGCCCCTCGAAACGATTGTCGCGCCCATCATTCCTGGCGATACGTTATTCGATCCCCAGCGTCGTGAAGGCGTAGCTTGTTTTGCTGCGGGTCCGGCGAAAACCATCAATGGCCGTGCATTCGGAGCCGTCGCGATTTCGACCCATCCTTATCGAATACGAGCGCTTGCGCCTTCCAATGAAGCGCCGTGGATGTGGTTCGCTTTTTCCTGGGGATGCGATTGGGATCCCGAAAAACGACGCGTATATGCGGCCATGGCAAGTCTCGGTGTTTTGCACGAAATCGATTACGATTCGGGTGCCATCGTCCGAACGATGTACACGGGTTTGGGCGTGCGTTCCGTGGCCTATGATCGAAAGCGCAATCGAGCGTATCTGGGCCATTTCTTGACGGGCAAAGTAATGGCGCTGGATCTGGCGACCGGAAAAATCGTGGCTCGATGGCAAGCAGGAAAATTCGTGCGCACTGTGGTGCTGAGTCGCGATGCACAGCGATTGATCGTCACGTCGAATTTGGGGATTGTCGATATCGATCTGCCCGATTAGCTCATCAATAGACCGCGTACGGTCTCCGCGTCGCTCTGTGCAATGCGGTGAAACACCGGCTGAAGCCCTTCGATTTCACGCTCTCCGAACGCACCGCTCGACGCAAATGCGCGAGCCTTCGGGCCATCGAGGACGAAAAAGAGGTCTTCGACGCCGCCGGGAAGAGGGCTGTCGATCACGTCGACGATATGCTCGCGCTCCAAATGCAATTCGTAATCGCCTTGTTGAATGAGCACACGCCGGTTGGTCACCCAATATCGCGTTTCAGATTGCAGACGCGCAGGGCGAACCACGGAGATATAGATGCCAAAAAGCGATGCAGCAACCTGGAGCATAATCGTCAGCACAAGCGAAGTGACGAGCGCGAAAAATTGAATGGAATTCGGCTCCATCCCCGCACTTGCCACCGTGCGCAACGCATTGACCGCGTGAATCGAAATGAACACCGACGCGCAGCCCATGAGCAGCCCGAGCGCGAGGCCCGCTGCCGCTCGCCGATCCTTCGGAAGCCAATTCTGCCACGCGTTCGGCGGACGGCCCGACCATAACACACGCTCGCCGTCGTCCAGGCGTTGCGCAAGCAGGCGTTGACCGTCACCCGCAGGCGTCGCCGGCGTGACGCCTCGAATGATGGCCCAAACGCGATCTGGCCCGACGACACCCGTCAGGACAATCGACAATCGGCGCCGCAACGCGCCCGTGGGTACCGCGCGCACCAGCTCCAAATCGCCAATGCCCGGGTGATTGGGATCCCAATGAATCCGAGCGTAACTGATGGCCGCTCGGTCCATCGAACGACGAAATTGACCTCGTTTGATGAATACGAGCCGATCCGTTACCACATATTCGAATTCGCTCAGCCACCATTTGGGTCCTTGTCCCAGCGCAACCGCCAAGAGCGCAGACCAAACAGCAAATGCGAGCTGCGAGCCTGGGTTATGATCAAGCGCCATGGCCACGACAATGGCCGAAGCCGTCGTAATGGCAGAAGTGACGCCCATCACGCCCGCGGCAATGCGATACATTGGCGGGCAAACGACTACTTTGGGCCTTCCGGACCAAGCCACGGGATGATCGAACAGCGAATCGGGCGTCAATCGAATCCCTCCGTGGTCTGGTCAGTTTTTACGTGCCTTTACGAGCGTGCGTAGACGCTCTTTTTCGCATGCTTCGCGACGCGCTCGGGCGAATGCCACATAAGGATCATTCGCCGGTGCATTTCCAATGTAGGACTCCCAATTCTCGAGCGCCCGGCCATATTCGGAATCTTTTTCGAATCCGTCGCCCGCGCCCCTCGCTGCACTCCATGCTCCCAGCGCCTTGTACCAATATTCATCATGCGACGGCGAATAAAACCAACTGCCACTCCTGAGCCGGGCATCCATTGGATCGTATTCGCGGGCAAGCTTGATCTTTTCGAGCGCGTCGTCCAAATCGCCTTGACGGTCGAGCGCAACGGCGAGCCCCCACAATGTAGTGACCCCGTAGACGTGCATTTCAATCGGCAAAAGCGCAGCAATCGATTCGCGATAACCTGCAATGCTTTCTTCGAGCCGACCCATGCCCATGAACGATTCGGCGCGATTGGCCAAAAGAACGGCTCGATGATATCCAAGTGGCTCCAGCGCGAGCGCTTCGCCATAGGCATGGATTTCCTTTTCGCGCTGGCCAAGCACTGCGTGGCACAGCGCAATCTCATTCCACGTCACTGATGCAATGGCTGGCGCGGGGCGACTGACCAGGATCGATTGAAAGATCAAGTTGGCCGATTCAATAGCCTTCGCATTGATGGGTTTTTGATCCTGCGCCATGGAACGGATGACATTCGCGTATCGCAATCGCACCGTCATGTTCGGGCTATTCGCACCACCTGCTTGTTCGAGCAGCGTTCGCGCTTCGATTTGCCGAACTCGCTCCGCGTCGTCCGCAAATAGCTCGCCCAACATCGACCCGCGTTCTTTGGCGAGCGCCCCTTCGTAAAGCGCTCGTTCGGCCTTTTCGAGCAGCTCGGCTCGCGCCGCCGCTTCAGGCTGTCTGGCCGCGGTCCACACCGTGGGTGCGGCAGAAGAAACGTCTACTGTGCTGAGACAAACCCAGCCAAACATGGCGCCCACGAGCGCGATCTCGGCTCGCAAGCGTTTCATGGCCGAGCCTTTCCAGATGCTTTCTTGGCTGCTTCGAGCCGGCCGCGTGCCGCCGCTGCCCATGGTCCTTTGCCTGCAGAACCAGCTAAATACGCCTCCCAAAGCTTCACGGCATCCGTTGGTTGCGCGGTGAGTGCGTCGAGACAAACCTTGTCTTCGGCTGCCACCAGATAGGACGGCGTGCCTGGACGAAGCGTCGTCGTGGGCACGCGCGCGTCGGCGAGCACGGCATCGGCTTGCACGCGATCGCCGCTGCGATCCAGCGCGAGCGCGAGCGAGACGAGCACGTCAGCGGCCAGTGCCGTCGGCGGGCGTTGACGAGCTTCACGAAGATACGCAATCGCTTCGTCGAGCGATGGACGCGCCGAAGGCGTTGCTGGCGGCGTTTTTCCCGCCACGGTCATCGATACGTGTGCAGCTTCGAGCAGCACTGAAACGCGTCGATCGGCTGCACCGAGCAGATCGATCCGCGGCACGAGCGCTCGGTAGATCGCGAGCGCTTCTTCGAGCTTGCCGGTCTTGCGCAGGACCTCCGCGAGATCGTGCATCGTGGGTGGATCTTCGATGCTGCGTGGGTCGATCGATCGCGCCTTTTCGAAGTCCTTCGCAGCGTCGTCGATCTTTCCGAGCGCAAAGGCGGCTCGGGCGAGCAGCACGCGTGGCGCAGCGCGACCTGGCAGAGCAGTTTCCGCGGCGCTGGCGGCCTTTGCTGCGGCGGTCGGATCGGTTGCGAGTTGCGATTTGGCGCGAGCAACCAAGTCGCAATAACGTCCCAGTTCGGGGGCACGAGCGAGTTGCCAGATGGTTGGGCGACGCGAAAGCCCGCCACTTACGGTGGACATACACTCGCGCGGTCGTCCCGATGCGGCCGCTGCAGTCGCCAAGCTCGTCCCTTGGTTTGGCAGGAGCGTCGGCGAGGAGAGGATCATCGAAACAAACACGGCGCCGGACAGCACGCGCGCAGCATAACACGCTGCTGACAGAGCCCCGCGATGAAACAGTTGACAGCGCGCATGGGCCTGATCAACAATCGCCTCCGCGTTCGGCACTCCTCACTCGATTCGAGAAAGGCTTCATTCCATGCAGGCTGCTGGCAACATCTTGTTATACGTCGCGTGCTCGTTCCCCCTGATCGGGATGCTGTGGTCCTTCAAGGACGCCGTGCCGTTCGGAGCGTGGATCTTGTTTGCGATCGTCGGTCAGATCATGGCTGGTGTCGGCGGGGCCCTCCAGGCGATCAGCGCGCGTCAGAACGGCTGATCACTCGTTGCGATCGTCGATCGCAACCGCCACATGAACGCATGAAACGCGCATGCCCGTTCTGGGTATGCGCGTGCGTCATTTTGTACTCCAACAAATTTAGAACGTGCACAAACGAAAACGTGAGGGTTTGTCCCTCACGAACATCGTCACGTGCGGTTCGACGCGGCGATCGATCAAGTCGACGAGTTGATCAAGAAGGTTTTGAGGCTGGGCGGGTGTTTAGGGGGAAGGGCGAATGCGGGTGGTGACGATTGAGCCGTCACCTCATCCAAACGCATCCCGCAGCACAATCGTTTCGTCGCGCCTCGGGCCAACCGATACCAAATACACCGGCACGCCTACGGCCGCTTCCAGGAATCCCACGTAATCGCGAGCCGCTTTCGGCAATGAAAGCATCGATCTTGCCGCCGATAACGATTCACGCCAGCCCGGCAATTGTTCGTATACTGGACGAACCTGGCCAATATGCCGAATTGGTAATTCCGTCGTCCGTCCGTTCGGCGTGTCGTATGCCACGCAAACGCTTATTTTGTCGAGTCCGCTCAATACATCGAGCTTCGTGACTGCCAGCCCGTCGAGCCCATTGACTCGCGCCGCATAACGTAATGCTGGCAAATCCAAAAATCCCGTTCGTCGCGGACGCCCCGTCACGCTCCCGAATTCGCCTCCAGCCACTCGAATTCGTTCCCCGAGCGCATCATGCAGCTCCGTCGGAAATGGCCCTTCGCCCACTCGAGTTGCATAACCCTTCGTAATGCCGATCGTGCGCTTGATTCGCGTGGGTCCAACTCCTGCCCCCACGCAAGCTCCGCCAGCCACCGCCGACGACGACGTCACATACGGATACGTGCCGTGATCCAGGTCGAGCAGCGTGCCTTGCGCGCCTTCGAAAAGCACTCGTCCGCCTTGCTTGATCGCTTCGTCGACCATCGCTGCCGTGTCGGTCACGTACGGCAAAATCCGCGCTGCAAGCGGTCGAAGCTCCGCCAACATCGCACTCACTTCCGGCATCTCGCCGCCGAATGCTTTTACGACGGGCGTCCACACCGACGACGCAAATGCAAGCTTTTCTTCGACCAACGCGAAGTCTTCCAAGTCTCCAATACGGAGGCCTCGACGCGCCGCTTTGTCTTCGTAACACGGTCCGATGCCGCGTTTCGTCGTCCCGATCTTCTGCGCTCCGCTCGCCCCCGCTTCGCGAAGACCATCGACCAGTCGGTGATACGGCAGCACCACGTGCGCCAAATCCGACATGAACAAGCGGCCCTTCGTCGAATGTCCACGCGCCTCGAGCGCATCGATCTCACTCACCACGACGGCCGGATCGACAACCATCCCTTGCGCCATGATGCAGCGCGAAGTCGGGCGCAAAATGCCGCTCGGCACCAAACGCAAGACGATCTTCTCGTCGCCGACCACGAGCGTGTGTCCTGCGTTCGGCCCGCCGGCAAAACGCACGACGACGTCGGCTCGCTCGGTATAGATGTCAATGATCTTCCCTTTTCCTTCGTCGCCCCACTGCGCGCCGACAATCACCACCGCGGACATCCGGACTCCTCTCGTGCTCGCTTCTTGGGCTCGCTTCTTGGGCTCGCCTTTTGGGCTCACCTCTTAGGCTCACCTCTTGGCTCAGCAGAGCAGCGGCGTGCACGTTAGTACACTCGCGGCGCCCATCCCACCCAAGAGCCGCATCAACTGCAATCACTCGTGTTTGCTCGTGCGCCGTGGAGCTTCCATTGCTCGCCGCGCCCGAGGATGGTACTTCTGTCAACCAAAGAACGCGGGGCGCCTTCTCCTCGCAGGAGCGAGCCCATCATGGGTCGATTCAGCATACCGGAACTGCTTCTCATTCTCGGCGTCGCCTTGCTGCTGTTCGGCGCGGGACGCATCGCCGACATTGGCAAGGGTCTTGGCGAAGGGATCCGCAACTTCAAAAAGGGCATCAAGGACGATGGCGAACCGCCCAAACAGCTTCCCAAAAAGGAAGATGAGGGCTCGGAGAAACCGTCCTCGTAAAACTTCGGAATAAGTCCACGCGTCCGGAGTTTCTGTCCTTCGCTCGTTTCGCCCGTCACATCGTCGACGCGAACGACTGCGCGTCTATACTCGGGAACAACTCATGAAGATCTTCGAGCGCCTCGGGAAGGTCGGCATCGTCCTTGCTGCGTTTGTCATCGCTGCATTTTTCGCAGCGAAGTTCGGCGCAGGTGGCTTGTGGCGCGGCTTCGAGCCCGCTCTCGCCGTAACCGCTGGAGGGCCAACGGCAAAGCCACCGTACGACCTCACGCGTCTCGAAGCTGTCAACGAGACGCTCAAGCTCATCCACGACAAATACGTGGAGCCTGGACGAGTAAAACCGAAGGAGATGCTCCTGTCGGCGCTCAACTACGTTCAGCGCGACGTCGCTCAAGTCATCATCACGCAAGACGGCACCGATGAAGTCACCGTCCGCGTCGAGACTGCAGAAAAGAAATTCCGCGTCGACAACGTTCAGGGACCTTGGGATGTCTCCGCTCGTCTCCGCGAAATCTTCTCGTTTGTCCAAAAAAACCTCAAGGGCACCGAAGTCGATCTGCGCGAGGTCGAGTATGCGGCGTGCAACGGCATGCTGCACACGCTCGATCCGCACTCGGTCTTCCTGAGCCCCGAGGCGTACAAAGAGATGAACGTCTCGACGTCGGGGCATTTCGGCGGCCTCGGCATCGTGATTTCGATCCGCGATCAAGTCCTCACGGTCATCAACCCGATGCCCGATACGCCTGCTGGACGCGCGGGCCTGAAGCGCTTCGATCGCATCGTCAAGATCAACAACGAGTCGACGTTGAACATGCCGCTCGACGACGCTGTGCGCAGACTTCGCGGCGACCCGGAGACGAAGGTCACCGTGTGGGTCACGCGTGATGGCGAAGCTGGTTGGCAGGCGCCAAAGCCTTTCGATCTCGTACGAGAAGTCATCAAGGTTCGTTCGATCGAATCGCGCGCGCTCGATGGCGGCATCGGCTACGTGCGCATCAAGAACTTCCAAGCCACGACGACGACCGAGCTCGAAATTGCACTGTCCGATCTTCGTGCAAAGGGCGGGCTCAAGGGCCTCGTGCTCGATCTTCGCGGCAACCCTGGCGGCTTGCTCGATCAAGCCACGCGCGTTTCAGACAAGTTCATTGCGAGCGGCGTGCTCGTGTCGACCGTTGGTGCATCTGAAGGTCGAGACGAAAAGAAGGCGCATGGCCCGGGCACCGAGCCTCCGTATCCCATCGCGGTGCTCGTGAATGGCAGCTCCGCAAGCGCGAGCGAGATCGTTGCAGGCGCGCTCAAGAATCATGATCGCGCGGTCATCATCGGTTCGACGACGTTCGGCAAAGGCAGCGTGCAGTTGGTTTTTCCTGACGTAACGCCGGAAAAAGCCGCGCTCAAGTTGACCATCGCGCAGTACCTCACGCCGGGTGATGTTTCGATTCAAGGCGTCGGCGTCACGCCCGACATCGAGCTCGATCCGATGACCGTCGACGAGTTCGAGATGGATCTGACGATGCAGAAAGACGGCTTGCGCGAGCGAGATCTGTCGGCGCATCTGACGAACGGAAAAGCTGCTCCCGCGTCGAAACCGTTCGAGGTCGTGCGTTATCAGCTCACGAGCGTCGAGCGTGAAGAGATGCGCGAGCGTGGTGGAGACGTCGATGACGAGTTCCGTGTCGACTTCCCCATTCGGTTTGCCCGTGACTTCGCAACGAAGGCGCCGCCTTCGCAATCGCGTAAGGCGCAGGTCGATGCGGTGAAGGACTTCATCGAGCAGACGCGCAAGGACGAGCTGGGCAAGGTCGCCGCGGAGCTGCAGAAGCTCAGCGTTGATTGGGCCGACGCTCCCGACGGTGCACAAGGTCCTGCGAAGAGCGAGCTCGAGGTGAAGATTGCGACGGATCGTCCGAGTGACGAGGTCGTTGCAGGCGAGCCGATGACGCTTTCGGTCACGGTCAAGAACAACGGTAAGAACCCGATCTATCGGCTGCGCGGATCGACCGACAGCGACAACGGGTACCTCGCGTACAAGGAGCTGATCTTCGGCAAGATCGCGCCAGGTCAGAGCAAGACGGCGAAAGCTCCGCTTGGTTGGTGCGAGGTCGAAGGACGCAAAGCGGGCACCACGAAACCTCGTGCGGCAAACCAGAAACGCGTTTGCAAAATCCCCATGGATGCGCTCACGCGAAGCGATGGTGTGCGTGTGAAGTTCGAAGCGGCTGGTGGGTTCGAGCCTGCGCCTATCGAGGTTCGTCCGACCATCCGTGCGATCGAACGACCGCTCTTCCAATACGCTTATCAACTCGCCGACGACCGCGGTGGCAACGGCGATGGCAAGATCCAACGCGGTGAAGCCGTCTCGATGTACTTGACGGTCAAGAACATCGGCAAGGGCCGATCGTTTGACTCCCAAGCAAATATCTCGAACCTCTCCGGTGAAGGACTGTTGCTTCGCGCGGGAAGGTTTGACATCTCGAACATGAATCCGGGCGACGTTCGTCGTGTCCTCTTCACGTTCGATGTGCAGTCGCAGCTTCAGGACAACGAGGCGTCGATCAGTTTGTCCGTCGGTGACCGCGACTTGCGCGAGTACGCGACGGAGAAGGTCAAGATTCCGATCGCGATTCCAACGGCCGTTGCTGCTGCCACTGGGACGCTCAAGGCTGGTGCCGAAGGAGCCACGTTGCTTGCATCTCCCGATGCGGCAGCGATGGTGTTCGGTCGTTTGAAGCCGAATGAATCGGTTGCGATCCTGGGCAAGTCGAACGACTACTACAAGATCGATCTTGGCACCGGTCGGTTCGCGTTTGTCCCGGCCGCACAGATGACGCCTGGTGGCACTGCGGCGGCGTCGCCGGCGTTCGAGGACGTGTACACGAAGGCGCCTCCGACGCTCGAGATCGCGGCTGCAGCGCTCGCAACGCGTGACGACAAGATGAAGATCACGGGCGTCGCTTCCGATGGCGAACGACTGCTTGATCTCTACGTCTTCGTCGGCTCGCGCAAGCTCTACTACAAGTCCAATCGTGACGGAGCCGATCCTAAGAAGACGGTGTTCGACTTCGATGCGTCGCTGCGACCTGGGGTCAACGTCATCACGGTCGTGGCCCGCGAGAATCCCGACACGATCACGCGCCGCACGATCATCGTTCGCAAGGACGCTGCTGATGGCGCGCTACTCAAGACGCCCAAGTCGGACGATCCGGTTGCCGAGTGGCTCGGCGAGCCTGGGGCAGACATCCCCGAGGATTGATCGACGGTCTTTACGGTAGGCCTCCCATCTCCAATCAAATCTGGTACTTTCGTCGCCCGTGGGACTGCTCGCCTGGCTCGGCCTGAAGCAAGGGGACACGTATCCCAATCTCGATGCGCTGTTGGCGGAGCTTCGCCGTGCGCTTCCTGATGATGAGAGCGTCGTGCTGCGCTACATCGCGGCGGTCGTCATCCTGCTCGTCAAAGTGGCGAGCGCGGACGGCCGTTTTACCGATCATGAAGAGCAGACGCTGCGTGAAGTGCTCACGCACATCAAAGGGCTGAAGCCTGTCGACATTGATGCCGTGGCGCGTGGGCTCGAAGGCAAGCTTTCGGAGCTTCGCGACGAGGAACTCACGCTGTGCGTGAAGGAGCTCAAGGCGATTTGCGATGGTCGTGAGCGTGTCGAGGTGATTCGGCTATTGGCGAAAGTTGCGGCAGCCGACGGCAAGCTCACGCCGGCAGAGCGCGCGGAGTTGCGGCATGTAGCGTCGGAGCTAGCGGTGCCTGCGGAAGAGATTGATGCGGTGGAGAACGAGACGCTCTGAGAGCGTGTTCAACAGGCTGCTGCGCGAACCGGTGCTTCGTATCGGCCTCACTCAGCGTACTGAAGTACGCTTCGTATCGGCCTCTCTAGCCCCGATTCGCTCGCAACGCCTGTTGAACACGCTCTGAATCGATCGGGGGTTTGGGGCGAAGAGCGCCGAAGGCGACTCGAAGCCCCAAATGTTCAACTAGGTGTTTTGCCCGGACGAACGCTGCTTCATTGCGGACAGCGCGACGCACAGGACAAACACGGCGGCGCCGGCGATCGCGATGAAGCTGCCTGCGTTGAAGACATAGTGCAGGTTGCTCGATCCACCGAGGCCCATGATGAAGATGCCGAACAGCGTCAGGCCTGCGCCGATCGCGGGGTCGGGTCCTTCGGAATGCGACGGACCGAGTTCGGAGCTGGATGACGGCTCGTTCTGCTCGGGCGCGTCGGGTGTTTCGGCACTCTGTTCCATGCAGGTTTCCCCTAGGAGCGACGATAGCACGCGTATGTCGTGAGCACCTATTCGAACTCGTCGTAGCTCGAAGCGGCGACTTGCGGCGTTTTATCAATGACGGTGGCGCGGCCGATATGAATGATTTCGGCCCGATAGAGAACCTTGCCTTTTTC
The DNA here is from genome assembly GCA_964514885.1 of uncultured Polyangium sp. GTDB lineage: Bacteria > Myxococcota_A > Polyangia > Polyangiales > Polyangiaceae > Polyangium. The sequence goes on along the minus strand of CAZETM010000214.1, from coordinate 2,477 downwards.
GGTCACGATTTCGCCTTCGATGTCGCCCCAAGAGAAATCAGGGCTTGACGTCGAGCGCAGCAGGGCGTGTTTCTTACCGAGCCTGACGCGGTAGGTATTGCGCCGCGCGGGCACCGGATCGTGGCCAATCGTCGCGGTGACTTGTTCGGACTGCACGAGACTTTCGTTTTCGTCGGCGATGACGAATGTCTTGGCCATCAAGTCTTTGAACTTGTCGACGGAAATGAGGACCAGTCTGCCCGGCTCGATTCGCGCGGCGGAGAGGATTTCGTCCCGGCTTGCCGGCGAATCGCTCAGTTTGACGCGGAACTTTTCTTTCTTCTTGCCTTGCTCGAGAATCACGTCGACTTCGAGCGTGTCGTCCGTGCGCGCGAGAATGCGCTTCGTGAGCGTCACGGGCGCCTTTTGGCTGCTGCCCGTGAATCGATACACGACGAAGTCACCTACGTCGCGCCGACGGTAGTCACGCTTGAGGCCCGAGGCGAAGGGGCTTCCGTCGGAATATGGATCACCTTGCCCATCGTAGACCATGACGACGGGTGTAGCTTGCGGCACAGCGGCGCTCTGTTGCACGGCTGATTGGGTGCACCCCAGAGCGAGGATTGAGGCCAGCGGGAGGAGGAACCGAATCATGGTCCATGTCGTACATCCACACACCTCGAAGGGCCAAATTTTTGTACCACAATGTAGGTACACTGGTCGTTCAACCTGGTGCATCGTTGATCCACCTGGTGCATTGTTGATCCAGCCCTGACCCATTGCATCGAGGGAGGGGGGGAGGTGGCGCATACCATTGCACGGCAAAATGGCACTGAAGGCGGATGGCGTGTGTCGTGCATAAAGAAAAATTGGAGCTTTGCATTTCGACGCAACTAGGCCAATCTGAACATATGAGCACGAAGCAAAACCAATTTGCGCATCCGCGTGCATTGCGCGCAATTCTCGTCGGTCTTGGCGTGTGTGTGCTTGGTGCGGCGACGGCGGCGGCCGGGTGTGTGGAGCAACCGACGCAGCTTCAGCCATTGCCTGGGCCGAGTGGTGGAACGGGTGGTGGGTTGAAGGATGCGGGGCCGTCGAATCCTGGGCGCGATGCATTCGCGGCGATGGAGGCTCAATTGATGCAGTCTTGTGGCACGTGCCACGACATTGCGGGGCTTGCGGACACGCCATTTTTGGCCGGGCCGGATCGATATCAATCGTTCGTGAGCTGGCCAGGAATTTTGGCTGCCACACCTGAGCAAAGCATTTTGCTGACGCATGCAATGACGGGCAAAGGGCATGTCGGGACGACGAACTTGGATTCGCCTGGGCTCAAAGATACGCTTTTGCCGAAGGTTCAAACGTGGCTTGCTGAAGAGGCGAAGAGTTTTTCGGCACCGCCGGCTCAGCCGGGACCGTATATCGAGCCGTTTGCGCCGATCATTGGTTTCAATGCGGTGTATCTCGAGCCGCTCGGCGCAGATTTCCGCGGGATGGCCGTCACGTTCAAAGCGGATTACCTGACGGACACGACGCTCGAGTTGACCAACATCCAGATTCACACGACGTCGAAGGCGGGTTTGCATATCGTGCATCCGCTCTTCGTGATGCATCCGGTCGGTGCGGCGCCGATTCCCGATCCGACTGACAGTTTCTCCAACGTCGATCAGACGCTTGCCCTGGCCGGCACCGAAACGATTGGACCGGGGACGTTCTTTTTCGTGAATTGGGAGTCGGATTCCCGTCTGAGCATTGCTTTCGAGACCATCGAGGCGGTACTTCCGGTCAATCCGGACGCGGGTGAGGGAGGCGTCGACCCCACGGGCGGGTGCAAAGACGTGGCGGCTTTCGATGCCAATGCGAAGGTTCAATTCCAGACGCGGTGTTTGGGCTGTCATGGCGGCGGCAATGGTCAAGCCAGCGCGGCGCTCGATATGTCCGAGTTGGCCACCGATGCGGCGAAAGCCTGTGCGCAGATCAAGAATCGCGTCAATGTAGCGGACGCGGCGCAAAGCCAGATTTTCATTACCACGAACCCCAACGGGAATGCGGCCCATCCCTTCAAGTTTGGCGGTAGTACCGACAATTTCAATACCTTCCGCGACAACGTATCCATGTGGATCACGGCGGAGCAATGAAGGTGAGAAAGGTAGGCGGCGAATGAAAAGAATTTGGATATTCAGCCTGCTCGCCGTGCTTGGGGCGAGCGCATGCTCGAGCCAAGCGCCCACGAGCCTCGATCCTGGAAACAACAATAATTCAGGCACGACCGGCGGAGAGGGTGGTGGGTCGACGACCGGCGATTTCAATAACCCTCCGCCTGCTCCCGCGCCGCTCGCCGCGCCGGCAGCGAAACCGGTCCGCAGCGCCGCACCAGTCGCATCGACGCCCCTACTCGACGGTGCGACGGTCGTCGAACGCGCGCCTTCACTGGAAGGCGCAACGGTCGTCGAACGCGCACCCTCGCTGGAAAGCGCGACGGTCGTCGAACGCGCACC
>CAZETM010000213.1:0-12992 GCA_964514885.1 uncultured Polyangium sp. | reverse complement strand
TGGGCGCGGGCTTGGGTGATTTCGTCGATGACTTCTGGTCAATGATTCCGCTGACGCCTTCGTGGTCGCGAGCGCAGGTGGACACCGTGGACCGAATGCTCACCGCGTACCAACAAGGTGATGTCATTGACGTGTTCAACGTAATCAACCCGTTGAGCTCAAAGAATTCGTGCGGCGTTGCGAAGCCCGGTCCCGCTTGGCTCGCGTGCGTGTGTACCAGCATTGTGCCGGCTGGACTGGGCATCGCGGCCAAGCGCATAACGGACCGAAAGCATCTATCGGCAATGTGCGGCGCAAGTGGCGGCGAACCAAAGGGCAATGCAGTTTTGGATGAAGATCGTGCGCCGACGTTTTGCTGTGAAAAGCCGGAAGTTATTGTCGAGTAGAACTCAGGGAGTTGCCGGGACTGGCGGCGGCGTTGGTTCCGTCTTTTTTTTGGTCACACGCCGCGATCCCAACGCGGGCACGCGCTCTTCCCAATCCGTCGGATAGAAATAGTGCGCAATGGCTTGAAGCTTGTTGTGCCCGTCGACGAGCAGCGTAACGAACCGATTGCGAATTTCTACGGCGGCTTTTGGACCGGCGGCCGGGGGATTGGGTGCGTCGGCGGGTCTTAAGTTGGCCAAAAGCCATGAACCAACGGCGGCGGCTTCATCGATCATTTCCGTCGTAATCGGGTGTTTGCCCGTAATGCTCGCGGCATGATTACGGAACAATGCGGAGAGCGCTACACAGTCTTCTGCACGATCACGCGTTCCGCTACCCGCTGCAATGACCGCCACTTCTCCGTGTGGAATAAGGCCATTTTCCGCCAGCGCTTTTGCCGCACTCAAGAGTTTCGCGCGTAAACCCCGAGCTTCGGACAATTTCGTCGCCATTTGCGACTCGGCAGGCACTTGTTGCTCGGCACGCAGCGCCGCATACTTCGTCGCCAACGCGAGTTCGGTCAGCGCCTTTAGTGCAACCACGTTGACCTTGGGAAAATGTAATACAATCTCGTTCGCGTGTTCGGTCACGACACGCATTCCCGTTTCGAGATTTACAATCGCGAGGTCGATATCAACACGCGTCGGGAGAATGCTGGATGCGGATAGCGCCTGCGCGGTCGGAAGATGCGTGTTGTAGTATACTTCGATGTCAACAGGATTGGTCATCGACTTGTCTTCTCCATGGTGGGCGGACGTTGCCCGTGCAAAACTGTACAACGGCTCTCGGTTTTGAGTCAACAACCGAACAAAGTGCGCGCGCCGAGCAGACGCGTGTGGAAATGTGCGCTGGAGGGTGACCGAAGTTCCACGCACGCGTGGACCGCCGACTCAAAAAGTGAACGCTCCGAGCACAGGTGCGTGCAACTTTGCGTGAAAATCTGAACGAATTTCCACGAGGGTGTGGACCAGCTTTGCGAAAAGTGAGCGGCGGGAGCACACGCTAGTGGAGCTGAGGAGAGTTTTGTGTGAAAACCAACCTTAGAAGACCAGCGCCGCGTTGATCCGCACGCCCCTGATTGCTGCTGCGTTGGAACCACCGATCGGGCCGCTCACCGGAATCACCACACCCACTCCAGCACGCACGGCCATCGTTTTGCCGATCGGAATCGTGCTGTTCACATCCGGCTCGACCACGAACTGCGCGCCCGAATAGTCGCTCGTTCGAACCGAGTCGGGCAGTTGCGTCACTGCCAACCATGCACGCAATCCAGGCGAAACCTTGCCGTCAAGGAAGTCGTAGAAGAACGACGCCGTCGTCACCCAGTTCGTGGCCGGATCATGCACAGTGCCTTCGTCGTCGCTCGCAGGAAGGCCGCCCGCTGTACGGATCATCAGCTCGAGCTTTGTGCTCGCTGCAAAATGCAAGTCACGTGTGTCGTACGTAAAGCCCACCTTCGGCACGAAGCTCAGTCGTTTCGGCGTGAAGAGCGCTTGATCTTCCCATCCGCGCGCAGCGCCTGCCGCGTGGTTGAGCAACGCTCGAGGCTTCGCGTCCGTGTTGCCCGCTGGCGGAAACATCTCGCCTTGGCCTGTCGGAAGCGCCACTGCGAGCGACAATGGAAGTCGCATGAATCGGCGCAGTTTCAACGTCGACTTGAGGTGCCCTTCGAAGTTGCCTGTCGCAAACGGACTGAACTCGTCCTGCGTCACCGGTCCGTCGATGGATCCTTTCGCAAGCGGGAACCGAAATCCAAAGGACCAACGCTCGCTCATGCGCCACACGAAGTACGGAACGATCGACGCAACCGTGGTTTTCGTTGGGTTCGAGTCGCTTCGAACGTCGCGGATTTCTCCGAAGCCGATCACCATGTCGAGGCCGAAATCGCGCGGCGGAACTTCGCGGTAGTTCTCGGGTTTCGCAGCCTCGGCAGCGTCTGCTTCTTCCTGCTTCAGGTGACCCGTTTTCCCTTGTGGGGCGAACTTCCCGTCAGCCTCTTCTTTGCCACCCACGCCCCATGCACCCGGGTCAGGTGGCGGAAGCTCCGCAGGCGGCTTCTTTGGCGCGTCGGGATCGATTTCCATGTCGACTCCCTTGGCCACCGGATCGTCGGCCAACGCAGCCCGAGAGCTACCTAGCAGCGCGAACAGGATCGAGACGCCAACGAGTGGGCGACGCACACGTTCAATGGAGCGGCGGAGTCGACAAGGGCAAAGTTGCATCGTTTTGTTCCGGGACTCGGCTCGCGACGCTACCATGCGAGCGGACCGTCCGTCTTCAACTGCGCGCGATGGCGATGCACCCTGACCAACTTGCCGATTTCGAAATCCTCCGCCGTTTGGGCGCAGGCGGCATGGCCGAGGTGTTTCTTGCGAAGAAACGCGGCGCCGAAGGCACCTACAAGCTCCTCGTCGTCAAACGCGTCCTTCCCGCTCACGGTTCGTCCCGGCGCTTTCGCACGATGTTCGTCGAAGAAGCGCACCTCGCCACGCGCCTGAATCACCCCAACATCGTCCAGGTCTACGAGTTCAGCGATCACGGCGATGACGGGCTGCTTTTGTCGATGGAGTACGTCGAGGGTTTCGACCTCGGCAAGATCATGTCCTCCGCGAAACGACTGGGCGCACGCATCCCTCCGTTTGTCGCGGCCTACATCATCGCCGAAGCGGCCAAAGGGCTGCATTACGCACACGAGCGCAAAGACGAAGGCGGTGTGCCGCTCGCGATCGTGCATCGCGACGTATCGCCGCAGAACATCCTCTTGTCCTACGAAGGAGCCGTGAAGATCGCCGACTTCGGCATCGCAACGGCAAACCTCTTCCGCCAAGAACAAGGCGTTTTGAAGGGCAAATTCGGGTACATGTCACCCGAGCAAGCGCACGGTCAACAAGCTGACCGCCGCAGCGACATCTACGGTCTCGGCGTCGTCTTCTACGAGATGCTCACGCTCCGCTCGCCTTACGACAAAAGCAACGACGACATTCTCCTCGACGCGGTTCGTAACGGCCTCTTTGAAAAGCCTTCGTTTTACGTGCCGGACACGCCTGCTGAACTCGAAGCGATCGTGCTCAAAGCGATGAGTCGTTCAGGCGACGATCGTTATCAAACCGCGCGCGACATGAGCGCCGCGATCATGCGCACGCTGCTCGCCAAACAAGAGCTCGTCGACTCGACATCGATCGAAGCGATGCTGCTCGAGCTGTTCGGACGTGAAGTAGATCTGCCTGGAGACAGTCCTCAAGAAGCGCCGGAAGCAGCCACGATGGCCGCCGCTCCGCTCGCGCGAATTCCCGCAGAAAACACACGCGGCGGCCCAGTGCCTGTGCGTGTTGCGCGCGAGGTTCGACACGTCGCGGTCGTCACGCTGCGTATCGATGGAGCGCAGAACGATCCCACAGCGCCAGCGAATCAAGCGGTTCGGCGCATGAGCACATCGATCAAGCAGACGCTCGACGACATCGCCTTCAAACATGGCGCCGTGTGGTCGTGGGAATCGACTTGGTCCGCGCGAGCCATCGTTGGCCTCTTGGCGAATCCTTCGCGATCCGCAGCAGATTCCGCATCGCTCGCGGTCGACGTGCACGAAGCCCTCGCGGGTGCGAGCGAAGACTTGCCCATGCCGCTGCAAGCATCGATCGCCATCGTGCGTGGCATCGCGTCGGGAGAGCGCGACACACAAGGTCACCTCGTCCAGCACACGCTCCAAGCCCCCGCAGACTTCCTCGCCGATCGCGTCGGTGCCGCGACTCCATTTGGAAAGACCTGGCTTGCTGGTGGTGTTTACCGACTCGTGCGCCGAGATTTTCGCTGGGGTGAAGCACCCGTGCTCACGCTTGGCGACACGTCCGGATACCGAGTGCCTCCGCAGATGCGCTTGTATTCGCTCGAGCGTCCGCTCACGCGTGAAGAGCGCACCGACGAGCTTGCGATTGGCCAGAGCGATCTCGTTGGACGCGACGCTGAACGAGCTGACCTGCACGCGGCGTATCACCGTTGTGTATCGGCAGCGATCGTCAGTCCTTTTGGCGGCGGTGATGACGGTCCGATGTCCCGAGCCGTCCGTGGCGAGCTTGTCGCGCGCGTCGTCGTCGGCGAGATGGGCATCGGAAAAACCGCGCTCGTTTCAGGCTTTTTGTCGGATCTGCCCCGCAACGTTCGAGTCATCCAAGTCGAGTGTTCCCCCGTCAAGCTCGAGCTGCCACTCGCGACGGTTGCGGATCTTCTTCGTGAAGTCACGGGCATGGGCCTCGACAGTCCCATCGACGATGTGCAAATCGCACTGCGCGAATTCTTCACTCCGTTCATGCGTGCGCCGAGTGCACCGCGCGAAATCCTACGCCTGGCCGAGCTGGTCACGGGAACGCAACACGGCGATCACCAAGAAGAAGACGCCAGCAACTATCGACACGATCTCGTCGTCCAAGGCATGCGTCGTCTGCTCATCGGCATGACGCGAAAAGGCCCGGTACTCCTCTTCGTCGATGGTTTGCAGTGGGCTGATCGTGCAAGCCTCGAACTGTTCAAAGAGATCCTTCGCCGCACCGAACCGATCCCGCTGCTCGCGATTCTCGTCAGTCGTCCCGACGAGCGCGTATTGTCTTTCGTCGAGGGTCTCGTGCACGTCGAGCTGCGCGGGCTGGGGCCTGAAGAGCAAGTCCGTCTCGTCGAAGCTCGATTGGGTGTTCGCGACGGCGTAGCGGCGATCTGCGGCGAGCTGGTTCCACGCGTGGCGGGAAACCCGTTTTTCTTGCTGGAAATGGTCGATGCGCTGCTCGAGCGCGGCACGCTCGAGATCGTCGAAAAAGACAGCGGTCGACACGAGCTGGTTCGTCATGAACGACCGGGTGAGCGCGGTGAAGCACTGCCGTCGACACTCGAACAGCTCATCGGCGATCGCATTCGCGAGCTACCTGCGGCAGAACATGACGTCGTCGCGTGGCTCGCTGTCGCTGGCGGACCACTTACGGACACCGACATCTTGGCGCTCACGCGTCTTCCTGACGACGAAGCCATCACGCGTCTATGTGCTCGCGGCTTGTGTGATCGACGCGCGGATTCGGTCGACTTCCGACATCCTTTGGCGCGCGACGTCGCGTATCTCGCGCTCGATGCACCGAAGCGAGCACGCCTGCATCTTCTGCTTGGTGAACATCTGTCGCGTACTCCGCTTGCTCGAGGCCTTTCCGCAGCAATCGTCGCGCGCCACTTCGCACGTGGAGAAGCTACCGTACAAGCCGCCGAGATGTACCTCGAGGCAGCCGCGGCCGCGCGTGCGACCCATCAAGAGCAGCTTGCACTGCGTTACTACCAACGAGCGCTCGCGCTGCTTCCGCCGACGGATCCGCGACAAATGACTTCGCACGCGGCGCTCGAAGCGATCTACCGACACCTCGGACGACGCAGCGAACGACGCAAACATCTCGAAGCTCTTCGTGGTCTCGCCAAACGTAGTGGCAAGGCTCGTTGGGCAGCGCTCGCGCTCGTACGCACTGCGCGTATCGACTGCGATGACGGTCAACTTGCGCGAGGCTTACCCGTTGCGCAACGAGCTACCGAAGCTGCGCGAATGTCCAGGCAACCGGCGCTCGAAGTCGAAGCACACACCATCCTCGCCGAGATCCTTGGCGACCTTGGTGATGTACGAGGAGCCATCGAGTCGTGCGAGCGCGCGCTACACGTTGCAGCGATGGCCAAGCTTCCGCCTCGAGTTCGTGCTGAAGTGCTCCGATCCAAAGGCGTCCTCTTGCGACGCATCGGTCGCGTCGACGAAGCCGTCACCGCGCATGCCGAAGCGATCGCCGTCTTCCGTGTCGTTGGAGCGCGACGAAGTGAAGCGAGGGCCAAAAACGCGCTTGCGTACGCCATGTTCGTCATGGAGCGATTCCAGGATGCCATCGCGCTTGGGCTCTCCTCGATCAGCATCGACCTTGCGATCAGCGGACGTTTTCAAATCGCCAAGACCCTCAGCAACGTCGGCCAAGCGTATGCACGCCTTGGTGACATCGAGCGCGGCCTTTCCTATTTGAAACGAGCACGCGAAGCACACGAGCGATACGCCGATCAGGACTCACGAGCGGACACTCTCTTGTGCTCGGCCGAGGTGCTTCTCGTGCATGGTCAATTCAACGAAGCCGTGACGCTTTGTGGCGATGCTGGAGCGCTCGTTGCCGTGACCGGAAGCGCGTACGACACGGTTCACGAGCGCATCGTCCGTGCGCTCATTGCGCGAGCCGAGAACCACCCCACTGACGCAATTCACTACGCCCAGGCCGCTCGAAAGCTCGCCGAGCCGCAAGGTCTGCTCAGCTATCACATCTATGCCACGGCCATCGAGGCAGCGGCGCGCGTCGACGCTCAGGAGCAGCACACGGGCGTTTTGCTGGCCCGTACGGCGCTCGGAGCGATCGAGTCCACCGCTTCCGAGTACGGCATCGAAGTCCGAGCTTTGTGCACCGATGCTCTTCGTCGAGCCAGTCCGCTTGGATTGCGTGATGCGCTCTTCCGTGCTTCTTCACATGTGCGCGCCGTTGCTGCTCATATCCGCGACGAAAGACTACGCGAGCTGTTCTTGCGAAGGGCGGTCGTTGCGCGCATTCTGTCGGAAGCAGACAGTCTCGGGTTCGAATCATCCCGATCGACACCCGCGACACGCGGCGAGTTGGCATGACGGCACGACCTACGAAACGAGCGGGCGCGGGGCGCCGAAAAGTAGCGCTCATTCTTTCTGGCGGTGGAGCGCGTGGTGCATACGAAGTTGGTGTCCTTTCGTATGTGCTCGATGGCTTTGCGCGCGTACGTGGCGCAGCTCCTCGGATCGACATTCTTTGCGGCACATCCGTAGGTGCCATCAACGCATGTTTTTTGGCTGCGCACTTATCGGATCCCACGACGGGTATTCGCCGCCTCTCGAATCTCTGGACAGAGCTGGATTTACCGGACGTCCTTGGATTTGGCTTTCGCCAGGCGCTTGGTCTACCGCGCGTCTTGTTTGGTGGCGGTTCGGGTTCGGTCGGCGTGTTCGACGTGGCGCCGATGGCCAAGCTCGTCGAGCGTGAGATTCCGTGGCGAGCGATTGCGCGCACGTTGCGGCACGGTCATTTGGGAGCATTGAGTGTTTCGGCGACCGAGGTAGCATCGGGCCGGACGGTCATATTCATGCAAACGGGTCCGGACGGCGCATTGCCCACGGTGGCACCTCCTCGGACGATCATTCGCGGCGCGCACATTGGCCCATTGCATGCGTTAGCGTCGGCGGCGATTCCGATCTTGTTTCCGCCGGTGCGAATTGGTCGTGAATTGTTCATGGACGGCGGCGTACGTCAGAACACGCCCATAGCGCCGGCATTACGACTTGGAGCGACGCATGTTTTCGCGATTGGGTTATCGCGAGAATTGTCGGGCGTGAGTACATCCCCCGAGGACGAGAAGGTACCTGGGGCGGCATTTTTGCTGGGCAAGATCCTCAATGCGTTTTTGCTCGACCACGTGCAAACGGACCTCGAGGTGATGACGCGGATGAATGGCATCATCGAGGATGCGCAGAAAATGTATGGCTCGGAGTTCTTGACGCGAGTCAATGGAATGGCGGATCGACGAGGGGCGATGCCATATAGTAGTATTCGGTCGCTCGTGGTACGCCCGTCCGAGGACATTGGTCGATTGGCAGCGGAATACGTTCGTCGGGGCAACATTCGTGGCAGTCACGCATTCGTGCGGCGCATATTGACGTTGGTGGACGTGGGTGAAGCGACGGAAGCGGACTTGGCGAGTTACTTGTTATTCGACGGCGCATTTGCTCGACGGCTCATTGATTTGGGCCGGGCGGACGCGGAAGCGCGCAAGCACGAGATTGCGGAGTTTTTCGGTCACGCGGCGGAGGATGACGAGCCTGTGCCGGCGGAAGCATCGGAATGGAGCATTCCACCGCATGTGGAGTGAGGGCGTGCGACGGTGTGTCGCGGTCGCCAACGAGCAGCCCGGGACGTGAGCGGAAAATATTGCATACGTGGCGCTTCAGGCGTGCTAGCCTCGCGCCGTGTCGAATATCGCCACGATACTGAAGCAAGCACGCGAATCAGCACGCCTGTCACTCGAGGATCTTGCCACGTGGTCTCGAATCGAAATCGGCCTGCTTCGGGATGCCGAGACAGCCAGAACGCGGTTGACGGCCGCCCAACTCGACCGAGTAGCTTGCGCGTACGGCCTTCGACTGCATGACTTACTCGATGGACAAGCCGGTACCGCTCCGATGACCCTGCTGCTCCGCAGCGGCGCAGACGATCCTCAGCTTGACATTCGTAGCGTGCTCACCACGGAAGTCGATCAGGCGCTTGGAGAATTCCAACGTGTCATTCGCGATGTTGCGGAGCTCGATGATTTGCTTGGTCGGCATGCCCGACCATTACCTCAAATCTCCACGCCGCTTACGTCGAAAGCGATTCACCCGGGCGACCAGCGTGCGCGTGACGTACGTGCCCTGCTCAATCTGGGCGCTGATCCGATTCCGTCGGTCAAGCGCGTCGTCGAGTCATTGGGCATATTTATCGTATGGGTGACCGAGGACCAGGTCGCTAGGTTGGTCGAGGGCGCCTGTATCAGAACGCCCCGTCCTGCGATATTGGTAAATATTATCGAGGAGGGCAGACATCCTTGGCGTGCCAGAATGACGCTCGCCCATGAGCTTGGACATCTCCTCTTTGATCTCACCAGCCCGACGCGTCACGTGCTCGTGAGTCCGGCGGGAGACGGTATGCTTCCCCCATGGCTTCGCGAGCTGGAACAGAACGCTCGCGCGTTCGCCGCGTGCTTCCTGGTGCCCTCCGAGGGAATTGCGGAAGTGGTCGGCAACCTGGATCCAACGTCAGAGCTGGCTATCCACGCAGTCGGTAAGCACTTCGGCGTAGGTCGGACCGTCGTAATCAATCGACTACAACACGTTTATGGATTTACGAACGAACAACGATCCGTAATGGAATATGGACGGCGGCAGTTGCATCATTACGAAGGCGACTTCAGCGCCGACGCAGCACCGCGCGAAACGGGTCTCCGCGGTGATCCATTTCAATCTTTGGTAGGTGAAGCGCTCGAGTTAGGAAAAATCACCCCCGACCGAGCGCGGGCCCTGCTCCGAATCGATCTCACGGAGCCTCTACCTTTTCCGCACCTTCCAATACTCAGCGCACCCACGATGCCAATCGAGCAGAAGTTATTCCGCGCCGCCGCCATGCATTTGGCACAAAAAGACGGCGGAGAAGGACTTGTCGCGCTCGAGCCCGAACATACAGGCGAGGTGTGGCGCGTACCCGTGGCCGAAGGTGGCATTGGCGCGACCGAGCGCCGTCTTCGTGGCCACCTCGTTCTATCCGACGACGGGCGCATCATCCACGATCGAACAGAATGAGCATCGCTCGATTCATCACATCTTGGCATCACCAGCAAAGCAACCGAACATCATGCGTGCCAGCGTGCATGTGCATGGTGCAGAAGTGGCGTGGCCTTGCTCCTAGCGAATCGCAATTCGACGCCAATCCGCAACAAGGCGATGAGCATGGGCAAAGGTTGCGACAACCTGCATAACGCGCTCGTTCACGGTATCGACATTCGCGAAATTCAATGTGACGAGATCTGGTCGTACGTCCAAAAGAAGCAAGCTCGCGTCACGGACAAGGAGTTTGGCGACGCGTACACTTACATGGCGCTTTCACGCACCAAGAAGCTCATTGTCTCGTATCGGGTGGGAAAGCGGGACGAAGCCCAGACGAAAGCGTTTATCGCCGATCTTCGCGCACGTCTCGTCACGATTCCCGAGATCTCGACGGACGGTTGGCAGAGCTATCCCGTCGCGGTAGGGCAATCGTTTGCGGGATCGGCGGACCATGCGATCCTCCAAAAGAACTACAGCCGCAAGGGGCGAGCGGACGGGCCTCGTCACGACCACCGCTATGAGCCCCCGCGCGATCCGTTCATCACCAAGCAGGTGGCGCACGGCGTGCCGGATCTAAGCCGCGCAACCACTTCGCACGTCGAACGGCTCAACCTTGCGACGCGTATGCACATTCGCCGGTTCACGCGGCGTTGCAACGGCTTCTCCAAGAAACTAGAGAATCATCGCGCCGCGGTATCGCTCCACGTCGCCTGGTACAACTTCTGCCGGGTTCACGAGAGCTTGCGCGTCACGCCTGCGATGGACGCAGGCATCACCGATCACGTGTGGAGCATCGAAGAACTCGTCACGCGCGCCCTTACGGCCGAACCGTGCGCCGCTCCTGAGCCGAAGCCGCTCGCGCCCCCAGCTCCGCCACCGGGCGAGAAACCTGTAACGGCGAAAGAACTTCCGAACGGCAAGGGTTGGCTACGGGTTGTGCAGGGTGGCAAGAGCGCGAAGAAGGACGCTCCCAAGGCGCCTACGCCGCCCATGACGCCAGCGCCAGTGGTTGCGAAGATGGTCGAAGCACTGGCAGCACCGAAGCGATGGGAGCAGCTAGACCTGTTTTCGTGGCAACCAAGTGGACGTAACTAAACCATGCCTGGACGGATAGATGCAGCGCGATCCGGACTTCGGTGGCACAATACCCTTTAGTTTCAGCCCGGAACACCCCGGCCACTAGAAGACTCATTATTTGACTTGACATCAAATGCGGTCGTCGTAGAGGATGCTCCCTGTGACGATCGAACTGAAAATCACCTACGACGGCACAGAGCCCGGTCTTGAAGACCATCGGCTCAGCATCAGTTCGTTCGGCAGACCACTTGAACTTTTGTTGGCTGCGTTGCGACGAACAGCATCGGCCATCATTACACAAGCGATTGACGATCCGGCTTACGGTAGTAAGGGCGGCAAGCTGGCTTCCGACGCAAAGCTGCTCGACTTGGAATTGGACAAAATCGATGGAGGGTGTGTCACGCCCACCTTTATCTGTGTTGCCCGCCCGTCTCCGAGTCCTATTCCAGGCCAAGTTCCGATACCATTCGAGACGCTCACGCTAAATCTTGCTCAAATGGCCGTAGATCGCCTGATTCGTGATATTGACGCGGAACGGTCTGGGCGAATGTGCAATGCCGCTGCGCGAAAGTATCTTTTCGCGATGCCCGCAGGGGTAACCACACAGCGGTACACTGCGATGCGAGACGGTGAGGTATTTGCGAACATCTCCTTTAGCAATGCCACATTAGCGGAGATGCCTGCGCAATTGCCGCGGATTTTGAGAGTATCAGGAAACGTAACTGGTGTAGGGTTTGAGCCAGGCGCATCCTTCGTAAGCCTAAAAAACGAGAATGCGCGTACGTTTAAGTGTTTCGCAACATCAGAACAAGTTAATTCGGCTATCGCACTCCGTGGAGGCCCTGTTATTGCTGCGATACTAGAGAGTGCGAAGACAAGCCTGATTTGGCTTCGCAACGCGGACGTTGCGGTTCGTCGACCGTCCGTGGAAGAGACAGCGCAATATGCCCGTGAAGAGTGGGGACATACGCTAGAGGTCCTCGCAAGATGAGTGACTTTTATTCGTGGTCTTTTGTTGATGCGGAAGATATCAACGCACTGCACGATGACGCGCTCGTCCGATATGGCGGAATGCCAGGAATTCGTGATAGTGGTTGTCCGGATGCAAAGATAGCGGCAACCAAGAATGCTGTTATGTATTCGTTAGTAGATGAAGATGACCAACCGGACCTGTTGCTAGCGGCTGCTCATCTTATTGTCTATTTTACGACCGGTCATTGTTACACAGACGGAAATAAGCGTGCTGCGTGGCTGGCAGCATTGCGGTTATTAGACCTTAATGGCATCCGATTGCGTGGTGACGACCCAGAGGCCGCTACACTAATCGAACGCGTTGCCCAAAAAAAGGCTACGGTCGCCGATGTTGTTGCATGGCTGGGTCGCCCAGAAAGGCTCTATGAGGCGCCTATTGTGGTTGAAATTCCAGAGCTTACGCGTGGCAGTGCAGATCGAGGTCTGTTTGGGCAAACCGTTGTGGAACTTTCGCAGCAAGTAAGCGGCGAATGATCATGATGGGGCGCACGCTCTCGCCATCTACCGCTTTTTCTTCCGTTGCCAGGGCGTAGCGGGCACGGGCTGTGGCGGCTCGCGCCAGTGCCCCCGACGCCACGACCTTCTGTAACCACCTACGCGCCTCGGTGAGCCGTAGGCCCATCGCAGCCGAAAGCAGGAAGCGCGCAACGATCGGGCGAGCTTCGATCCGCTGTAGCAGATCCAGCGCTTCCATGCGTGCCACGGGCGAAGATGACGGCCACTCGACCGGCTCGTCTGGCATCACTTCACGACGTGTGGACGCTTTCTGCCAATAGTTCAGGAACACGTTACGAGCCACGGCAGGGCCAAACTTGATCAGCCCCCTCTTTGGCACAGAGCAGCCGCCTTCAAGCCTCCCCCGCCTCGCTCCCGAACCCGCACCCCCAAGCCTCGACCCTTCCCGTCCTCGCTTCCGAACCCGCGCCCCCACGCCTCGACCCTTCCCGCCCTCGCTACCAACCCGACGTTGCCACCCATCGACCCTTCGCACGTCCTGTTGCGTACGAAAATCGCTTTCCTTCCACCCTTGCCT
>CAZETM010000212.1:0-13011 GCA_964514885.1 uncultured Polyangium sp. | reverse complement strand
CCCCCCACCATAACATCTCGTGCACTTGTACCTTCCCACCCATACTCGATATCACCCGCAGTTTGTCCCCGTCAATTTGCACCTTATGCTCGGGAAAACCATCCGCCGGGTAAAACGCGCTCTTCACGAATCCGCCCCGGTCCAGCCAAAACAAAAATACCCCCTCAGGCGTCGGACCATGCATCAAAAGCATTCTCCCGCCACCAAGCCACACGAAATCCAGCCACTTGAACGATAACTCCGCAAATCGTTCCGGTGACGGAAAATCGTCTCCCACGCTCCGCAATTCCGGCAAGTGTGCACGCAAATGCTGGTAAAGCAAATCATAACGCACTTTCGCCAACTTCGGCAATCGCCGGTCCGGCGGAGCTATCACCGATAACGAATTCGCATCGAACGTCGGCACTTCCACATGCGTTCGATAACGATCACCAAGCCGATTGTGATCGATCTCGACATCGGAAAGCGCCTTCAACCACCACGAGAAAAATGACAAGTCCCCCGTCCCCGCCGCCGACTCCAACCGTACCACCGATTCCCATAACGGTCGTCGTACTTGCCAAACCCCTCCATGGTTTTTTACGACGCACGCTCCCAGATACACCGCACCATGAGTCACGAATTGCACCAAAAATGGAGGCTCCTTCGCCGATGACTGCTTCAGCCACCCATTGCGCTTTTCCTTGGTGATTCTCGCCCCCAAGCGATGCACCGACGCGTCCGACCTGTCCAGCACTAAATCAGGCGCCTCGAGCGCGACGGGCGCAAGATGCGCGAACGTGTCGGCAATCTCGTCGAGCTGCCTCGTGATGGTCGGATTGCCCGCTGGATTGGCATCCACCGTGCGCGCCGCTTGCAAGTCGCTGCGCACGTCGGGCGGATAGTATGGCTGGAAAAACTGCGTAAACAGCAGCTCGGCAGAAAGTTCGTAACTCATGAAGGGTTGCTCGTCCTGGTCAGAACCGCTCAGAACATCTTCTTGCGTTTGGAAGAAGACAAGATGCCAAGCATCTCGCGATATTTCGCCACCGTGCGCCGTGCGATTTTGATTCCGTCCTGGTCTTCGAGGATCTTGACGATGGCTTGGTCGCTGAGCGGAGTGTTCTTGTCTTCCGTGGCGATGATTTTCTTGATTCCCTGCTTGACGCTCTCCGAAGCGATCTCGTCCTCGTCGACGCGCTGGATGGCCGAGTTGAAGAAGTACTTCAGCTCGAAGAGGCCTTGCGGCGTATGCACGTATTTGTTCGACGTGACGCGCGAGATCGTGGATTCGTGCATGCTCACGGATTCGGCGATATCGCGCAGGATCATCGGTTTCAGAAACGCGACGCCCTTTTCGAGAAACTCTTTCTGCTTCTCGACGATGCACTCGGTCACTTTGATGATCGTGCGACGACGCTGCTCGATGGCGCGAATGAGCCACTGCGCACTGCGGAGTTTTTCACTGATGAACTCCTTGGCTTTCGGGTCCTTCAGCATCCGCTGCGCAAGATTGTCGTTGATGAACAGCCTTTGCAGACCCTTGTCGTTGTCAGTGACGGTCCAGACGTCTTGATCTCTGAACACGAAAACATCGGGCGTGATCGCGATGGTCTTGTCGTCGACTTCGGTGAAGTTGCGCGCGGGAACGCTCTCGAGTTTTTGGATTTCTTGAACTGCGTCGCACACTTCGTCGATGGTGATCTTGAGCGCCTTCGCGATGGCGCCGAAGTTGCGTCGTTCGACGTTGTGCAGGTGATCTTTGATGATCGCCTGCTCGATATGGTCGTAACCCAGCACTTCGGCTTGAACGCGTAGACACTCGCCAAGGTCGCGAGCAGCGACGCCGACGGGGTCGAGACGCTGAATCAGGGCCAGGACAAACGGGGCGTCTTCAGGGTTGAGATCGGCTTCTTTGGCCATGTCGTCGAGCGTGACGTCAGGGCGTTTGGTGCCGTCGGGGTTGTCTCCACCGGAGAGATCGAGATAGCCACGTTCGTCCAAATTTCCGATGACCAGCTCGGCAAACGATCGCTCGTTCTCGACGAAGTCGCTCATTTGAAGCTGGAAGAGCAGGTGTTCGCGTAAGTTGGTCGCGCGCGACAAGTTCTGATCGATGGGCGGAAGCTCTTCGAATCCCGATCGTTGGCCAGGCGGAGCTTGTTGGCTCTGCCGGTTTTCGAGGAACTGCTCCCAGTCGACTTCTTTGACCCGCTTGTCCGTTTCACGTGCGGCCAGATCCGTATCGGCAAGCCGGTCGGCCTTCGCCTCGCTGGTTTGCACTTCCCGGACCCCGGTGACGGACTCCCTCGAGCTCGTCGCATCCGCCCCCCCGTCATCCGCAAGGAGCGGGTTGCCGTCGAGTTCTTTGCGGACTTCTTCGACCAGTTCGACACGAGACAGCTGCAAGAGCCGAATCGCCTGGACCAGCTGCGGTGTCATCACCAACTGCTGGGACAGCTTGAACTGGAGTTTCATCTCCATGCCCATCGACAGCTCCCTACCTGGCCGAACACGGGTTGCACCGGCGCGTTTGCCGGGGCAATGGGCAGGTTTTTGACTCCCTGCGTGTTCGGTTCCGGATCCACACTAGCACCGAAAGATGCGTCGGCCCGAGTCTTGCTTGCAAGTGTCAGAGGAAAAAAGAGAGGGCATTTACGTTCAGGCAAGACGCGGGGCTGTTAGGCCCGTCCACGTCTGACGAGCGGAGTGCTGCGGCGAAGGGTTTTGCTGCGCCGAGATTGCGGCATGGCGGCAGATCGACTGCGGCGCTCGAGTGTTCGTGAGTGACCTCCGAAGACGGCGGTCAGGAGCCGGTCGAACGGATACGGCTTGACGAGCACATCGGTGATGCCGGTAGGGTCGGTTTTGGACAGGGGTTGGTCCGTACAAACGATCACACGAATGGGCAAAGCCGCCTTTTCTGCAAGGCGATGCAGGACGAGCGTTGGATTGGAAGAAGCCTGCAGATCGATAACGGCGACGTCGTAGGTTCGTCGTTCCAATTCTGCGAGCGCTTCGTCGAGCGTCGCGGTTTTCGTGACGTGCCCTCCGCGGTTGGAAAGCAGCAGCGCTGTGGCTTCGCGCATCATGTATTCCTCATCCAGAAGCAGAATCGTCGGCAAATTCGTCATGATGACGAGGCGCCTTGCAGCACGCGTGCCCGCGGCCTTTGTCCCGCAATCGTCGGTGATCACGCTCACGCGGGCTTTGTTGAGAGCTCGGCAATTCAGGCATTTGTAGAGCTTGTCAAGGCGGCTTGGTCGTCGCCTTCGTATTGTCCTGAGTGGATGCATCGAGCGCTGGGGCAACTGTCGGAGCGGGCAAAACGATCACCGACAGGATGTGGTGAGTGTCCGCGGACGAAGACTTCGGTTCACGTGCGCTTTTTGTTCCCACGGCGCGTCATTCCAAACGTGGAAAGCGCTCCGACCAGCATGACGTGTCAGTGACGTCCTCGGCTTGCTTGCAAAGCTGCAAAAAGCTCGCGAATTCCCGCAATTGTCGGTCGTGGACGGGATGGATCGAATCGTGCAATGAATATCTTTGAAACCGATTCGCCTGGGTCGGATGGATTCTTTAACGGAGGTTGCAATGCATTTTCTTCGCGCGATGACGCTTCTTTCCTTGTCGCTCGCCCTTCCCACGTTCGCTGGCTGTGAAAACGATCCGCCGCCCAAGAACAACGACAGAGACTGCGTGGTCGGCACGCCGGCGGGGTGCGAGCTGGGGTTTGTCTGCGAAGAGGTCGAGGGCAGCAGTCCGCAGTGTTTGGCGCCCGTGTCGTTCAAGGGCAAGGTGGTCGATGCGCTCGACGGTTCGGCCGTTGCGGATGCACGCATCGTCGCGCGTGATGCCAACGATGCAGCCGTATCACCCGTCGCCATCACGGATGCGATGGGCATGTACACGCTCAACGTGCCTTCCAAGCGCGATGCGCAAGGCAAGCCGCTCTCGGCAAAACTGACGTTGCGCGCGGATGCTGCAAAATATCAGACCTTCCCGCTCGCCCCGCGCGTGGCGCTTCCGATCGACGTGAACACTGCGACGGGTGACCCGCCGGTCGTGCAAAACGCATCGACGGAAATTGCGCTGCTTCCCATCGAAAACGCGGATGGTCTTGGCACGATCGAAGGCAGCGTCGCGATCGGTGCTGGGCTGGATCTGAAGGCCGCTGGCGCGCTCGTCGTGGCGGGTGGATCAACGGGCGTCGTCGACTTCAGCGGCAGCTTCGTGGTCTTCAACGTCGCTCCGGGCACGGGCGTGAACGTGCGCGCGTATGCCGCCGGTTTGCAGATCGAACCGAAGTCCGTGGACGTCACGGCGGGTCAGAAAACGAGCAACGTCATCCTGAACGTGTTGTCGGCGGCGACTGCGAGAGTGAGCGGAAACGTGCAGATCGTCAACGGCAACGGCTTTGGCGAGACGAGCGTCGTGTTGGCGCTCAAGGAAACGTTTGTCGCGGATGCTGCCCGTGGTGAAGTACCCAAGGGCCTACGCGTCGGAAACGTTACGGGTTCGTACGAATTCGTCGGCGTTCCGGATGGCGACTACGTCGTCCTCGCGGCGTTCGAGAACGACGGTTTGGTGCGAGACCCCGACACTTCGATCGGCGGCACGGCGATCCTCGACGTGACCGTGGCTGGCGCTGATGTCGTCAAAGAGGGTTTCAAGGTGACGGGCGCGCTGGGCACTATCTCGCCTGGAAAAGACGCGATCGAAGAGGTGATGGGCACGCCCAAGTTGGTCTGGGAAGACGACTCGAGCGAAGACCTTTACGAGCTGCGCATGTTCGATGCGTTCGGGAAAAACGTTTGGGAGAACCTGATGGTTCCGAGCCCGAGCGGTGCGAAAGAGGTGTCGATCGACTACGGCGGGCCTGCACTGACTCCGGGCATGATCTATCAATTCCGCGCCACGTCCATCAAAGGCGGGGTGCCGATCTCACAGACTGAAGACCTTCGCGGCGTCTTCGTTTACCGTTGAAATTCGTCCTTACGGACGTGAACAGCTTTTCTTAGGAGACAAACGACATGTTGAAACAATCGACGACCAAGCGGTGGATTGCCGCGGTATCGACGTTCATCGTCACCGGCATCTTTGTCGTGGCGTGTAGTTCCGGGACAAACTCGGGCACTTCGTCCAACAACAACACGAACAACGATTGCACGTTCGGCGGCGACAAGTGCGCTGGTGGATGCAGTGAATCGCTGGGGTGCATGCAGTGCGCGTCCGATTCGATGTGCGGAGCGGGCTCGCCGTTCTGCGTGCTTGGCCGGTGCGAAGAGTGCCGAGTGACGGCCGATTGCGGCGTGGGCAAGACGTGCTACCCGCGCGACAACAAGTGCGAAGCGGCGTGCACCGTGAATAGCGACTGTCCTGGTGATTCGCCGATTTGCGACACGACCTTGGGCATGGGCAACGGCATCTGCGTGGGATGTATCTCGAGCGCCGACTGCAACGATGCTGGCCGGCCGCTGTGCGATCCTGATCGACGACAATGTGGCGAGTGCGTCACGAGCAGTGACTGTGGCGCGGCAGCTCCGGCGTGTGATCGCAACGACGGTCAATGTGAAGAGTGTCTGGTCGACGAGCAGTGTCCGGCCGGAACGTTATGCGGGACGGACGAGAAGTGCCATGCAGCGTGCGTCTCGAACGCGGACTGCAAGGACGCTGGCAAGCCCGTTTGCGACTTGGGGTCGAGGAACTGCGTGGAGTGTTTGACGAGTACGGACTGCGGCGCGGCGCAGCCGATTTGCGACGGCAATAGTTGTCGGGTGTGCGTGGTGAACGCGGACTGCACGAACCCGACGACGCCCGTGTGCAAGGACAAGAACGACTGCGTGCAGTGCTTGGCGGACCTGGACTGCAAGGTTCCGACGTTGCCGATCTGCAAGGGCGAACAGTGCGTGCAGTGCGACAAAGACGAGCATTGCCCCGCGAACACACCCAAGTGTGACAATCAGGTTTGCGTGCCCTGAGGTTACGGTCTTATCGCTCCCCCCCTCTCCACGTAGCGAAGCGGAGTTGGAGAGAGAACTGGGGGTGAGGCGCAAGTCCCGACCTCAATCACCAAAAATCATCAACTAGTGCACGAGGAGGGAGTTGAACCCTCATGCCTTTCGGCGCTGGAACCTAAACCCAGTGCGTATGCCAATTCCGCCACTCATGCGTGCGGCGCGGATGCTAGCAGCCCCGACGGAGCTTTGCACCTCACCCTTTTATTGCACGATCTCACCATCAGGACTACGTTCGCCAGGCTCCGTGCCATTGTAGAGGCCGCATAAGATCGGGCTCGGATCGAACCCGAACGGAGCCAAGGCGAAATAACGATGCTCACCTGGGCGATGAAAAAGCTCTTCGGCACCTCACACGACCGTGCCGTACGTCGGTTGCGTCCGAAGGTCGAAGCCATTGGGGCGCTCGAGAAAGACATGAAGAAGCTCTCGGACGCAGAGCTTCGTGGAAAAACGGCGGATTTCAAGACGCAGCTCGACAACGGCGCCAAGCTCGACGATCTGCTCATTCCCGCTTTTGCTGTTTGTCGTGAAGCATCGCGCCGAACGCTCCGGATGCGTCACTACGACGTGCAGCTCATCGGTGGGATGGTGCTGCATCAAGGCAGCATCGCCGAGATGCGCACGGGTGAAGGCAAAACGCTCGTCGCCACGCTCGCGTGTTACTTGAACGCGCTCGAAGGCAAGGGCGTCCACGTCATCACCGTGAACGACTATCTCGCCACACGCGACGCCGAGTGGATGGGCAGGCTTTACACCGCGCTTGGTTTGACCACCGGCGTCGTCGTCAATCAGCAGAACGACGCAGACAAACTCGAAGCGTATCGCTGCGACATCACGTACGGGCAGAACAACGAGTTCGGCTTCGACTACTTGCGCGACAACATGAAGTTCTCGGCGCTCGATTACGCTCAGCGCCCGCTGCACTACGCCATCGTCGACGAAGTGGACTCGATCCTCATCGACGAAGCGCGCACGCCGCTGATCATCAGCGGTCAGGGCGAACGTTCGAGCGACAAGTATCGCGTCATCAACGACATCATTCCGCGCCTGCGCAACGAAGAGCACTACAACGTCGACGAGAAGGGACACTCCGTCACGCTCACTGACGACGGCGTAGAGATGGCCGAGAAGCTCTTGGGCGCAATTGGCGCGATCAAGGGCAAGAACCTCTACGATCCGGTCAACCTCGAAACCCTGCACATCATGAACCAGTGCCTTCGCGCGCACACGCTCTACAAGCGCGACGTCAACTACTTGGTTCGTGACAGCAAAGTGATGATCGTCGACGAGTTCACCGGACGCGTGCTCGCCGGTCGTCGTTGGTCCGACGGTTTGCATCAAGCTGTCGAAGCGAAGGAAAACGTGCGGATTCAGGAAGAGAGTCGCACGATGGCGACGATCACGTTCCAGAACCTTTTCCGCATCTACAAGAAGCTGTCGGGCATGACCGGAACGGCCGACACCGAGGCTTCGGAATTCCACTCCACGTACAAGCTCGACGTCATCCAGATCCCGACGAACAAGCCGAACATTCGCACCGACGACGAGGACGTCGTTTACAAAACGGAGCGCGAGAAGTTTACGGCCGTCGTCACCGAGATCATGGAGAAGCACGAGAAGGGACAACCCATTCTCGTGGGCACGACGAGCGTCGAGAAGAGCGCGGCGATCAGCAAGATCCTCTCGAAAAAGAAGATCACGCACAGTGTTTTGAACGCCAAGCAACACGAAAACGAGGCGTACGTCGTTGCGCAAGCAGGTCGCAAAGGCGCGATCACGGTCAGTACGAACATGGCTGGTCGCGGCACCGACATCTTGCTCGGTGGTAACCCGGAGATGCTCGCGAAGCTGCGGTTCAAAGAGGAAAACCGCATCCCCGAAGCCGAGCCCGAAGCGTTCGAAGAGCTGACGGAGCAACTGCGCAACGAGTGTCAGGCCGAAGGCGAAGAAATTCGCGCGGTCGGAGGCTTGTACATCGTCGGGACCGAACGACACGAGTCACGCCGCATCGACAATCAGCTTCGTGGTCGCGCAGGTCGTCAAGGCGATCCGGGTTTGTCGCGGTTCTACTTGTCGCTCGAAGACGATCTGATGCGCATCTTCGCCGGCGATCGCGTGAAGAACCTGATGGAAAAGATGGGCATGCCGGACGACGAGCCCATCGAGCATCCGTGGGTGACGAAGAGCGTCGAGAACGCGCAGAAGAAGGTCGAAGAACGCAACTTCGACATTCGTAAGAACCTGCTCGAGTACGACGACGTGATGAGCGCGCAGCGCAAGAACATCTACGATTTGCGGCAGCAAATCTTGGTTGGTCGTTACAAACCCGAGGTGATGGACGAAGACGGCAAGCCCACGGGCGAGACGCGAACGATCAAGTCGCTCGCTCGAATCGTCGAGGATGTCACGCCGGATGTCGGCTACATGCTGGGGATGTTCGCGGCCGATCCGGTCATGCCGCGCGACAAAGAAGGCAACCCGCGCACGCTCACGCGCAAGGACTTCGAGAAGGTCGAGAAGTTCGTCGAAGTGTCGAACCTGCAGAAAGAGATCTACACGCGTTACGGGGTGAAGGTCGATTTCGACGGGCGCGAGGACAAAGCGGCAGAAATCTTCGACGAGTGCATGACGCAGATCCCGCTCGCGCTCACCGAGCAACGCGAACGTTTCCTCGACTTGCTCGATCGGATCATCGCGTCGATGGTCGAGGAGTCATGTCCTCCGCGTAAGCCACCGGAAGACTGGGAATGGGGTGGGATTTTCCAAGGCTTCAAGGAGCACTTTGGGATGGACCTGCCCGACGAGATCTCCGAGGCCGCGGACATCCAAGAGCTTGCGCACGACTTGTTCGACCGTGCGGAGAAGGCTTTCGAAACACGCGAGAAAGAGATCGGGACCGAGCTTCTATTGCGCGTCTTCCGGCACATCTACTTGGAAGAGCTCGACAAGTCCTGGGTCGATCACTTGACGGACATGGACCACTTGCGCGACGGCATCGGACTGCGCGGGTACGGCCAAAAAGACCCGAAGCAAGAGTACAAGAAAGAGGGTTACAACCTCTTCGTGACGATGGTTGCGCGCGTGCAATCGAACGTGGCGACGAAGGTCTTCAACGTGAAGGTGCGGCGCGAAGAGGAAGAGCAGGCCATCGAAGCGAACGACATGGCGAGGCATGCGGCCGAGCTGGAGCACGCGGTGGCGCATCACGAGGAAGAGCTGCCTCCGGGCGCATCCGAAGACCCGCCGGTGCAAGAGCCGTTGGTCACGGCGGACATGGAATGCCCGTGTGGGAGTGGCAAACCGTTCATGCAGTGCCACGGCGGTGACGAAGAAGAGGCGACCGCATGATTCAGTCCGGCGCCCGTCCCACGCATCCTTCCATGGCCCTTGCGGCCTACCTCGAGCGTCTCGTGCGCGGCCGTCGCGTGGCAGTGCTCGGCGATGTGACGCTGGCGTTCGGTGAGCGGCTCGTCGATCGCGGCGCGCGGCTCGTGCACGTCTACGACCCGAATGCGGCTCGAGTTGCCGAAGTTCTCGCACGCACGGCGGGCGAACGATCGCGCAGCATCACGCATGCGGTGCTCGAAGGTGACCTCGGGGTTCGCGATGGCGCTTTCGACGTCGTCGTGGTCCCCGACTTGGCGGTCTTTGGTGAGCCAAAAGATGCGCTACGCAAAATGCGGCGACTCGTCGGAACCAGCGGTGTGGCTGTCGTGGCCTCGACCAATGCCGAAGCGCCGCGCAGGCTCCTGGACAAGGTCAGCTCGGACAAACCTTCCCAGACCGACTACTACGCGCTCTACGATCTCGTGTCGCTGCAGTTCCCGGTCGTCCGAATGCTCGGACAAGCGCCGTTTGTCGGGTACACCCTCGCAGACTTTGGTGCTTCGGGTGAGCTCGAGGTCAGTGTTGACACGTCGTTGCTGGAAGCGACGGAAGAGCCGGAGATCTTCATCGCGATCGCGAGCGAGCGGAAGGTAGCGCTCGACCCGTTTGTCGTGGTGGAACTGGCGCTGGCGGATGTGCGTCAATCGGTCGGAACAGCGAAGGCCGTGATGGCTCCGGCCGTGGTTTCACCGGCCGAAACGGCGGCAGCCGCCGAAGCGCGAGCGAAAGAGCTGGCAGCGATTGCCGCGCGTGAAGCGGAGCAGAAAGCGGCGCTCGACGAACAGACGGCGAAGGCGACCCAAGCTGCGGCACTTGCTATCGAGCTCGAAGACAAGCTCGAGAAGATGCGTGAGGTCGAAGCGCGTGCGGGCGATACGCACGTGCGAGCGGAGAGATTGACGCATCAGATTCGGGACTTGGAAGAAGAGCTTCGCCGCCAACGAGACCGTTCGACGAAACTGGCCAAGCAACTCGACGACGAGAAGAAGGCGCGCACGAAGGCCGAGGTCGAGCTTGGTTTGTCGCGTGGCCCGAAAGATGTTCCGGGTACGAAAGAAAAGATCGAGCAGCTCACGCTGGAAGCGGCATCGGTGCGTTCGCGTGCGATGGAGCTGGAAGGAGAGCTTTCAGCGGCCGGGCTGGGCATCGCGGATCTGGTGAATGAGCGCGCCGAGATGCGTGAGATCATCGAAGAGCTTCAGGAAAAGCTGGCGAAAGCCGAGGCGAAAGCGCCCGATCCTGCGCTCCTCGAGAAGCTGCACAAGCTCGAAGTGGAAGTCGCGCGCACACGAGCGGACAAACTCGAAGCCGAAGCGCGACTGATCACAGATGGCAAAGGGCTCGCGGCGATGACGAAAGAGCGTGACCATCTGGCCGAGACAAACGCGACGTTGGAGAAGCGTGCGACGGAGCTCGGGATGGAGCGTGAGTCGGTCGCGACGGACATGGAGGAGCTCGAGGGGCGTCTTCGTGAACGTGGGCAGCGTGTCGCGCAGCTCGAAGGGGGGCGTCGAGAGGGTCTGCGGGTGGGTAAAGGGCTGCTCGGGGAGCTGGAGGAAGCGCGTGCGACGGCAGTGCCCGCAGAGTCGACGGGTGGTGATGGCTCGTCGTCGCCAACGGGTTCGGGTGGAAAGGCACCGGCTCAGCGAGGGTCAACCCCGGCGGCGGTTGCCTTGGCAGCGCCCGAGGTTCCGAATGCGATGACGATGCAGCTTGATCTGCTTGCGGCGCGTGCGGCACGGGCCGAGGCGGATCTCGAAGCATCCCGGTGGCGCATTACGCAACTGGAGCATTCGTCACTGTCGGTGGAACGGGACGAAATGGAGCCGGCGGCGGTCGCGGTGGAATTGGAGCAGGCATTGCTTGCGTCGCAGCAGGAATTGGCGACACTTCGTCGGGTGATGGGTCCCGAGGGCGTGCATGTAGCGGCTGGAGTGGTTGAGCAATCGGTTTTGCTGCATCAGGTGGGAAGCCTGATCGGTGGTGTTTTGACCTGAAACGGTTTGGCGGGGTAATGCTTCAGAGAGGAGCTGCCCGAATGCGTTTTTCAATCTTGCTTATCGGTACGTTGGCACTGGTGGGCGTTGGTTGCTCGAAACCCGATTCGAGCGCGATACAGGCATCGGCAGGACCCGCGGGCTCATCGAGCGCTGCGGGAACGACGGCGGCACCGGCCATCGTCGGCAAACCGCCCGAGATCGACACGACGGCGGTCGAATTGCTCGATGCGTACCAAACGGACGCAAACTTTGCGAGCAAGCGATTCAAAGGCAAGTTTGTCCTGGTGTTCGGTACGGTCGGCGAGATTGGCCAGGACACGAGTGGCCAATTCGTTACGCTCCCGAAAAACCCGGACGACGTGGCCAAAGACGCGCCGAAACTGCGGTGCCTGCTGAAAAGCCCCGACAAGTCCTCGCGAAAAGCCGGCGATAAAGTCGACGTGGCAGGGACCGTGGACGAAGTGGACGGCGCGGTCGTATTGCGTGATTGCGTGCTGGATACGCAATTGCGAATTTGTCAATTGGCGCAGAAGTCGCTTGGGAAAGGTCAATGCGAGCCGAGCAGTGATAAGCTCGGTGCCCGCTGGAGCAATGGATCCGACGGCGTGGATATGGCGTGTCAATCGTCCACGGGATTCAAGTGGTGGCTCACGGAATGGGCGGCGCAAAATAAAGACCAAACGACGCGCAGCAAGATTGCCATTGAATCGACATCGTGTCGCGCAGCCATCGAGCCGGTGAACATTCGGCTAGGCGTGGATTTGACCGTGGCCTTGACGCATATTCGTTGGATTGACAATACGCCGACGCTGGTGCCCTAGCAGCCGGTTGAATTATCGTCGCGAGCGCCCGAAAGCTAGGGCGACGGAGCGAGGAATCCTCCTGGATTTCGAGCGATGTCGACCGACGATTTCGGGAGCGAGCAGATAAATCAACCGGCTGCTAGGCGTTTACGTTCCCCGCCCATAAAGGATTCGCCCGAGCGCAACGCATACGAGCGCCTCGGGCTGGGTTTCGGCAAGATCCTCGCGCGGGCGAACTTCGCACACGGTCGACACGGGAAACGACGGCAACAGAGGCAATGATTTGGCCGCGTCGTCGGGCAAATAGAGCGGAAAGACCTCGCCGCCCGAAAACACCAAATCAGCGCGCACTCGTAATGCACCCAGAATGAGTCGGCGCTTGTAGCTGCGGTTTTCGACGAGCACACGCTCGACGTTGGTCGCGATAAACCTGGGCGGCAAAGCAAGCGATGCGGCTGCGGTCTCGATCTGTTTGGCGAGATTGCGCAACGTCTCCGGCGCAGGCGAAAGCTGCGACGCGATCGCTTCTTGCGCCACCGCAATGGACGACAAGGTGCGTTTGTCCGTACCAGCCACCGTAGAGGCGACTGCCACCGATGCTCGCAAAACCTCCAGGTCATCGAATTTGGGAACCAATTCACCCGTGCAAACGACGAGCGGCGGATCGAGGTCGGTAAGGTCATCGAGGCATTCGGCCAGACCGCGCCGAATCTCGGCCGGCCCCTGCCCTTCGGTGCATGAAAGCACGCGCAAAACGATTTCTCGATCCGGATCCGCAGGTGGCCGTTGAGGTTCGTCCGGGTTTAACGGCGATTTCTGTTT
>CAZETM010000211.1:12508-13020 GCA_964514885.1 uncultured Polyangium sp. | reverse complement strand
CAAAACCCGCGGACGAACGGGGACGGGCGCGGGGAATTGGCGGGACAACTGGCCATGCGCGGAAACGCGCTGGTGTCAAGGTTCTTTCCCCTCCAGGAATCGTTGAGCTAGAAGGGAACAAGCAGCCATTTCCGAACCTTGCGCGTCAAGGGGCCTCGGCGAGACGATGGGCGAACCCCACATCCATATTCTCGCCGGCTGGGTACATCAGCGCCAAATATCGACCATTGGCCGGCCTTCCCACATCGTTCCACGTTTCGTCGTAGACCCGATTGAGCAACCATCTGCGCGGTCGTTTTCCGCATTGAGCGCCGCTTGCAAAGGCCCCAGGACCTCGCGAGCAACAAAGACGGTGAAACGAGGCTTCAGAACGTGGGTAACGATACGGAAAGCTGGATCTCCCGAGACGCACTTGACACGCCAAGTTCGAAAATGGCACTTTGTTTGCCCTTAGTACCCCGAGACGCACTTGACACGCCAAGTTCGAAAATGGCACTTTGTTTGCCCTTAGT
>CAZETM010000211.1:0-12408 GCA_964514885.1 uncultured Polyangium sp. | reverse complement strand
ACACGTGCGTCAAGCAGGCGTCGCTCATCTGCGACATCATGCAAGTCCAAGCTTGTGTTGTCTCATTTGCAAGCCGCGTCGGATGAGCATTCGCTCACATAGGACATTTCACGTCCGCCCGCGAATATTGCGAGCTTGACGGCGCTTTTCGCGCGGTCCATACCTGCCCGCGGTCGGGTTGTCTGACAAGTACATTGCAACGAGGGGCGTGGCGCGTTGTCGCCAACGCGACCCTTTCGATTGCCGGAGGGGGCGCACGCGTATGACGTCATCGAAACTCGCCAATCAGATTTTCCTGCCCATCATGCTTGTTTGGCGGGCATGGATTCCCCTCTGCCTCTTTCTGGCGTGTTTGGTCGCGCAAGCAGGGTGCGCGTGCGAGTCGACCGCGCAACCATTGAATCGCCAAATTCTTGCTTGTCGGTCGCAACATGCTCCACTTTCGATTTCAGCACCGCTCGTATCGAAAACGACGACCGCGGGGACCGCTCCTGTTTCCTTTTCGGTGACGGATTTTGGGGAAGCCGCCCTCTTGCTGGCACTTGTCCTGCCACCAGGTCGGGCCGGCGTCGAGCCCGCTTTGGCGATATCGTACAGTAGTTCGTCGGGGGATGGACCGCTGGGCGTTGGGTTTTCCTTGTCCGGTTCATCAGCGATTACGCGCTGTCCCAAGACAATGGCCATCGACGACGAAATCGGAGCAGTTCAATACGATGCAAACGACGCGCTCTGTTTGGACGGCAGACGCCTCGTCGTTGTTTCACAAAATGCAGACACAATCGTATACCGCACGCTTCCCGATACGCAGATCAAAGTCATCGGCCATTTCACAAAAATGGAAGCGACCTATTTCGAGGCAATTCAACCGACAGGCTGGGTGATCGAGTACGGAAAAACCACCGGCACTCGCCCTCTTGCGCTCGGAGGTGTCCCGCGCGCTTGGCTTGCGACCGAAATGCGCGATGTTCGAGGCAATGCCATGACGTACGGGTATTGCTTCGCCGAAGCTCACGGCTACACAGCGGAATATGCGCTTGACGAAATTAGATACACCAAACTCCATGGAGACGCGTCCGTCGAAGCGACTCGTGCAGTTGCTTTCGTGTATGGCGTGAAAGATGACGCGCGAACGATCTTTTCTGGCGGAATGCAATTCCAACAGTCGTTGCGACTCGACGAGATTCAGACTCACGCGGACGACGCGCTTGTGCGACGTTATCAATTTGAATACGAACAAGGCGCAACAACGGGCCGAACGCGATTGACCTCGATCGAAGAATGCGGGGCGGATGGATCATGCAAGCCGCCGACGCAATTTCACTTCAACGAGGTCGAGCGCGGGTTTGAAAAAGTCGCCACAAGCATCGAGACGCCATTATCATCACGCGCCAGCCCAATCTTTGCGGACATGAATGGCGACGGACTGAGCGATTGGCTGGTGCCGGATGCGACGCCACTGTCAACATCGAGCAATCCGATCACGGAATGGCGTTTGACACGGAATACGGGCAATGGATTCGCGGCATCCAAAGTGGGCCTGTTGCAAGAATGGTCCTTCGTCGAAAACTCGGATGGGCCGACCGAGCCGACACAGCTCCAGCCGGAATTGGGAACGGTCATCGATTACAATGACGACGGGCGCAAAGATATTTTCCTGCACGATATCTACAACAACCGGCAAAACTACACGGTACTGCAATCGAACGCGGATGGTTCGTTCCAGATAGTCGATACGGGAATTTCGAGGCCATTTCCCATTGGTCCAGCACCAGCGCACTTGCGGGGCTCGAGCGGATCGACACATTTGTTGGACGCGAATGGCGACGCAATGCCGGATCTGCTGAACTGCGATGATCACGGCTCTACGCCAGAGACGGCGGCTCTACCAACATGGACGCTGCACCTTTGGGAACCCGGTGGCTGGCAAAAGACGGGTACGATTATTGAGAAACTCCAGGGATATCCGTGCAACCTCGAGCTTCATACCCTCGATACCGATCGTAATGGCACGACGGACCTCGTTATTCCGGGCATGATCGCGCAGGGTGGTGTGCCGTCGGAACGAGCGCCAAATTATTATGTGTTTCGTCGCAACGGCGATGGCACATGGGAATCGAACGACACGAATTTGCGTATTCCGCTGAGTCCCAACCGAGTTTTGTTTGGCGACTTCAACGGCGACGGCTTGCCCGATGCCGTGACGAGAGATAGCTCGGGACGCCTTTTGACATGGATGAATTCGGGAGAGGGGTTTGCCGAGAAACCAAAAAACGCTCTCGATTGGGACGGGCTGAGCCCACAGACCCAATACATTCACTTGGCCCAGCCGCTCGATTGGGATGGCAATGGTCAAACGGATCTGCTCATGCCGCTCGTTGATGCCATCAGCCCCAACATTCCGCGTTGGGTAATTCTGCGTGCAACGGGCGGACGTAATGGCTTTAGCTTTGAGCGCATCGAATCCGGCATCCCGTTCGAGCCCGTGCTTGGTGATGCCGTTACGCTTGCGGACCCGCATGGTCCCAGGATCGGCGACGTCAATGGTGATGGAGCTCCGGACATTGCAATCATCCTGGGAAAGCAACTGCATCTTTTCGTGAACCGTGTCAAAAACCCGGACTTGCTTGTCGGATTCTCCGACGGCCTCAATGAACGTGACCCTGACAACCCCGCATTCATTCCGAACGTCTTAATTTCATACGGCCACCTTACCGACGAATGGATCATGAACGGCGAAGAGCCAAACGATCCAAAGAAGGAATCGTATCTCTATTTGTCGCATGCCGATCCGACGAATAATTGCACGTATCCGCGTCATTGCGCGGTCGGCGGTAAGCGTGTCGTGCGGGAGTATGCGACAAACGATGGCCAAGGAGGGCGGCGGCGCTTTGGATTGCGTTATCGCGATGGTCGCCACGATCGTCTAGGTTATGGGTTTCTTGGATTTGGGGAGCGAACTCTGACGGACGTCGCCACGGGCGCCACCACCGCAACGTTTTACGACAACGAGACAATTGTCAATGTCGGCAAACGCTACGTGTATCCATTCGCGGGCAAAATGAAGTCGCAATGGCGCTGGGCACCGGCGCTGCCAAACGAACCGAATCTAAAACGGGTAGAGCTGCTTTTTACAGACATTACGCTCGAAGGCGTCCCCACGAACGGTGGGCAGAGCTATTTCACGATTGCTACGCGGCGCCACACGCGGCGCATGCAGGGGGAACACTCATCGAACGATTCGCTGACAGAGTGGGTCGCGAGCATCGAAGCGAATGAAAACGCAACAATGCTTCGAGATACAACGGTCGAGATCTTGGACTTTGACGAATTCGGGAACGTTCTCGAGACGGACGTATCCACCATTGGCGTCGACCTGACGTTCCACATTCAGCGTGTCGTCAAGAACGACGCAGAACGCTGGATTCTCGGGCAAATTCAGTTCCAAAAGGAATGCAGCTCCGCTTCCGGGCTATCGCAATGCCGTACGAACACGCGCACGACGAATGCGTTCGGCGAAGTAGAAACCGAGTCAACCGCGAGTGACGATGGAATCGATGACACGAACTTGACCGTGGCGTATGACGAGCGGGACGGATATGGCAACGTCAAACACATCATTGCGACGGACGCCTTCGGTCATGCACGAGAATCTACGACGATCTTTGACGATGAAAGCATTTTTCCGGTCAAGCATATCAATGCGCTCGGGCATGAAACGACCGTCGAATACGACGCACAATTGGGAGTACTGAAAAAGCTAATCGATCCGAATGCCTTGACGACGGAGTGGTCGTACGATTCTTTGGGCCGGCTGGAGTCGGAGAAGCGGCCCGACGGTTCGCAAACAACAACAACCGCGCTGCGCACGAGAGTCGATGGAGTTTGGCGCTTAGTCGAGCAGACAACGGCGACTGGCAGTGCCGACCACGAAACGATTTTTGACAGTCTCGGTCGACCGGTTCGCACGTTTTCTCATGGTCCAAGGCCAGTCGACCAGCATGGTAAAACGACACGAATCATGCAGGTGATCGAATACGATCGATTGACTGGCAACGTTGCCAAGAGATCGGTACCGATTACCGAGGGAACGCCCTACGCACAGCTGCAATGGGACGTCTACGAATTCGACGCCATCGGCCGGGAACTTCGTCATACAACTCCATGGAATGCGCCCGTCACGACGACCTACGACGGGTTGGTCATTGATTCGGCGGATCCGGTGCTGAACCACACCAAAACGGAAGTGGACACGCTCGGTCGGCCCGTGACCATTACGGATGCAGAGCAAGGTAAAACTCGATACAGTTATGGCCCATTCGACACGCTGTACACCGTCACCGATCCGGGCAATGCAACGACGAAATGGACGCGTGATGCGTTTGGACGAGTGCGACAACTCGAGGAGCCGGATCGCGGAACGACGATCTATGTGCACGATGGCTTTGGAGATTTGCTCCGGACAACGGATGCGCTCGGGCGTGTCGCGACGTTCGATGTCGACGCTCTGGGGCGCGTGGAGACACGTTCGGACAAACTTGGCGCTCAAGTCATAACGACGACGTGGACATGGGACACAGCGTCAAACGGCGTTGGTCGATTGCATTCGCTAACGAGCCCCGACGGCGTCAAAACATACGGCTACAGCAAGCGCGGACAAACCGAGAGCGTAATACTCGGAATGAGTGGCGACGCGTTCGCTGCGCATTTTGCGTACGATGATTTTGGCCGCCTCAAGGGCGTCGATTATCCGCAGCCGCTCGGAATGGAACCGTTCGGAGTGACGCACGATTACGATGAACACGGGTTTCTCATCGGTGTGCGTGACAAGACAACAGATGCGGCCTTCTGGGAGCTGAAGGAAGTTGACGAAGCTGGTCGAATTCAAAAGGAGCGTTTTGGAAACGATGTCGTAACGACACGAGATTATTACGACAACAACCAAGCGCTGAAGAGCATCTCGACGCAGTTTGGAAGCGCAACGATTCAAGCCTTGTCGTACGACTGGGATGAGCGACTCAATCTGAAAAGCCGCCAGGATGCTCGGCAAATCCAAAACACGACGGAGCGATTTCGCTACGGCCCCTTGAACCGGCTCACGTGTGCATATTTCGGGCTCGTCGAGGATTCATCGGTAGGGTGCGACACGTCCTACGGGTATGCGCCCAACGGCAACCTGACAACGAAATCGGATGTGGGCATCTTGTCGTACACGAATCCGAAGCACCCGCACGCCGTCACAAATTCTGCCGGCGCGAGCTATGGCTACGATGCCGTGGGCAATCAGATCGCGCGGCCGGAAGGCGTGACGATCGCCTATACGCCTTTCGATTTGCCCAAAGCGATCACGCGACCCGGGAGTACCGTTTCGTTTGGGTATGACGGGGACCAACAACGAATTCGGAAGATCTCGGCGGCGAGCGAGACGATATATTTCGAGGATTTGTACGAGCGCATCGAGAACAAGGCGACCGGTGCAAAAGACCATCGCTTTTACGTGCATTCACCGGAGCGTGCAATTGCGGTCGTGACGCGTGGAGGCGCTGAGCCGGGGACCAAGTTTTTGCACGTGGATCATCTTGGCTCCGTCGAAACGGTAACCAATGAAAGTGGCGCCCAGACCGAGAAGCGCAGTTACGATGGATTCGGAGCGCGGAGAAATCCACAATGGGGTGGCCCCTCGATTGCGCTCACGAGCAAAACGACGAAAGGTTTCACTGGGCACGAAGAGGAGGACGAATTCGGGCTCGTGAACATGCGAGGGCGCATTTATGACCCACGCATAGGGCGATTTACGACGACGGATCCCATCATCGCGAATGTATACAATGGGCAAAGCTTCGCCGTGTATTCGTACGTGCGCAACAATCCGCTGACGTTGATTGATCCGAGCGGCTTTACCGAGGAAGAAGCGCAACGGCTGTGGCGCGTCGAAGAAACGGGGCCGCTCGGCATTCACATCACGTTCGACAAGCTGCAATCCCCGACACCGTCACCTCCGAAGCCAACGCAATCGGCAGACGTGGGTGCATCGGCGCCACCTGTCGATATAAGCACGACGGGCAAC
The DNA here is from genome assembly GCA_964514885.1 of uncultured Polyangium sp. Taxonomy (GTDB): domain Bacteria; phylum Myxococcota_A; class Polyangia; order Polyangiales; family Polyangiaceae; genus Polyangium. The sequence continues at coordinate 6,344 of CAZETM010000211.1, read as the reverse complement.
GGAGACGAAGCTGCAATCGTCATACCCATCATTGAAACAGCACACGATTCGGGACCTGGAACGGACGATCCTTTTGGCGTGTTTCCGCCAGACATCGGGCTGGGATATGCCGACGCCGTCACGACCTTCGATCAGCTCGTGACTGGTGATCTCGCGGCGGGACGTCGAACGTTCATCATCGAGGATGACCCCGGCCTCGCACGTGACATACGCTATGCGTTTGGCCCGGAACGTCAGACGATTATCCTTCGGCCGCGGATTGGCGGGGAGGCGGGCGATGACAGGAGTCGCGCCACGCAAAATCTGGCTTTTGAGGCGATCCTGACGGCAGCGACAATCTTGACGCCCGGCCCTTTGGATGATATGGCGGTGGCGGGGCTAAGGTCCGGGCTGAACGCAACTGTTCGCCGAGTCGTAAATAGCAACATGGAGCACGCCGCTAGCAGAGCCATCAAGCGAGCAGGGTTCGGCACAACGAAGGAGGCCCGAACTGCGCTGCAAGAATTTGGCGCCACGCTGAAGCTGGACGGGTTGCCACCTGGCGCCATTCACGATACCACCCATGCAGACCGAGTTATCGTCCCAGGCTTCGGCAAAGGGGGCGCTGTCGTGTATCAAGTCAAAGACGGCACCTTCAAACTAAAAACCGTGCTCGAATGGAGACCACCAACACCATGACTGAATCGCAAAACAAATGCGCGTCAGGGTTTCAATTAGAAATTTCGGAGGATGACGGCGATGTCGCATATCTGCGCTTGCCCTCATATCCTGAAGAAGGTCCGTGGAAAATGTCCAAGTCGATTCGTCTTCGGGAAATTATGGGTGACTACAAAGGTCCCGATATCGTCCTCGATTTCGATCCGAGAGGTGTGCTCGTTGGCATTGAGATTCTAGCCTAATCAGGGAGATGCAACGAGCAGCCCATATTCGGTGCATCCGATGCAAATCGTCTTCGACGTAAACACCCTCCACCAAAGTAAGATGGGCTCGATAACCGGCGTCGTGTACATCGATTTCGGTGGTACCCATTTTCCCGAAGAAGGATGGAATGACTTCGTGGTGGCTGTCACCACTTGGTGGCTGGATGCGCTCGAGAAACTCGAACGCGACATGTCACGCGAGGTTGTTCTTCGCTTTATGGATGGTCCCTATTGGCTGACGCTGACACGGCAAGACGGAGATGACGTGCAAGTACGCTGCATCGAAGATCGCGCCGGTGGTGGCGTTGTCCATGAGGAGATGGTTAGCCTCCACGATTTCAGTAAGCAACTACGACGAGTCGCAAGGCAAGTTGCTTCCGCATGTCAACGAAATCGTTTTGAATCCAGCGACGTCGACATTCTTCTAGGATACCTGCCGAACTGATGCAGCAACTCGTGTCAATTGGAGCGCCGAGTAATCACGCACATCCAGTACACGCGCTTCTTCAGCGCGGTGATCGTCAGCGGTCGGCGCCTCGATGTTTCTTGACCTAGCATTGGCGATGAGTTCTGCATCTTCGGCGTCTTGCATGGCGCCACGACCGGCATCGATTTCAGTGACCCGGGCCCGGGCAGCAGTAGCGACTGCGGCGAGACCTGGGTGGCGTGGCAACAACGGTACAGCAACGGGACGAGTAGCGTCAAGAACGTTTTGTGAGGTTACGTGGAATGTATGTTGACCGCGTCGAGCGACCTGAAGTACCGTCTCGCCGCGTGTCCGGGTCGTATTGGCAAAAGCAGCGTCGAGCGTGCGAAAAGGCGCGTTGTTGATGGTCGACGGGGCCATCAAGCATCTGCCGCTCACGGGCGCCGAAATCTTCGGGCGCGCTGGGGACCTCGCGTGGCTCGATGCATGCTGGCGCGATGGGGTCTTCGTCGCGAGCATCGTGGCGTGGGGTGGCGTGGGCAAAACGTCACTCGTGACGAAGTGGCTCGCGAACATGCGGGACGACGGATAGCGCGGGGCTGCGCGATTGTTCGACTGGTCGTTTTACCGACAAGGGACGAATACGGCGGGGTCATCGGATACGTTTTTCGCGGATGCGCTGAAGGTTTTTGGCGATCCGGATCCAACGGCGGGTTCGCCGTGGGACAAGGGCGAACGATTGGCGAAACTCGTCCGGGAAAACCGCACACTGCTCGTGCTGGATGGTATCGAGCCCATGCAATACGGGCCGGGCGAGCAAGAAGGCCAGTTCAAGGATCCGGCTTTGCAAACGCTGGTGAAGGAACTCGCGTCGAACAACAACGGGTTTTTGGTGATCACGAGTCGCCTACGGCTACGGGACCTGGATGGTTTGTCGGGTGCCAAAGTGCAAACGAAGGCGCTGGAGCATCTCTCGGCGGATGCGGGGGCGCAACTCCTTCGGGCGCGGGGCGTGAAAGGGACCGACGAGGACCTGCGGTCGGCTGCGAATGAATACCAAGGGCATGGGTTGGCGTTGACGCTGCTCGGTTCGTATTTGGAGGACGTTGCAGAGGGGGACATTCGGCGGCGAAACGAGATTGGCCCGCTGCACTACGACGAACGGCTTGGCGGTCATGCGCGGTGCGTGCTGGAGGCGTACGAACCGTGGCTCGGAAAAACGGAGCGGGCGATTTTGCGAATGGTCGGGCTTTTTGATCGACCAGCCAGTGAAGAAGAAATTGGTGCGTTACGTGCGGAGCCGGTGGTGCCGGGGTTGAACGATGCGCTCGTAGGCGTGAGCGGACGCGATTGGAACAAGGCGCTCGCGAAGTTGCGGCGTATTCGTTTGATTGCGGTGGACTCTGGCACCGCCATCGACGCGCATCCCCTCGTGCGTCAGCATTTCGGCGAGCCGCTCAAGCGCGACAATATGGAGGCGTGGCGCGAGGGGCATCGGCGATTGTACGAGTTTCTTCAAACGAAAGCGCCAGACTTGCCGAATACCTTAGCGGAAATGGAGCCGCTCTATGCGGCGGTGGTGCATGGGTGTTTGGCGGGGAAGAACCAGGAGGCGCTCGACGAGGTTTGGCGGAAGCGTATGCGACGCCAAGACGAGCATTTCAGCATCCACAAGTTGGGCGCTTTTGGCAGTGAGATCGCGACACTGTCGGCGTTTTTCGATCCGCCTTGGGAACATCTTGCGCCGGGGTTGAGCGAGCCTGATCAGGTGATTGTATTAGCTTCAGCGGCGTTTACCCTTCGCGCGCTGGGCCGTTTGCAAGAGGCCGCAGGGCTGTTTCGACTGGCATTGAAGCGACGCATCGCGCAGGAGAATTGGAAAAACGCCGCCGTAAACGCCTCCAACCTCAGCCAGCTCCTCCAGTCCCGTGGCGAGTTGCGCGAGGCCATCGAGACAGCGCGGACGAGCGTTGAGCTGGCCGACAAGAGCGGAGATGCCGCTGAGCGCATCGACAACCGGACAACGCTGGCCGCGGCGCAACACGCCATGGGCCAATGCGAAGAAGCTGCCACCTTGTTTGTAGAAGCCGAACGCATACAGAAGGAACGGCAGCCCGAGTATCCGCTGCTGTCGTCGCTTCAGGGCTTCTACTATTGCGACCTGCTGCTCGACCAGGGCCGCGCAGCCGACGTGCGGGAACGCGCCAACCCTCGTCCGGAAGTAGCCACGCGCAAGCAATCGCTGCTCGGCACCGCCCTCGACCGCCTCTCCCTCGGTCGCGCGCATCTCGTCGGCATTCAACACGGAACCAGCGGCGACCTGGACGTAGCGACATCGCATATCAAGCAAGCCGTCGACGGCCTTCGTCGTGCCGGCCATCAGGATGATCTTCCCCTCGGTCTCCTCGCCCGCGCTGCATTGCATATCCACACGCGCGTCTTCGCCGATGCGCGAAGCGACCTCGACGAAGCGTACGCGCTCGCGACTCATTGCGGTTTTCGTTTGCACGAAGCCGATGCGCACCTCGGCTACGCGCGCCTCGCGATTGCGGAGCGCCAGGCAACCGCCGCGCGCGAGCACCTGGAGAAAGCGCGCAGGATTGTCGACGCGACGGGGTACCATCGAAGGGATGAGGAAATCGCCCAACTCCAGCAAGACCTCGACAAATTGCCACCCGAAATCAAACCCGTCATTCATTCCACTCAACCCATCGTTTCACCGAGTCCAATCATGACCAATAAAACTGCCGAACGTGTCGACCTTGGGATCGTCATTGCATTGCAAGAAGAATTCCGCGAATTGCATGATATGTGCGGCCCGTTCACTCAGCACAAGAACGAAAAGCTCACGTCCTATCGATTCAAGCATGGTGAGTATCAGATCGTGGCGGCGTTTGTCGGAGATATGGGACAATCCCAAGCAGGTCGAGTCGCCGATCGATTGATTGACGCGTGGCACCCCGAATCCATCGTGAGTATGGGCATTGCGGGCGGCATACATGATGACTTGCGGGTGGGTGACGTGTACGTACCGCGACAAGCAGTCGAATACATTCAGGACGCCAAGGTGATTCCAAAGCCGAATGCGCCAAGCGAATTTACACTCGTTCCTGGTGGACCTGCACGCGATGCCGACTTCGCCCTCATCGAGGCCGTGCGGAACATCGAATTCGGTCACGCTGAGATCTACAGCCGTTTCGTTGCTGCCTGTGCACAAGACTTCGAGCAATTGCTGCCCAACGAATCCAAGCGCAAGCGACTGATAATCAAAGACCTCGTTCGCCCGACCGTTGGGGTTCTTGCGGATGGACACGTGGCCACGGGACCCGTCGTTGGGGCCGCCGAGGCATTCACGAAATGGATTCACGGCCATGCTCGCAATGTGAAAGCGCTCGAAATGGAGACAGCCGCTGTTTTCATGAGCGCGCAACAACACAGCAACGTTACCCGTGCTTTCGCCATTCGCGGCATTTCCGATTATGGTGACGATCGCAAGGCGGCACTCGACAAGGTTGGCGAAGGTGCGTTGCGCCGATACGCGATGCGGAATGCGGTGCGGTTCTTGTGGGCGCTCCTTGACGCAAAGGTATTGCCCCTAAACCCTCCGTAAGCCGCCCGTCCACGAGCCCCACGGTCGGCGTTTCTCCAAAAGCTCATCCCCAGATCGACATCACGCGTTTGCCGTCGACAAACCTCGACGTTTTCGGCCGCGTCACCGAGCTCAAATGGCTCGATGCGTGTTGGAACGACGGCGCGCGGATCGCTTCGATAGCCTCGATGCGCATCCGCTGGTCCGCGCGTATTTTGCGGGGCAATTGCGGAAGGAGCAGCCAGAAGCGTTTCGGGAAGGGCATCTGCGGCTGTGATGGTCCTCGTGCCTTCACCGAGCAGCGCGTCCGTTCAAAAATGGCCTGGTTCGTCGCTGCAAAACAACCTTGTTGGCGACCAACATAGCCCTTTGGTCATTTCGTTGTTTTGCATCAAAAGCACAGTCCTCGTGCCTTCGCGCATCAAGACGACCGTCGTTGCATTGTTGAAGAGTTTTTGCTCGGCGCCCCTTACCTCTCACCAAAAAGTGCACATCGAAGGAACGCTCGTGTTTCAGAAGGGATCCAGCGCGCGCTACGGGGAAGCGAAGGCGTGGGCCGCGAAGGAAGATGCGAAGGGGCACACGTACGCGTGTGGGTGCGGGGGAACGAAACGCGTGACGGCGCGGCAGTTCAAGACCAGAGTACCGAGGTATTTGAAAAAGTGGCATGTGCTCGCCGTGTCGTTCCAAAGGCCGCAGACGAAGCGCGGGATGTTGATCCACTGACGCGAAATCCGCAATGAGCATGTTGCTCGACGGGTTCGTCTCGATCGTGCACTTCGTCCAAACAAAGTGCCATTTTCGAACTTGGCGTGTCAAGCGCGTCTCGGGGAGATCCAGATTTCCGTATCGTTACCCACGTTCTGGTGCCTCGTTTCACCGTCTTTGAACGCGCTGCACGCATCGGTGACGATTTTTCTCCATGTGCGGACACACGTGTGCATCGGCGCCGGCAAACGCGAGCGTACCATCACGCAAGGCTTTGACGCCAGCGTAAAATGGAGCCACTTGCCGGCGCGCAACGGATCCAACCCCTGCCAATTCTTCGGGCTCACGAAAGGACGCTTTCATGAGCAATGAAGCGGACTTGCGTGAGTCCGAAGCCCCGAATCCGGACAAACGTTTCCACCACGAGCGCGCACAATTCGCGGTCGTATCCGACGATCGCGCGCAAGCCCCACGGCAACGAACACACCCACTGGCGAATCGGCACCGTCGGCAGCACGTGCTCCGTCTGCCAAACCGCCGTGTCGCTCATGCGATGTCCCAAGCACGATGGGCAGACCCCTCGACGCTTGCAGCTCAGCGCCACGAGTCGCCTTCACGTTTTCCCGATGGTTTTACATGTCGCTACCTGGCGGCCGCCATGGCTCCGCCATGACAACCAGCACGCAACCAATGCCCATTG
>CAZETM010000210.1:0-13036 GCA_964514885.1 uncultured Polyangium sp. | reverse complement strand
CCGAGCCAACGCGCCAATGCGCGCACCTCCGCGCGCTCAGCACCTCGCGGGGTCAACAGAACCGATTCAACCGTGAGCAACGGCTGAGGATATTTTCCAGTCGCTCGCAAAATCGGAATGGGTACGACTCGATAATGAAGTGATGGCGCTCCGGCCAGGTCGGTCGCGAGCCACGGTCCGCTAATCGCAAACGCCGCTTTTCCCGAACGGAAAAGATTCGACACCAATGCGCCGTCGGCCTCTTCAGGAATGACTTTTTGCGATTGCAACCCGAGCACGAATTCGAGCGACTGTTCAGCTTCAGGACCGACCAAACCATATTGGTCACCCGGCTTCAGGATACTGCCGCCGAATGCATGCAAAAACGACGCGTGCACATAAAGGCCAGACGCTTCGTACGCGAGCGGGAAAACTCCCGCAGGTAGCTTGCCGCGTAAATCCGCAATGCCTTCGAATTCGGTCGGGATGGTCGACACGAGGTCCGTATTGACGTACAGCGCGACGCTCTTTTGCGACAGCGGGACGCCATAAGCTTGGCCACCAATGATCACGGCATTCAGCGGCGGGCCGACGAATGCAGACGTTTCGAGCGCATCGCCCACAGGGGCAATGACGTTGCGGCTGAGGTAATCGCCAATGCGATTGTGCGCGTCGATGAATAGATCCGGGCCTTCACCGAACTGCACCGCCGAGCTGACTTTGGATTTGAATGCGTCCGATGGAACGGCAAGCAATTCGACGGGAGCATCTTTGAAACGCGCAACGACTTCTTCGAGCGCCTTTTCTTCGGCACCTCGTTGCGCATGCCACAAACGAATTGTTGCGGCAAACGTTTTGGGCGACAAACTTATCGCGAACAAGGCCACGCAAAACGACAACAGAATTCGCTTCACGTCGCTACCTCGCTCGCAACGATTGGCCGCTCGCCGCATCGAAAAGATGAATCGACCGGAAGGTCACCGGGAAGCTCGAGCCTTTTTTGATTGACGTCGTTGCTTCGAGACGCGCAACAAAAGCGCTCGTGCCTAGCTCTCCGTGCGCGTACGTTTCGGCCCCGAGCGCTTCGACCACGGACACGGCAAGTTTTCCCACGCCATTGCCTGACTCGGACAAACTCACTTCGTGCGGTCGTACTCCGAGCGTGACCTTGCGGCCCGAGTCGAGGTCCGGACCGAACACCGCGGTGTCGATAGGAACTTCGAGCCCACCGGGGGCTCGAAACGACACGGTTTGTCCTTCGTGAACAATTTGACCATCAACGAAGTTCATGGCGGGGCTGCCCAGAAATCCTGCGACGAACTTCGTGATCGGCCGATCGAAGATCTCGAGCGGCGCACCGGATTGTTCGACTTGACCTTTGTTGAGGACGAAGATCACGTCGGCGAGCGTCATCGCTTCGACTTGATCGTGCGTGACGTACACGCTGGTAGCATTGAGTTTGTCGTGGAGTTTGCGAATATCGACTCGAACCTGCGCACGAAGGGCCGCATCGAGGTTCGACAAGGGTTCGTCGAACAGGAACAGATCGGCCTGACGAACGATGGCGCGGCCCATGGCGACGCGTTGCCTTTGGCCACCGGAAAGTTGTTTGGGAAGTCGATCGAGCAATGCTCCGAGGCCAAGCATGTCGGACGCTTCTTTGACGCGTTTGTCGATTTCAGTCGGCTCGGTTTTCCGCAATTTCAAGCCGAACGCGAGGTTTTCCCGCACAGTGAGGTGCGGATAAAGCGCATACGATTGAAACACCATGGCGATGTTTCGATCACGCGGCTCGAGCTTGGTGACGTCACGACTGCCGAGCTTGATGGTGCCGCTATCGGCTTCTTCGAGCCCGGCGAGCAAACGGAGCAACGTGGACTTTCCGCAACCGCTGGGCCCCACGAGGACGGCGAACGCGCCCTCGGGAACCTCGACCGAAACGCCTTTGAGGACTTCGGTTTGTCCGAATTTTTTCTTGAGGGCCGAAACCGTAACGGAAGCCATTGGGCAGTAACCTCCGTGCGAGGGCGCGTGTTTTTTAGGACGAGGTCATTGCGGCACGAGAATCACGCCGCTCGAAGGGGGGATGGTAATCGAAAGCTGACCAGCCGATGGGGTAAATGTGTCGCCGGTTTTGATGACGGGACACTTCGCAGCAGGAGGCGGATCGCCGTTCTTGTAGTTTGGATCCAGAACGTATGGATCGTCGCTGGGAATGATGTCATCTGTGGAAAGGACAACGCGGTAACTCGCGCCAGGGGCCAGCAGGGAGCCTCCGCCATTCGAGGGCGAGCTGCATTTGTCGAGTCCGGCATTGATGATGACGATCGCCGATTCGTTTCCGATCTTGCGCTCGAACGCAATGATGTTGGCATCTTCGGCGGCCGAATTGCTGCCGTCATGCGTCCATCGTATCGCCAGGTCACCGCGACGCAATGGTTTGAAGTCCCGGCGCGCTTTGGCCATCAGGCTCATCCACTTGTAGGTCGGCGCATTCGTATTGTATTGCGTCGGCCACAAGTCTTCTCGATTGCCGGGGTCATTTCCGCCCTGCAAATCCTGCTCGGTTCCGTAATACACGCACGGAATGCCTTGCTCCATGTAGAGATAGAGCAATGCATTGTGAAGCATTTTGCGGCGGGTCATGAAGGGCAAGGCATCGCCGAAATTGGGATCTTCGGGATAATTGCCCGCGCCGGCGAAGAGGAACCGAGGCACGTCGTGGTTATCGAGGAAGTTGACGAGCATCGTTTGCGGCGAAAGAAGCTCGCCGGTGTCACCATCGACCGGCCCACGCTCTGCGCCCTTGACGCCGTAATTGTTCGCCCGATCGTTGAGGAGGTTTTGGATCTTCGTCGTGGGTCCACGATAACGGAAAACATCCCGGAACACTTGGAATTGTTGCGGGAAGTAAAACACGCTATCGAGCTGGTCGCGATTCTTATCGTCGAAACAAGCTCCGTCCGCACCTGGTCCACCATCCCCAGGCAATATGTCTTCTGCTTCGGCTTCCGACAGTTCCCCTGCGTTTTTCGTGTACGATCCGACCAGCCGATCCCGACCATCGAACGCCTCGCCGAACATGAAGAAGTTCGGTTTGTCCTTCTGCAGGCGCTCGCGCACCTTGTACCCGAAATAGCGCCAGAAACCTCGTTCGACGTGTTTAATCGTATCGATGCGCAAACCATCGATGTCGGTCAATTCGATCCATCGCGCGTATGCGTCGACCATGGTTTCACGAATGGCACACTTTTGGGTATTGACGTCTTTCAATCCACCGGGAAAGTCGCCACGCGTCAACTGGTCCGGGTCATCGAAGTTGTACGTGCGGCCTTTGCGATTGTATGCATTCTTGTTTTGCAGAATCTCGGGGAAAGGCGGCATGTGATTCGATGCCGGATCGTGCGCGAAAATGATATCCGCCGGGCCCGATTCTCCGAGTGACGTGGACGCTTGCACGCCTCGCACGTCATACGTGGGATCGTATTCGTTTTCCTTGTAGATATCTTTGCCGCGGGAAATGCTGAGCGGATCGTCCGCCTGGCCATTGCCATTGATATCGTAGTAGAAGAGCTGCCCCATGTGGTTCGTCACGATATCGAGGACGACCTTCATCTTTCGATCGTGCGCCGCGTTGACCATGCTGCGCAGGGACTCGAGGTCACCGAATTGCGGAGATGGCTGCGTGAGGTCCTGCGCCCAATAGCCGTGATAAGCATCGAATCCGGCGTCGGTGTAAACGTTCTTGACGACCGGCGAAATCCATATTGCGGTGACGCCAAGACCTTCGAGGTAATCGAGTTTGTCCTCGAGACCTTTCCAGTCGCCACCGTGCCATTTGCCAGGCGCCGACGGGAAAATGGCGTAGTTATTTCCCCAGTCGCCATCGGCGAATCGGTCGACGAGCACCTGATAGATGATTTCGTCGCGCCAATCCTGCACATGGTTTTGCAGGGTAATCTCGCCGGTATCCGGAAAGTCCATGCAGCCCGGCGCAGCCATTACGCCGAGAAGGATACCGACGGCCGAAACCGACGAATGAATACGATTGCCGAGAGTCCTTCGATTCGTCTTCATATCAACCACCGTATGTCGTCTGCGCGTTGAACCACCACTCGACGCCCACGCCAAAGAAATGCTCCCAGGTGCGCAAGCTGAACATGTCGTCTCGGGAATAGAGTGCCCGTGCTCCGTCGTCGCGGTGCGTGAGGACATACATCATGCGCAATTGCGGGCGGCTGTAGCTACCTTTGCCCGCCGGATTCAAGAAGGGAATGATGCCGAAACGAGTGACACCCGCCATATGCGGAGAATCGCTCGGCGGAGGAATCGGCTGGTTGCCCTGAGGCGCTTGCGATTGCGCGCGAATACCTCGCTGCTGCGCTTGGTAAGACGCCTCGACGGCAATACCGCCCCAATCAGCCAAGAAGAAATGCGGCCGAGCCATGACGATGCCTTCGTCGACATCGCTGAAATCAAGCGCGGGGCTTGCATTGCGGAAGCTACGGAAATACGCGGCTGCCATGAGCCCGACCGGACCGGTTTCCCAGTTGCCGCTCAGCGTAATCCACAATTCGCTCGCTCCCTCCGTTGTGCGATTCGGCGCAAGCTGAAAGGGCGAACCGAATTCGCCATAAGCCGCGACGCCACCAGCATAACGAACGAAGAGATTGACGTGCGACGCATCCGTTCCAGTAAATGCGCCAACCTGAGCACCAATCACGCCGCCCATATCTTGAGGCACGGACTCGAACGTTCCTTTGACCTCGGTTTCCCGCTGACCCGCAGGAACATCGTGAATTTCACCGTATCCGACAAGCTTGATGCCACCTTTTCCCCGCGGAACGACGTGACTCACCTTGAGGCTGGTAATGAACTTCTGCCGGTCGAGGACATTGATCGTCGTGGTGCCAGTTTGATTGAGGGCCGGTGTGCGCGTCGAAATTTGCTTGAAATATCCCGTATTCGGTTGATTCAAGCCCGCGTGCCAAGCAACGAACGTCCGCCCATTGGCGAAATCATAACGAGCGCCACCGCCCATCGTGTTCAAGTTGTCGAGCGGCCAGAAGTCAAGCAAATACGAATCATCGCCGCGGTACATGCGGGAGCCGACCCAGGCGGACACACCTTTGGCTCCGATGTTGTTGGCCTGCAAGAACAGGTTTCGCACGGCCATACGTACCGAAAAATCGGCATTGTAATGAAAGAGCGGCCCGGCCGCACCGAGCGTAATCACCGCGCGCGTCGTCGCGCCCGTGGCTTTCCAATAGTCTTGACGCTGGACGTCAATTTCGACGTACGAGCCTTCATCGAGACGCGAGCCACGCGCGACAATGTCTGCGTCGCGCCCTGGGCGCTTGCGCAAATCCGTTGCCGATACGGCGCGACCGTACGTGCCCAGGAAAAACCCTGTTTCGGGAGCCTCCTGCTTCGGCGCAGGCTCGGCTTTCGGCGCCTCTGCAACCGCTACGGGAGCTGGTTTCGGCGCCACATCACCCGCTTGGGGGCGGGCTGGCTCAGCAGGCTGTGAGGCGGGTTTGCCCGCGTCAGCGGGGGGCTGCTCTTCTGTAGTAGAGGAGGGCGGTGGGGTTTCGTCCGTCGGCGTTTGCGCGGCTGCGCTCCGTGGACAAACCGCTACCGCGGCAGCCAAAATCGCCGAACAAAGTCCAAGAGGAACCGGCGATGCTTTGAGTTCAAAGGAAAAACCGTGTCGTCGCACGAGAGGCACGGTACACCATCCGATCACCAGAAGTGAAATTTCTGCTGGAACAAAATCACCGCCAACTTCGCCACGCGCCGCTCGCCACCCAACCAAAGATCCGGCGCCATCCTTCGAGCGAAAGCGCGATGACCAGGCCATCGTAGGGCACGCGGTACCGTACGTCGCCGAAGTAAATCATCGAGACAAACATCAGGGCCACGAGATGCACCGTGAGCAACGCATGCCGGGCAAACCGTCGTCGAAACGAAGCCACGAGCATCACCAGAAACGGCGGGAGCAAAAACGCGTTGTGCAACGTTACCGCGGCAAACATGACGTGGCGGTACACGTCTTTGCCCGAATCGGGCCACACATTATTGAACCCCCACAACATGATGACGTGCACGATGGCGTAGCGTACTTGACGGACAAACCCGGTTGTCTCGACGCACTTTCGCGCCAACGCCTCGAACGGCTCCGGAGTCCACATGGTGCCTTGCACGGCAAGTTTCGTCTTCAACGCTGGGTCGAGACGAACGAACGAATCGGGATGACGCTTCTGGCGCCAGTCGAGAAACCCCATCGGCGGAGGACCGAACGATGCAAAATAGTTCGGCGTACGAGCCTCGATCGTGGCTGCGTGACACCTGCCAAACGCATAATTGAGCGGCGAGTTTCCTGAGACAAACCCAAGACGCCCAGTGTGGTAATGATACCGCGCCACGGACAAACCGACGAAAATCACGATGGGGACCGCGAATCGCATCCAATTGGCCACACGCAGGCCGCGCCAAACTCGCCGGCGAACCACCCACACCGCAAACAGAAGCGGTATGCCGGCAATGACTTGAGGCCGAAACATCGCGCCAAACGCTACCGCCGTGCCAAACCCCAATGCATCTCGCCCGCGCCCGAGGTCCGCCAAACGCAGCGAAAATAGCGCAGCCGCCGTAACACAAACGGCAAATGGCAATTCGCTCAGGTAATACCCACCAAACGAAATCCACGGGTAATAAAAGCACGCGAGGACCGCCGCAATTCGTGGAAGCATGGAGCCGCCACTCAGCCTCGCGGAAAGGGAAAACACGAGCGGTACGAGCGACGTTCCGAGCAGTGCCCACACGACAGCCAATACCGAATGACAATCGGAGCCGAATACGCGTCGAACGGCCGTCAGCAGCGCGGCCGTTCCATAAGGAAAAAAAATCGCGCCCGGTTCTCGACGGAATGGGAAATCCAACATCGAAGTCGATTGCGTCCAGTACGAACGCATGTCCGATTCGATGAAGTCGCCCGGCGGGTGAATCCCGAGATTCCACACGAGGCGGATCACGAGCGCAAGCAGCGTAATCCGCAGCAGAAATACGCTAGACGGACCAGGAAAAACGTATTGCCGTACCCGGCGCGCCAACGTCACCGCCAGACCATTCACGCTCGAGACGCGCGAAATGCATCTGCAAATCGTGCCGTCATGTCGCGATCAATCGGATCGCCCGCGCGACCACTCACGCGCAACGCCGAGCCCACGATGAATCCATGCGCCGCGCGCAGCGAAGGCAACGAGCTGGTGGTCACGCCGCTCGCGACATACACCGGAGTTCCCACCGCTCGACACACCGTTGCGAGGTCATCGCCCGATGCAGGACGCCCCGTTCCGCTGCCCGTGACGAGCAGTGCATCAGCAAGCCCGCGATCGGCCAAGTCATGCGCTTCCTCCGCAATGGGACGCGGCGCGAGCGGCGCGGAGTGCTTGACGTCGACGTCGCAAAACAGCTTCACATGCTGCGCCGCAAGCGCTCGACGCGTACGCAACGTGCGGTGCGCGGTGCCTTCGACCAGACCTTGATCCGTCACGCGCGCACCCGTGTGCACGTTGATCCGAATCATGTCCGCACCCGTCGCCACCGCGATGGCCAGTGCTGCATCGGCATCATTGCGAAGCACGTTGACGCCAAGAAACAAATTTTTCGCGGCCTCACGCGCAGCACGAGCACACATGGTCATCGCCGCAATCGTGATCGGATCGACCGCGCCCGGGTAAAACGGCGCATCGCCAAAGTTCTCCACGACAACTCCGTCAAACCCACACGACTCGAGAATCTGCGTCTCGCGATACGTGAGTTCCTCGGCAAACCCGTGCCGACCGCTCCACCGCGGACTGCCTGGAAGAGGCGGAAGATGGATGACGCCGATGAGAGACGGAAGATGGTTCGTCACGACAATTTCCTTACGAAACCGTTACATCACGCCGAACGTCGTTTGGCTGTGAATTGATTGTACGTCATGCGGATCGTCTCCTTCTGACCTCGGTTGAGGAAGGGATCGGCATCGATGGCGGCCAGAATTTCTCCGCCCGGCGTTGCACTCGACGAGCTTTGCGCGGAAGGTCGCGCGGCGGCAAGCTCTTCCTCGATCCTCTTGGCTTGCTCTTTGGCGACCGTGAGCTCGGCATCGAGCGCGGCCATTGTTTCGCGCAGCGCTTTCACTTCCGCTGCATGCGCCGCATCGTGCGTGGCTTTCGCTCGCTCCGCATCGCGTTGTTTGCCTTCGAGCGCGCTCACCTGCGCCTTCATCGTCACGCGTTCTTCGTCGGCCGCTTTGCGCAAACGCGCCTCGGCTTCGAGCTTCTTCGTGAGCGTGTCGATCTCGCTTCGTGCCGTCTGCAACTGCTGAGCAAGCTCGCCGATTTTCTTCTCGGTCGCCTGCGCTTCACTCTGCTGCGCAGTCACGATCTGATCGAGCTCTTCAGCCTTTTGCTGAGCCGCTTCTTTCGCGTTCTGCCCTTCAGCAAGTGCCCTGCGAACGTCGTCGATCTCCGCACGAAGGGCATCACGTTCGTTCGTGATCGTCGTGTTTTCCTGCTCGGCTTCGGTCTGCGTACGCGATGCATCGGCGGCTTGTTTCTTCGCCGTCACCAAGTCCTTGTCGGTGATGCTCTTGGCACTGCGCACGTGCACGAACTCAGCCCGCATCTGCTCACGTTGCTCGCGTTCTTCGAGCAGCTTTCGCCGCGCCTCCGAGAGCTGTTTGAGCGTCTGTCGGCGTAAGAGCGACAGGAGCAAGCACAACACGAGCGCGCCTGTGGTGACCCAATACAAGTACGAACTGAGCATCACGAACCCCCTGTCGAGGCTAACGGAAGGGGCTTTAACAGACCATGGGCAAGGTTGCCCGAAACGATTAGGCTGCCGCCCCATGTGGTGGATTTGGATCGCTTTTCCGATCGCAGCAGGGCTCATCTTCGTGCTCACGCGCAAGGTCGATGTTCGCGCGCTGAAAGAAATCGATGCATGGCGCGAGGCCCTCGGAGCACGGCGATCGTCGAAGAGATCAAGCACGCGCACTGCGTATCGCGACAAGGCTGACAAGAAGCCAAAGGACCGACGTCCCAAGCCCGTCGGATCGCTGCCCAAAGAGTTCGGTCCGCTCGTCGAGAACATCGGCGAAGGAAACGTGCTTGGGCAGTACGAGCTGGCACCGAAGGTAGCGTACGCACGGTTTGTCGCGGCCAACTTGCTCGGAAGTAGCGATCATCAAACCGTGTTGGTTCGTCTTGCCGAACCTGGGCCGACGTTCACGGCGAAGCCGTTGCCGCTGCTGGATGACACGCGCCATGTGCCCAACACCGGGATCATTTTCAAGAAGGACCCGGAGTTCAGCGAGGCGTACCTGATCGAAGCAGAAGCTCGCGATGCGAAGGCGATCAACGTTTGGTTGTCGAAAGATCTCCGCAAGCTCGTTCGCGAACACGGCGATGTGTGGTTGCACGTGTCAGGTCGCACGATGGCTTTGTCGGTGTACGGAACGATCAGCGAAGAGAAGATCACAACGCTGATGGAGCTGGCAGACGTGTTCGTCGCCGAGCACGGAGCGGAAGATGGTCCGTCGCTGTTCGGTGAAGCAGAACGTACGAATGTGAAAGAAAAACTCGTCGAGCCTGTCGAGAGCGAAACGAGTGACGAGGAAGAAGACGAAGAAGAGGTCGACGAGAAGTAGACCGGGGCAAACGTCGTTCACTGCTCGCGCGTGAGCAGTCGCCTGAGCAGATCCATCGGGTGAAACCCGAGCAGCTCTTCGATTCGCGCAAGCTCGGGACGCTCAGAAGCGCGCTGCCAAAACCGCTCGAACTTGCCACTGACGACACCACCTGAGTCGAGCCGTTCGACGATGCTTCGAACAGCAACGAATGCTGCGAGGCCCGCGTCGACACCAAGCGGAATGGCCATGGGTGCAGGCAACGGCGACAAGATGATGTCGCGCACGAACGACGCGCGTGCCCACGCACCAGGGCTAGGATCGACTTCGAGCGCGCGAAACGCGTCGTGTTCGGCGAAGCAACCGAACGCGAGAGGCCCGACGCGATCTTCGACCGTGCGCGCAAGATGTCGATGATCACGTCGCCAATCACCAGACAGTAGACCGATGTCGTCACGCACTTCTTCGGGACCAAGGATGTGACTGATGCCATCGGGCGAGCGTCGCAAAGCGATGCTGGTCCACAACTCGCCACGCTCGAACAGGCCAAGAACCATGGACTTTCCGACAGGACAAACCGCGTCGAGACTGGCCCGAACCATGCCCGCCGTCGGCACGGGAACACCTCGAAGACGATGAGGCCACGCAGCGATGTGACCGTTCATGAACTCGGCTTGCGCGAGCGAAATGAGCGAGAGCGACTGCGCGGTGAGATCATCGTTGGGGCGCGTTTTGGCCGCGAAACGCTCCATGATTCGATCGAGCGCGCCGCGTTCGAGCACGATGGTGAACGCTACGCCGTAACGTCGTGCAAGCTCCTCGGCGGACAACGGCCACTCGACGTCGCGTGGCGAAAGCCTTCCATCGGTCGTGTGGAGCAGCTTCTGCAGACGTCCTCGTTCGTGAACGGCGATAATGCCGCCGCGAGGGCGGTTTGGATCGCGTGATTCATGCGAGGCGGGGCGCGGCTGAAAAAGCGACAAGACGCGCAGCCAATCCGTCGTCGTGAACCCCTCGAAACGTACGTGGGGGGAAAACACGCGGCAAAGGTAGCTTGGGATTGGGGAATTGGCGAGAGTGGCGAAAACGAACGACGATTTACCCGCCAGAATCGGCCGTCTTGCTTTTCTTCTTTTTCTTCTTCTTTTTGGGCTCGGGCTTTTTGGCCTTGTCGTCCACAGGGGTTTCCGCTGCGGCCGGAACGGTGGCCGGCGCTTCGGACGTGGCTGAAGATTCCGCGCTGTCATTGCCACGATACCGAGACAAACCCAATTTTTCGTAATACCCGCGCTCGCCCGTGCGACCGGGCTCGCGACTTTCAATCGTGCCGCCGCCAGGCTCGACTCCGGATACGCCCGCGGTATGAATATCAGGGCCTTGGGTGACCACGAGGTATTCATCGACGACGTATTCGGGATGGTCGTCGTCTTTCGCCGTGACGATCAATTCTTTAGGGCCGGCTCCGACATTGAATATTTGAGCGGTGGGGGGATAAGAATCGCTCCATTTGGTGCGTAAGGCATGCGCACCGTCACGCACGACGCGTGAGCTGGTGGTTTTGAATCCCGGAATGCCTCGTTGGGCGAGCACGCGCATACCTTCGGGCAATTTGGGATTTTTTCGTTCGACTTCCTCGAAAGGAACGACTTCATCGATGCGGCGGAAATACGTGACGGTATGACGACGCTCGGGCCCCAAGATTTCGGCGCGGACGACACCATTCGACACCGTTTCGTGCAGAACGATGGGGAAATTGAATGGATTGCGAAAACGGAAATTGATGGTCGGATAAACGACCGTCGCATCGAGACCGAGCTTGATGTAATAGCTGGGGCGTGAATGCGGATATCGCTCGACGATATCGAGGCCCGAGAAGAATACGGCGCCGTGAAGTGTTCCCGAGATTTGACACGTACCGCCGCCGAGACCATCGACGAGTTCGCCTTGCGCAATGACCGGCGCGACGCGATATCCATGCGCTTCATCACGCGGACCGACGACGTCATTGAAGTCAAATGTTTCGCCAGGTAAAACCACGGCTCCATCCAGCCTCGAGGCAGCGAGACGTAGATTGTAGGTACGATCCCGCATCTTCTCGCCTTGGTTGTACCGCGTCTCGAAATACCCGAGGACGTGCGAAAACTCGACATTGCCAAGCTCCGACGCACGTCGCTTCGGTGGGACGGTTTCGACCATGGCTGCGACTTCGGATTGACCTTGTCGAAAAGCCGCTTCGATACGCGCGATGGTTCCATACACATCGAGCCGGTGGCCGTCTTTTTCGGGAACGAGTTTCTTCTGAGCGAGATCGATGTACGCATCGGAAGGTGCCGCATCGAGCTCGGACTTGAGCGAGAGAAGCTTGTCGAGCGCGGCGTCGGCATCGAGCAAGAGCGGCAAAGGAACCTCGAGCGGCGCACCTGCAGGGCCTGCGTCGTGCGCGCGACGCAAGGGACTGTCGACACGGATGGCCTCACGAACGAAGCCTGCGAGACGCACGCGATCGATCTCGGCGCCGAGAGCTCCGCGACGGATCTTGCGCCCCGAGCCATCGGGAAGCTTGAGCGTGATCTCGCCGCCTGCGTAGCGACGCACGAGATCCAGCGCGTTCGCGACGGGATCGCCTTGTAGAGGGACGGGCAGGCCCGCGACACGAAGCTCGGGTGTTGAACGAACCGCGGGCGTTTCGGCAGCGGGCGGCAGAAGGAGCCAGGTGATGCACAAGCCTGCGGCAGCAGCGACGATGGTCATCGCCGCGTACCGTTTGAGCTCAAAGGATCCCGCAAGCCGCATCGAGTGCATCTTGGAAAGGGAGCCGCGGGGCGTCAAGTTCGTGGGCTTCGAAAGATGACGGGTCGTGGGTCGTGACGGACGAGCAGTGGGCGGCTCCGAGCTAGGACAGTCTATGACCGATCACGCTGCATTACGGATTGCAAGGGTACGTCTGATGGTTTAAGAAGTGGATCTGTCGTCGCGAAATTACGGAATGCGGCAGCAGCGCTGGAGATGCCCGCGCTGCGCACGTAATGGTTGCGGCGTGCCTAGAATCAACGAGGTTCGATATGCACCTTGCTGGCCCGGTTGTTGGTCCCGTCTCGTACGTGTCGTCTCGCAGTGTCGATTTGCGTTATATTTCCAACGAATTCGCGAGCCTAAAAGGACGGCTGGCGAGGTGGGAGCTGGCGATTTGGTGTGCGACGATTTCGTGTAGCTTGTCCAAAGCAATGGATGTGCGTGAGAAGCGGCTGCAAGATGTCGCCAATTGTTACCGCGATACCATTTTGGTGGCCGAGCAGTTGGGAAGGTTCGACGAGGCGCGGTCGCTGGGAGAAGCAGCGATTCAATTCTTCAGGGGGGTTGCGACGCGAGAGCGGCGTGCGG
>CAZETM010000209.1:0-13214 GCA_964514885.1 uncultured Polyangium sp. | reverse complement strand
TAAAGTAGCGGCCACCTTTGGCGGGATTCGTCCCCACGAGCTGCTCGACACACTGAGCAAGAAGCTCGCGACGCTCGACACAGAAATGCTCTTCGGGATCAGCGGGACCGTACGAAGTGAACCGACGCATGGCGCGCACCGTAGCACGATTCGGGGTGGAAGAGGGAAAGACGAACCCCTCCGGTTCAGCTCCGAACTCGTCAGTCGGCATCGAGGTTCAGCTCCGACCTCGTGGGACGGCGACGAAGTTGGCCTGTGGAACCTGAATCAAGCTTGCCAAACCTTGTTTTAACGGCATTTGGCACGACCATTGAAGGCAACGTGATCGTGTACGTCGTATTGAAGACGTTGGGGCGCCTCGGGCGGCGGCGTGTCGGCTGCGCCAACGGTGTACTCGAGAAGTGTGGACGGGCATCCGTTACAATACGAGCCCTCGATCGCCACGATTTGTCCCTCTACAGGCGCAGGATCAAGCCGCATCGCAATGCCCGGGTAACCAGCGGAAAACCCGTCATCGGCCGGGACGAGAGTGGCCGGCGCGCCGTCGATTGTGGCGGTAATGTTATCGAACGAAATGAAGAATCCATTGAAGATGATCGCTGCATTGGAGGGATATGTTTCTCCCTGAGCAGGTAGAGTGCTGCCGAGGTCAGGAAAAGGTGGCGAACAGGCGAGCGTGTGTTTGGGTGCAGCAAGGATCGCGCTTGCAAAGGCGAGAGCGAGTACACGTGAAGAGTTTTGGTTCATGGTGACTGGCTGGAGCGAGCGATATGCCAGCCACCACAAGCCGCATTCTTGGCGATCGGCTCGGTTGATTTTGGAGCGCACGTGAAAAGATTGCCTTATCGGCGCAAACCGTGCGTCTTTCGGTTCGCACTTGATTAGTCGTTTTTCGCGCCTCGAGCGATCCATCGGCGAACGGTATCACCTTGGCAATCCGAGTCGTTCGTGCACGCTGCGCCAAAGCCAGCCAGAGGGACGCCCGCAGTCGAGCCACCATTACCGCCTTCGCATGCAGCCGTGAACGCCACACCGAACAACAACGCCCTGCAGATGCCGCTCAACCATCCTCGCCCGATTCGTCCTGCCTCACGCATTTTATTTACTCCATCGCCCGTCCATCACCCTGCGAGCGCCCAGATGCTACGCACGCAACCAGCAAAGCACAATCTTCATCGCGAAGATAGTACGTGGGTTTCTCTACCACCGATCGGGCTTCATGACGGTCCTGTCGTTGTAGCCTACCCAACGTAACAATAAACGCCAACGTGAAACATTTTTCTTGATCTTCTCTGCGTTCGTCCGTACTGTGACGCGCACATAAAGAGCATCGAGCAAGGTTACATCACGCTGTTGGTAATTACTGGAGTCGCGATCCTTGGGTCGTGCATCGTTTGGCGTAGTGCAAATCAATCCCTCCCCTACCGAGCGTAGCATGAGCATGGTCCACGGATCGATGACGAAGACCATTCAACATCTCTTTCGCGCATGGAACTTCCAATGATTCACAAAGACAAACGAAACGTGCATGCATTGCTGTTCACGCTTGGTTTCGCAGCGTTCTTGGTCTTGGATCCAACGACCGCTCGTGCCGATGAAACGTGTCGCAAAGTCCGCATGTCGGACGTCGGTTGGACGGACATCACCGCGACGACGGCGTTGGCTGCGGAGCTATTGAAAGATCTCGGCTATGAGAGCAAAGTCGAGCTTCTTTCCGTTCCGGTGACGTTCGCCAGTCTCGAGAATGGGGACATCGACGTTTTCCTCGGCAATTGGATGCCCACGCAAACAGCGGACATCAAACCTTACTTGGACCGTGGCTCGGTCATCGACGTTCGAGCGAACCTGGAGGGGGCGTTGTTCACGCTGGCCGTTCCGAAATACGTGTACGAGGCAGGAGTCAAATCCTCCGAGGATTTGAAAAAACACGCGGAACGATTCAAAAATAAGATTCATGGCATCGAGCCCGGTAACGATGGCAATCGCACGGTGCTCGACATGATCAAAAGCGATACGTACGGGCTGCGCCAGTTCAAACTCGTCGAATCCAGTGAGCAAGGCATGCTGGGCGAAGTGCAGCGCGCGGTGGCGAATAAAGAGTGGATCGTTTTTCTCGGCTGGAAGCCTCATCCGATGAACACGACCATCGATATGGCGTACTTGGCCGATCCACTCGAAAAGTGGGGTCCCGGCGGAGGAGCTTCCGTCGTGCATACCGTTGCGAACAAGGCATTTCATGATCGTTGTCCGGGCGTCATGAAACTTTTCCAAAACCTGAGTTTCACGGTCGATGCTGAAAACGTGATGATGGGTCAAATTCTCGATGCCAAAAAGGACCCGGCCGTGGTGGCGCGAGAATGGATGGCGGCGCATCCGAAGGATGTGGCTGCTTGGAAAAAGGACGTTCCCGAATACAAGCCGACCGACAAACCAGCGGAGGTCAAACCAGCACCCAGCGCGACGGCAAGTTCGTCCCAGCCAACGCCTGCGCTCATCGCGATGGACGATGCCTCGCACAAGTTGCCGCTGGGCAAATGGCTGGCGGGCGTCTCGAAGATATTCACTCATACGTTCGCCACGCCGCTTCGAGCCATTTCGTCCGTGGTGGGTTGGGTATTCGAAATGGCTGTGCGGGGGCTGGTGGCCATTCCACCGCTGGCCATGATTGCCGTGCTGACGGCGGCAGTCCACTTCGTTCGCCGTCGCTTCGGATTGACGCTTTCCGTGGCGGCCGGGTCGCTTCTCGTGTGGAATCTCGGCTATTGGCATGCAACGATGGAAACGCTGATGCTCGTCGTGCTCTCGACGGCAATCTCGGTGTCCCTCGGAGTGCCGCTGGGCATTGCTGCGGCGCATCGACCTCGTTTGCGCACCGTGCTCATGGTCGGGCTCGATTTGATGCAGACGATTCCCACCTTCGTGTATTTGATCCCGGCGCTCATGCTCTTCGGACTGGGCATCGTCCCCGGTCTCGTGGCGACCGTGATTTTCGCGATGCCGGCGTCGATTCGCTTGACGTGCCTGGGCATATCGAATGTTCCGCGTGAAATGATCGAAGCGGCCGAGGCATTCGGGGCAACGCCTCGTCAAGTGCTCAGGAACGTCGAATTGCCTCATGCACGACCAACCATTGTCGAAGGCGTGAGCCAAGCGCTGTTGCTATCGCTCTCGATGGTGGTGATCGCCGCATTGGTAGGTGCGGGCGGTCTGGGCACGAACGTCGTTCGCGCGCTCAACAACGTGGATATCGGGCAAGGATTCGAGGCGGGGCTGGTCATCGTTTTGTTGGCCGTGCTGCTCGATCGAGCTTTCAAAACGCAGGCACATGTTGCACCCTCCGGGAGGTCGTCATGATTGAACTGGAATCCATCACGAAAATATACGGATCGTCACGTGACGAATCACTTTCGCGTTTGGCAAAAGGCGAGTCGCGTGACGACATTCGGAAAGCCACCGGGGACTTGGTCGCCCTTTACGACGTTTCCCTGCGTGTCGAGCGGGGCGAGATATTGGTTGTCATGGGTTTGTCCGGGTCCGGAAAATCGACCCTGCTGCGATGCATGAATCGATTGGTGCGTCCCGACCAGGGAGCGGTGTGGATCGAGGATGAGGGCAAGCGGATCGATCTGACGCAGGCGGATGACGAATCTTTACGACGCATTCGGCAAACACGCATGACGATGGTGTTTCAAAATCGGTCGCTGCTTCCGTGGCGCACGGTGCGCCAGAATGTGGCGTTTGGGCTCGAGATTCGCCAGATGTCCGAAGAAGCAATCCGAAAAACGGTCGATGAGAAATTGCAGCTCGTGGGACTGGAAGATTGGAAAGACAAGCCGCTCGACGAATTGTCCGGGGGCATGCAGCAGCGTGTCGGAATCGCTCGGGCCCTCGCGATGGACACCGATATTTTATTGCTCGACGAACCGTTCAGTGCGCTCGATCCCTTGATTCGTTCGAAGATGCAGGATGAGCTGCTTCACCTACAAAAGAAAATACATAAAACGATGGTATTCGTCAGCCATGATTTCGACGAGGCGCTGAAGCTTGGCTCGCGTATCGTCATCATCGAGGAGGGGCGAGTGACACAAACCGGATCGCCTGCGGACATTCTGCGCAAACCCGAAACAGCTCATGTCGAAAAACTGGTCGAAACGCTCGTGAAAAGCAGCGCGAGGGTGACCCAAGCCCTGGGAATTGCGGCACCATGACGGCCACGACCATGTCCTCGATTCCTCTGTCCGACATTCGCACGGCCGTGGATGCCGGTGCGACGCTTCCGGCGTCGTTTTATACCGATCCAGCCATTTTTGCCCGCGAGCGCGAACGCATCTTCAAACCGGCGTGGCAATTCGTGGCATTGACCCACGAGCTGCGTCGGCCGGGCGATTTCATTACGACACGGCTCATGGATACGCCCGTGATCGTCGTGCGTACGACAGAAGGCGATTTGCGTGCGTACGCAAACGTGTGTCCACACCGGGCGGCGGAAATGGTGCTCCAGCCGTGCGGCAGCCGAAAAACCATTCAATGCCATTACCACGCCTGGACCTGGTCGCTCGAGGGGCATTTGCGAGCTGCTCCCTGTTCAAACCAACAAGCGCGGTTCGATCCGGCGGAATTCCCACTCCGCACGTTGCACCTGGCGACCTTGGGTCCCTTCGTATTCGTTTCACTCGCCAAAGATCCGCTCCCTTTCGAGCAGCTCGTGGATACGCTCCCTCGAATTATTCGTCAATCGGGCCATGATCTCGATGGATTGATTCGGTACGAGCGTCGGCAATACGACATTGCAGCCAACTGGAAAGTCGTCGTGGAGAACTTTCTCGAATGTTATCATTGCCCGGCCTCGCATCCGTCATTCTCGGACCTGATCGATCTCGCGAACTACACAGTGACGCCTTATCGATTCTTCTCCGTGCAAAAGGGTCCGTTGCGCCAACGTGATGCCGAGGGCGGCTATCGTCCCGTCGAAGGCGTGCGCGAAGGCATTTACAATTTCCTGTGGCCATTGTTCATGGTCAATGCATATCCCGGCCCAGGGAATGCCTCGAGCAACATCATCGTCCCCTTGGGACCGCAACGAACGCTCGTCAATTACGATTTTTTCGGCGTCGATGGAGGTGACGAAAGCGAACGTTCTGCACTTACTGCGTTGATCGACGAGGTGCAGCGCGAAGATGTCGTCATTTGCGAATCTGTGCAACGCGGGCTCGGGTCGGGGTTTTACGATCGTGGCAAATTGATGCTGACCCACGAAAACGGAATTCAGCATTTTCAGCAGCTCGTGCTCGACGCGCTGGGTTCATGACGGCATGAACATCACCAACGGTCACGTATCTTGAACGATCACGATATCGTCTTGGTACAAGTGGCAAAAGACTTTGTCACCTTGACGAACCGGTTCTCGTTTTGAGCTTTCATTGGCGACGACGGCCGTCAGTTCCAGGCCCGATTCGGTGCGCAGAAACAATTGATCCGTAGCACCTCGGAAGATTTCCTCGGCCACTTCCGCTTCGAAACAATTGTCCACTTCGGGCACGCGCGATTTGCGCACGAGGATCTTTTCGGGTCGAATCGAGATCAATGCCGACGTCGCGCCATCCGACAAATCCATCGCGCTCACGGTCAACTCCAGACCGCCTTTCAACGCGACTTTCGCCGTTCGACCGGCACGAGAAACCACGGTTCCTTCGAGGATATTGGCCTGGCCAATAAAATTGGCGACGAACGTAGTCTTGGGCTGGTGGTAGATCGCCGCCGCGTCACCCAATTGCTCGATGCGTCCTTTGTTGATCACCGCAATGCGATCACTCATCGTCAGCGCTTCTTCTTGATCGTGCGTGACGAATACGAAGGTCATGCCCAGCTTTTGCTGCAAGCGCTTCAATTCAACTTGCATCGCGTGGCGTAATTTCGCATCGAGCGCCGAAAGCGGCTCGTCGAGCAACAAGACTTTTGGCCGGCACACGATCGCTCGCGCAAGGGCCACGCGTTGTTTTTGCCCCCCGGAGAGCTGATTCGGTTTGCGCTCTTCGAATCCGACGAGCGATACCATGGCAATGGCATTTCGCACGCGCTCTTCAGCTTCGGACTTGGCCACCTTTTTCATTTTTAGGCCAAAGCCGATGTTCTCACGCACGGTCATGTGCGGGAACAACGCATAACTTTGGAAAACCTGATTGACGTCCCGTTTATAAGGCGGAAAGTTCGTGACATCGGCCCCGTCGAGGAAAATATTTCCCCGCGTCGGCACCTCGAACCCGGAAATCATGCGCAGCAGTGTCGTTTTGCCGCATCCCGACGGACCGAGCAGCGTAATGAACTCGCCCGCTCGAATCGACAAACTCACGTCGGACACGGCGGTGAACTTCTGGAATTCTTTCGTGACCGCCCGCAGGTCGACCATCGGTTGGGCGCCGCCATTCTCACTCATGACGCGTCGGACTCCTTCTTCATGCTCAGCCAAAATGACGCAGCAAACAACAAGAGCAAGGTCATACCGAGAGCGGCGCCGAAAGGCCAATCTCGAGCCTGGCCGAATTGATTCTGAATCACGTTACCGATCATCGGTACGCGCGCACCGCCCATCAAATCCGTAATGGCGAACATGCCAATCGCCGGAATGAAGACGAGTATCACGCCCGCAACGATGCCAGGTTTCGTCAGTGGAACGATGACATTGGAGAACGCGCGCACCGGCCCCGCTCCCAAGTCGAATGCCGCTTCGATCAAAGCGTTGTCGAGCTTTTCGACGCTGCCATAAATCGGCAAGATCATGAACGGCAGATACGAATACACAAGCCCGATGATCACGGCCGTGGGCGTATACATGATATCGAGCGGCTCGGCGATGAGGCGCACCCAGAGCAATGCTGCATTCAATGGCCCTTCGCTTTTTAGAATCGTGATCCACGCATAGGTACGAATGAGAAAGCTGGTCCAGAACGGGATCATGATCAATGTCAGTAACTTGTTGCGGCTCTTCTCCGGGGCCCGGCCGACCCAATAGGCGACCGGGTACCCCGCAAGAAGACAAATGAACGCCGTTATGGCCGCATACAGCACGCTCATCAACATGATTTTCAGGTACGTCGGATCAACTACGCGTTTGTAGCTGTCCAGCGAAAAACTGAAAACCACCTGCCCAAGCTCGTCACGTTGACAAAAGCTGTAGGTGAACATGATCAGCGTGGGAGCCACGACAAACGCGGTCAACCACAAAAGCAGTGGCGACATCAATAGCCAGCCGCGGAGGCCCGGCCTCTGTGCTGTACCTTGAAAGTCGGGCATCCCTGCGGTCGGCGTCATCGTACTTTGCTCAGTTGGCTGCCTTGAGGTCGGTTACGAGCTTATCGAGATCCGCGGCGGATTTGCCGATATCGCGGAACGTCTCGCGCTTGCCACCCGGCGGCGGAAAGCTGGCGGGATTGGCGAGCTGGTCGGGCGTGAGTATCTTCCGGGCCTCGAGATTTGGATTCGTGTAGGGGAATTTGTCCGAAATGAGCTTCGACACCTCGGGACGCAGGATGTAATCCATGAACATCATTGCGCCGATCTTGTTGGGCGCGCCGACGGGAATGACCAGGCTGTCGAGATTCAAGTGCGTGCCTTCCTCCGCGACGACGGGCTGATACTTCTTGTCCTGCTGATAAAGAAGCGCCGCCTCGCCGCTCCAAATGACGCCGATATCCACGTCGCCATTGAGGAATGGGGTTTTCGGGCTATCCGAATCGAAGACCTTCACCAGCTTCAGCCACTCGGTAAGCAATGGCTTGATTTTGGCGAGGTTGTCGGGCGTCACGTCATTGAACGACAAACCACTGGCCGCGAGCGCCCAGCTTACCAGCTCGCGGTTGTCGTTCACGACGCAAATGCGATTCTTGTATTTGGCCTGAAAGACGTCTTTGAAGCCTTTGATCGGGTCTTTGATCTTCGCTGTATTGACGACGATGCTCACGCCACCACCCATCCACGGCACCGAATACTCTTGCTTCGGATCGTGCGGCAGGTTCTTCATGTCGGGCGCGATGTTCTTGATGTTCGGAACCATCGACCAATCGATAAGCTCGAGCTTCTTTCCCTTGACGAGCCCTTCGACGGTGTATTCCGACGGCTGAATGAGGTCGTACTTCGTGCCGCCCGCGAGCAGCTTCGAAAGCATTTCCTCATTCGAGGCATAGGTTTCGTAATTGACCTTGATGCTGGTTTCTTTGGTGAAACCATCGAGCACTTCTTGGGGCACGTATTCGGACCACGCAAAAAGATTCAGCTCGGGGCCGGGCTTGGGCTTCGCAAGCGCCGCTGCGGGTTTTGCCGAGCCAGAACCACTCGGTGCGGCAGCCTCGGGTTTCTGCTCCGGTTTTTGCTCCGAGCTTTTGCATGCTGCCGACATCAGCGCGGTGGCGGCCAGCGCGCCAAACCCTTTGATTACGTTTCTTCTACCAGTACGAACGCTCATCGAACTTCCCCAATCAGCGGCATAACGTCGTTATTTGTTCCAACTCTTCACCGACTCCGAAACGACGACGAGGAGCGCGGTGACCACGATGAATACTGCGGAAATGGTGTTGAGCATCGGGGACAGGCCGACCTTGGCCAGCCCATACACGCGAATCGGCAACGTCTCGGACGACGGGCCACGCGTGAAATACGTGACGATGACCTCGTCCATTGACAACGTGAAGCTCATGAGCGCTCCGGAAATGATGGCTGGCAAAAGATACGGAACCATCACCAGGAAAAACGCTTTGAGCGGCGGCGCTCCGAGATCCATCGCAGCCTCTTCGAGGGATGGATCCACGCCGGCCAGGCGCGCCTGAACTGCTATGAGCACAAACGGAAAACAAAACGTGATGTGCGAGATGATGACCGTGACAAACCCGAGCGGCACGTCGATCGTCTTGAAAAAGATGAGCAAACTGATGCCCATGATGATCTCGGGGATGATCATCGGGATGTAGATCAGCGTCGTGATCGATCGCAGCGCAGGGAACTTGTAGCGATACAAAAGCCACGCACCAGCGGTGCCCAAAATCACGGAGAACACCGTCGTGATGCTGGCGATGATCAAGCTGTTGTTGAGTGATCCGATGAGCGGAGATCGACGCTCGTCACTCATGTGACGCGTGAATTCCGTACCGAGCTGCGAGTACCACTTGAGGGTAAAACCCTCCCAAACGATGCTGTATTTGGAGTCGTTGAACGAGTAAACGATCAGTAGCAGGATCGGCAGATACAAGAAGAGTAGAACGACACCCGTCCAGCTTCCGAGCAGGAAGTTGACGAGCCTCATTCCGGACAGCTTCTTCAAGTTCATCGAATGCTCCGCATAGGTAATGCGATCGGCGCGTGCAGCTTATCTTCGGTTCGTCCGAGCTGACTAGGGCTTTGTCGAAGTGTTGATCGGGCTGTCGAAGACGGAATCGATCTGGTGGATCAAGCGGTTTTTCTGGGGGGCAAACGCATCGCGATCGGATACGTCAGTTAGGTGTTGCGCTCCGAGCCGAAGTGTGTATCGCGCGTTGTTTCAGTGCAGCAAACGCATGAAGCTGGTGCGGCGACATCGAGATCCATCGCAGTACAGACGTCTGTTTGGCGTGAACGTACGCGACGCGCAGCCGCTTCGTTCCCACGTGTTGCTCGCGAAGATCGGGCTTGACATATTCCGAGAGAGCAATTGGAAACAGGCTCGCAAAGATGTCGCGCAACATGGTGAACGCGGTATGCTTGTCGCATGCCTCGCGTCGTCTTCGATCCTGTGCGTGACACTGACGAAAACGTATCGATGTGGTCGGCCACCGCTGCGCCGACTCCCGAATTGCCTAGCCTTCAAGGCGATGTCACCGCGGACGTGGTGATCATCGGCGCGGGCTTTACGGGCATGTCCACTGCGTATCATCTGGCCCGGCGGTTCCCGGACAAACACATCGTCGTGCTCGAAGCAAAACGCATCGGCAACGGAGCATCCGGCCGCAGCGGCGGCATGGCGCTCAATTGGATCAACGGCGTGCATGCCGAGACGCGCGAGCGAGCGTTACGAGTCTACGGCGCAACGCGAGCGGGGCTGGACTGGATCGCATCGGTCATCGCCGAGCACAACTTGAACGTGCGTTTCAACCGCATCGGTTGCATGGATGCGTTTACGAATCAACAGCGCGCGGAAGAAGCGCACGAGAGCACGGAGCGGCTTTCATCGTGGGGGATTCCGGTCCAATATCTCACGGGCGCACAGCTCGAAACACGCATGCGAGCGCGCGGCGTCGTCGGAGCGGTTTTGGATCCGGGAACGGGTCAGTTGCACGGGCTGGACTTGTTGCGAGGACTCGCTCCTGTCGTCAGTGGATATGGCGTGCGTTTATACGAAAACAGTCCCGTGGTGGCGATTGAAGAAGGCAAAACGCACGTGGTGCGTACGAAGAATGGATCGGTTCGTAGCCCGGCGATGGTGCTCGCGACCAATGGATACACGGCAAGGCTTGGGTATTTCAAGACGGGCATACTCCCGTTGCATTCGCACGTCATCGCCACCGATCCGCTGCCGCTCGACCGGTGGAAAGAATTGGGTTGGGGCGAAACGGCTGGTTTTTGCGACGATATGGATCGCATTGCTTACACGAGCATGTCGGCCGACGGGCGCTTGTTGATTGGTGGCGGTGGAAACGGTGCCTATTCCTATGTTTATGGCGGTCGCACGGCTTTTACGACCGATCCTAGCAAACAATACGAATTCGTACACGGCATTTTGAAACGCTATTTTCCGGATGCCGCGGACGTACGGATCGCGCACCGATGGACCGGAACGCTTGGCATTACGATGACGCGCGTGTGCAGTATTGGCGTGACGGGTGAGCACAAGAACGTTTATCACGGCTTGGGATACAGCGGACACGGCGTGGTACTGGCCAACTTGGCCGGCCAAGTCATTTGCGACTTGTATTCGGACAACCACGAGCCCTGGAAGGACTTGCCATTTTATCAGCGCCGGCTAGATGGGATTCCGCCCGATCCGCTGCGTTGGGTGGGGTATCAGATCTATACGAAGGTGACCGGAAGGTCGCCGCGCAAAAAATTAGCGGACGATTGAAACTCCTCACCCCCGGCCCCTCTCCAACTTCGCTTCGCTCCGTGGAGAGGGGAGTTTGAGGGTGAGGCACGCGCCAAGTGAAATCCAACAGTAGTAGTATTAATTGCTCCGCCGCCGAAACCGTGTATCATCCGCCTGCCCAATCGAAAACACGAGGCCCAACTGTGAGCGTTACCGAAACATCGATCCATCTTCGTACCGAAATCCCAGGCCCCCAAAGTCGCGCGTTGATTGCCAGGCGCGAAGCCGCTACGCCTCCCGGCGCCGCCAAGCTCACGCCGATCGCCATTGCTTCGGCTCACGGCTCCGTCGTCACCGATGTCGATGGAAACCAATTCATCGATCTGGCGGGCGGCATCGGCACGCTCGCGGTCGGACATACCCCGCAAGCTGTCGTCGAGGCGCTCAAAACCCAGGCCGAAAAGCTCATTCACATGTGCGCCATCGTGGCCACGTACGAACCCGCCGTCACCTTGTCCGAACGCCTCAATGCGCTGGCTCCGGGCAACTTTCGCAAACTCACCGTACTCATGAACAGCGGCGCCGAAGCGCTCGAGACTGCCGTGCACATCAGCCGCTCGTTCACCAAACGCCAAGGCATCGTGGTGGTCGATGGCGCATATCACGGGCGAACGAACATGACCATGGGCATGACCAGCAAGTTCAATCTATTCAAAAAAGGGTTTGGCCCGTTCGCTCCCGAAATCTATCGGTTCCCCTTCCCCAATGTTTATCGGCGTCCAGACGGAATGACGGCCGATGCGTGGGTGCAATATCATGTCCAAAACCTGGACCATTGTTTCATGGCCATTGTCGATCCATCGCACGTGGCGGCTGTCGTCATCGAGCCGGTGCTCGGCGAAGGAGGCTTCTTGCCCGTCCCGGCGCCATATTTGCGGCGTCTGCGCGAGCTGTGCGATACGCATGGGATTGTCCTGGTCTGTGACGAAGTGCAATCGGGGATGGGTCGCACGGGTAAGCTTTGGGCCTGCGAGCATGCGGGCGTGGTGCCGGATATCATTACGACTGCGAAATCGCTCGGTGCAGGAATGCCGATTTCGGCGATCGTTGGGCGTGAAGACATTATGTGTGCACCGCATCCAGGTGGATTGGGCGGTACATATTCGGGAAATCCGCTCGCGTGCGTCGCTGCTTTGGCGGCACTCGACGAAATCACCTCGCCGGCATTCTTGGAGCGTGCCACAGCGGTCGGGAATCGATTGCACGGGCATTTGAAATCGATTGCGGAAAAGCATCCGCAACTGGTCGGCGACGTCCGGGGCTTGGGGCCGATGCTGGCAATGGAGCTGGTAAAAGATACGACGACGAAAGCTCCTTGGATGGAGGCTACGCAAGCGGTGACCGCGGCGGCATTGCAACGAGGCGTGATCATGCTGCGCGCCGGGCTATTCTCCAATTGCGTGCGGCTGTTGCCTCCGCTCAACATCACCGATGCGCAAATCGATGAAAGCATGAATGCCGTTTCAGCCGCATTCGATGATGCCGTCACGACGTTGGGGGCGGCATGAGTTCACCGGAGCGCGATCGCATGTACATCGACGGCGGTTGGGTCGACGCGCAAAACGGTGGCCGCTGGCCACTCGTCGATCCCGCCACGGAAAACGTCATTGCCGAGATTCCCTATGGAGATGCCGCGGACGCTCGAACGGCATTGGATGCAGCCGCCAATGCTTTTCCTGCGTGGGCCAAGAAAAACCCGTACGACCGCGCAGCCATCCTCGAGAAGGCCGCCAATCTGATTGCCGAGCGAGTCGACGATTGTGCCCGTCGAACCACCGAAGAATCCGGAAAGCCTTTTGCGCAATCCAAAGGTGAATGGGCTGGCGCGCCAAACTATTTGCGTTACGCCGCGGAAGAAGCCCGAAGACTAGGCGGTCGTTGGATTCCCGCACGAATGCCTGGACGACGCATTGATGTGACCTACGAGCCTTTGGGTGTCGTCGGCGTCATTACGGCCTGGAACTTCCCCGTCTACAATATCAATCGTGCAGTCGCTTCCGCATTGGCCGCGGGATGCACCGTCGTCGTCCGTCCCTCCGAATATACGCCCAGGTCGGCTTTCGATTACGCGCGCGCTTTCGCAGATGCGGGCTTGCCCCCCGGAGTGCTC
>CAZETM010000208.1:0-13224 GCA_964514885.1 uncultured Polyangium sp. | reverse complement strand
TCGCCACGGGGCGTGAACAATGGTCGGAACAAATGTGTCGCTCGTTCGGCCGAGACCCCGCGGACAATACGCCCGCATTCGACGAATTCCTCGCATATCTGCCCAAAGAAGACGGCTCAAGACTGGTTGCATTGCGGGAGCGCGCCATTCGAGACGGTATTCCCTACGCATGTAACTTCCGCGTCTACCGCGCCGATGGTACCGTCACGCATATTCATAACAATGCCAATGTGCGACTCGATGCTTCGGGACGTGTCATCGAGCTATTCGGAACGTGTCAGGACATTACCGAGCACGTAATGGCGGAGAAAGAGCGCCTTCAGCTTCAAGAGCGCCTCGCTTCCGCACAACGCCTCGAAAGCCTTGGACTGCTCGCTGGAGGCATTGCGCACGACTTCAACAATTTGCTCATGGGTGTGCTCATGGAGGCGAGCGTTCTGTCGCGCGAGGTCAAACCGCGTTCGCCCACCGCCGATGCGCTTGCCAATATTCAAGAAGCAGCCATCCGTATGGCCGAGCTCACCGGCCAACTTCTCGCCTATGCGGGGCGAGGTAGGTTTGTCCTGGAATTTGTCGATCCAAACACGATCGTCGCCAGCATGCTCGAGCTGTTGCAACGAAATATCAGCAAAGACGCATCACTCGAATCGGAGATCTCGCGTGAGCCTGCGACGCTCGAAATTGATTCGAGCCAATTGCGCCAGGTCATCATGAACTTGGTGCTCAATGCAGCCGACTCGCTAGAAAGTCAACCTGGGCGAATTGCCGTGCGTACGCGCGTCGAGCACGGACCGATGGGGCCTGGCTCGTGGGTGCTCGAAGTCATCGATTCAGGCTCGGGAATGTCGGAAGACGTTCGGAAGCGGATATTCGATCCCTTTTTCACGACCAAGAAAACGGGACGCGGGCTTGGACTGTCGACGGTGCACGGAATCGTACAGCGGTGCAAAGGCGAAATCGAAGTTCGGTCGAAGCCTGGGCAAGGCACCACGTTTTTCGTTCGTTTTCCGGTCGTACAAGGGACGCCCGCCGAAGTGCCGCCTCCGCCGCCGACGCCGGAGAAGCCCCGCGCGATCCGAATTCTGGTGGCCGATGACGAAGCGATGGTACGCCGAAGCATGCGTCGAATGCTCGAATCGAGCCACGCAAACGTCGTCGAGGTCGCCGATGGAGCGGCGGCAATCGAGGCCTTGAACCATAGCCCCGAGCCGTTCGACTTGCTCTTGCTCGACGTGGTAATGCCACGAAAAAGCGGCTACGAGGTGTTGGCGGAGGTCCGCGAGCGACATCCGTCGCTGAAGGTCATTCTCATGAGCGGTTACAACAATCTTGCTGCAATTCCTGGCACAAAACCGACGCATTACACTCCCGACGCTGCCCTCCAAAAGCCGTTCGCCTGGACCGACCTCGAACACGCCATCCAAACCGTACTTCGGTCAGGACAACCTTCGAGCGCATAAAAAGCACGCGCTTCGTGAACGGCTGCTAGCCTCGGTGCAACGATTGTGGTTTCATACGACATCATGACGCGCTCACTTCTCCTTCTCGTCCTTGGGCTGCTGCTCGCGGCATGCGGTGGCAGCGCTAGCACGGCCTCGACGCCAACCACGCAGGCTGGGCTCAATGATGCTGACGCCTTGAAAAAGCTCGACGTCGAGCTGGCCAAACCGCTGCCCGATTTGTGGAAGCAGTCGTCGGTCGCGCTCATCGCTGATCCCGTGGCGATGTGTAACAAAGCCGACGCCGATGCGCAGGCGAAAACCGAGGCGTCCACGCAACTCGAAAAAGCCAAGACGGCGTTGCAGGACGCTGGCGTGCCCGTGCAAGAATCATTGGATGCCGCATCCGTGGTGTTTTCGATTCGCATTCTCGTGAATTGCTCGGGAGCCGGTAGTGCGCTCGTCACGGGCGACATATCCGCCATGCCCGGCAATGGTGCTGTCGCGGCGAAATCGGATTTGTTCGAGGTTGCTCGATTCGATGCCGGCAAAGTGTCGCTCGCGCTGCTTCGCAATGACGAACTCGTCAAGCGCATGAATACCAAGTAATCGACGGGCGGCCCAAGTCTCGCGGCTCGTCCTTCTCGCAGCAAGGAGGCGGTGGAATGGGCGGCGCCGGTGGTGGCGGCTCAGGAGGAATGGGCGTCGTTACCAATTACGGGCCACCGGCACAAGACTTGGTGACTGCGGGCAACGTATCGAAAAGCCCAGGTTTTCGGCTTGAGTGGACGCTCGGGCAATCCACGACGAACCAATCGACCAATGTGACCAAATACCTCGGGCTCGACGAATCGACTTATACCGTGCGTTTGGTCGCTCCCACGGCAACCGATTGCAATACGTCCCTCGCGGGCTTGCCGGACATCACGGGCATTCAAGTGACGGGCGGCGAATTCTACACGCTCGCAGCCATTGGCGAATTGGCCGCTGCCGCTACGAACAAGTTTCAGGTCAAAGCATACGTGGACGACGGCGTGCCCACGGCTGACAAAGTCAAGGTCCGTTTCGTCCACACGTCGCCCGAAGCACCGAATGTCGATGTCGGCTTGGGCAAAGGCATGGCGTTCACGAAGGTTTGGAGCAACGTCGCGTATCCCATGGAGGGATTGGTCGGTGGCAAGACGTACGGCGAAGTGCCTCCGATCGCGGCAGGCGCCATCTCAGTGCGCGTTGCCAATATGTCGGCAGACGTGCTCACGATCGAGCCCGTCGTAATCCCGGCCGGTGCAATCGTCACGGCATGGGCCATTGGCAACCTCGACAACATGCCGCAGCCGCTCAAGGCGCTCGTTTGCGTCGATACGGCATAGAATAGTGTGCTGACGTACTGCTCCGTGGCTCCGTAATCATCGATCTACGGCAGCCAATCACGAAGGGACGCGATTTCGATCGCGTCCCTTTTCCTTTTTGGCCTCGTGGATTGTCCTACCTCGTCCCGCGCAATCTGGTCCGACCAGGTGTCTTCGGGTTTCCCCATCGAGGAGCGATATCCATGCGTCGAAAACCCCTCATTCCATTGCTTACTTCCCTCTTGATCGTCGGTTGCGGTGATCCATCTGGCGTCGCACCGAGCGGCTCTGGCGGCGCAGGCTCCGGCGGTTCCGGAGGCTCGGGAGGCGGCAATGCCAACTACCCCGAATGTTTTGCCCCCGATTCCGCGGACGCGACGCTCACTGAAGCCAAGCAAATCATCGACGAGACATTAGCCGCTCGAAAAAGCGTTTGGAAATCGATATTTGGGCTCGCCGACGACGGCACCATCGATCCTGGCGGTCTGGATACGATCGATTGGGATCCTTCCCACGATTCAGTTCACTTCACGTCGCTCGATGTCGAACGTAACGTGCCTCTTTTCATTTCCAACGACGCGGCCAAAATCCCTTCTTCGGCCCATGTAACGCTTGGAATCGCTGCGGACACCGGGATGGTCAAATATGCATTGCTCGGCGCCAACGCTCCAAGCGACTTGGCAAAGAATCCACCCGCTCCAGGCAGCGATGCTGCGAAAATGGAAACATTCACGCTGCGGCTGATTCAATGGCTCACGGGCAAAGATCCCGGAGACGGAACGGGCATGAAGATCGTGCTCGCGCAACTGGCGGATACGTATTGGTTCGACCACGACAAAGGCACGGCCAAGTTTTTTGCGGACAAACTTCCCATGGCTTCCGTCAATGCGGAAGATACGTGTGAAAGCGCGGCACTTGCCGGATGTCTCGACGGCGCTTCATTGCTCGTGATTTCGGGCGAAGATGGTGCAGACGACGAAAATCACGCCGTGGCAGCAGATCCGGACGCCGTCATGGCTGCAGTCGATTCGGCAATGGCCAAAGGCATTCCCGTTTTGTATCTGCAATACGATGGATCGTTGACCCCGCTCGCCGAGCGTCTCATGAAGCGCTTTCGCGTGAGCACGTCCGACAACTATTGGGAGCAGGAACGGCTTGCGGGTTTCTCGCCGAATTCGTTACTTTCTGCCACGGACGAGCTGGATGCCTTGCGCAATTTGGTGGGTACGCTCGATGCCAAATCCCTTGCGGTCTCCGATTACCAAGAGTGTCTCGGACAAGCGTCTCAATACGACGATTGCGAGGCTCCAGGATTCATGGACAAAATCGGACGAGGCACCGCGGCGCTCCGGGCCACCATGAATGGTCTCGATCGTTCCGGGACGAACCCATTCGATACCGACGGGTTTCGCCTCGTCCGCGCTTTGGAACGGCTAGGACAAACCTATCGTTCAACAGACGCCGTCAAGTATCCGGTCAATTTTGAAAGCGATCCCATGGCGTTTGCCCGGGCCATGTTCGCCGACACGTCCGTGCATTACGTACAGCGTTGCAGCCTTCCGCAAAGCGATCTCGGCACGTTCGTTTGTGCTCGAACGGATGTTCTCGCCGGCACGTGCACGCCTTATGACGCGGCGCAAGTGGCTCGTGACAATGGCACGGCGACGGAAGCTTTCCGCGCCGGTGAAGAATGGACGAGCACGGGGTTTTACGCATTGCCAGGCGCAGCGTTTACCGTCAAACGAACGGACAGCGCTCTTGGCCGCGTCAGCATACGCCTCAACTTCCATCGCGGCGGCACGAGTCGCTCGATGCAATCGGACGGCGGCACTTCTCGATATGATCGACCTGGATACCTGGCGAGCCCGTGGATATCGCTCGAGCCGAGCCAAGAATTGACGTTGACCAGCCCTTACGGCGGACCGATTTACGTGAAGCTCGACGGCAACGCCGAGCTGGCAGGGCAAAAGGCAACGCTTGACTTTACGGGCGTCGCCAAACATGCGGCGCTGCTCGATATCGGTAACGCGGCAGCCGTCAGCTCGTTTGTCGATGACGTCGGGAAAAACCCACTTCCGCACGTGGACTTGCGTGGAGACGGTTTCGAGGTTCATTTGCGCAAAGACAAACTATTGGCAGGCGTGAGTGCTCCGTACGAGCTGGTATCACGAGCCGATGGTACGGGCGTCATGGTGGATTACAAGGGCGATGTGGGGCTATTGCTGGCTGATTTCCGTGACAACTTCGTCGCGCCTGAATATCGCTTGGCGGGGTTTGCGCCTCCAGGCAGCACGCTCGATCAAGCGCTCAGTGCGGACGTCAAAGTCATTTGCAATGCGCTCGGCTGGAGCTGCACGGATTCGTCGATTCATTCACGGACCACGATTCAGCACGCCAACTACGACGAATATGCCAATTGTGGCAATGGTTGTTCTGGGAACCCGTTCGATGCGGATTGGTTCGTCACTCCGCTCGGTTGGGGCGAATCCCACGAGCTGGGGCACAATCTGCAAATGGGTCTGCTCAACATCGGATACGTGACCGCAGGCAACCGAAATGATTGGAGCCAATACCAAAGCCGTGCAGGGGAAAACTCGAACAACATTTTCCCGTACCACAACCTTTGGCGTTGGTTACGCTCGGTAAAGGGCGAAGCAGGTACGGTGGTCGACGGCCACATGAACCTGAAGACGTTGTTTGCCATGGTGCAATCGTCGCGCGCTGGTCTCGTGCGGCAAATCAATGGTCAGAGCCGCAAAGTGGTCTTCGACGAAGCGTGCAATGTCGTTGGAGATTACCCGTCGAATGCCGCCGACGTGCATGCCGAAGCCATTTGGGAAAACGGTGGATACGCCGCGACGAACGGTCCGCGGATGGGGTTTTACTTGCAATTACCATTGCGGTTGCAAGGGAAAACCATGAGCACCGGGACGACACTCACGAACGGGTTCGACATTTTCACGCTGCTTTACGCCGAGGCGCGCCTGCTGCGCAAGTCAGGCGTGGATGACGTAGCGTGGGATGCCGCAAAAAACAATCTCGGATTCGGGTTGTTTCCGCGCACGGGTCATGCGACGTATGGCGGCAGGGACGTGCGAGACATGCCGGGAAATGATTTCCTGCTGGTCTCGCTGTCATTCCTGAGCGGGCTTGATTTTCGGCCGTATTTCAATGACCTCGGCGTACGCTTCACGGATCTTGCGGCATCGCAGGTGGAAGCGTTTATCGCTGCGGGCAAAGTCAATGGACCGATAGGATCGGCATTGGCGGTGCTCGACGAAGATCTGCCCGATGCAGATATCTCCAAAGTCGCTACCGTGCCGCCGGATGGTGTCGCCACTTGGCCGCGGGACGGGTTCCACCCCAAGAACTGCCCGTAAGAATTACTTCTTCTTCGCCGGCTTCTTCTTCGCTTCGATTTCCCCCACGTGTGCGTCGCAGATCGCTTTCACGCTGGGCCGCTCGCATTCTTTGCCATCGGCTGGAGAAGACTTTTTACCATGAAAGTTGTCCTCCGCCTGTTCCAGGCTCGATCTGCACCACGACGCATCTTCCGGCCTACAAACCGACGTGAGCACGCCGTTTGCCCAATAACGCGAATACGTCACGCACGGCGCATGGTCGCGTTCGTATCCAGGACGCAAGCAGCCATATTCTGCGTAATAGACAGCGCGATCTTTGTCTTTCGGAGGCATAAGACCACCCTGGGCGATTTCTGCCATTCGTTGGCATGCGCGAGGCGAATACTCGGGCGTGTAATAATCCGCATATCCTTTGGTCGGTGGGCAAGCAGTTTCGTACAAAGAGCGCGCAAAATCCTCGTCCTTGTCCACTCCGCGCCCTTCTTCGTGCAACTTGCCAAGCAAATAGCAACCTGCCGCTTCGCCATTCTCACAACCCCAACGCGCCAAGTCCGCAATGCGCGGATCATCGGCAGGCAAGCTCGCCGCTGCATCGCCACATACGCAAGAGCCTTCCACACACGCCTGCACGAGCGATTTGCTCGCGTGGGCGCGAATGGGCGCGAGCGCCTCGGGAGGATACCCATGCTTGTCCAGCATCATCAGCACGGAGTCGCAATCCAGCGTTTGGTCGCAAATCGCTTGCAACTTCGTAATGAGCTCGGGCGTCAGCTCCGGTCGCGTCTCCTCCTTTCGGCGCGTGAACAGCGAAGACGACAATGCCGAGCAACTATAGCGTTTGGTCAAACATTTTTTTCGCAGGTCGAGAAACTTCACATGCTCCTCGGACTGCCACAATGAATGAAATGACATCACGGCCGAAGTGGTGGGATCACTTCGAGTAGCAATCGCCTCCTTATCAAAGTTAGAGTCCGGCTCGAACTTGCTTCGTACGGACCGCTCGATATCACACGCCTTCGATTCACCGAGGTCACACGCTTTGGCCATCCATTCGAGCAAGCCCGCCTTGTCCCGGTCTTCGTCCTCGGCCGCCCGTTTGATGCGCACAGAAATGGGAGCCACCACGCGACCGTGCGCCAATGCAGCGCCAGCACGATCGATTCCACATCCCGCGGTATGACCATAACCGCGATATCGATCGGCCATACGCCGGCATGCATCGGCATTTCCTGCCAAACACGCCTTTTCGTCAGCAACGCGCAATTCGGTCGGAGTCGTCTTTCGTTTCACCGTGGGTTTGGCCGGTACGACTGCTGCCGAAGACGACGCAGAAACGCTCGGCGCGTCCATTTCGACGTTTTTCTCAGCGCATGCGACCAAGAAAAACCCCATCAGTGCCGGTGACAGAAGAGCAACCCTCATCGGAGCACCACGGTCGGCGCCGCTTCGCCTTCCAGCCACGTTTCATCCACCATGA
Source organism: uncultured Polyangium sp. (assembly GCA_964514885.1). Taxonomy (GTDB): domain Bacteria; phylum Myxococcota_A; class Polyangia; order Polyangiales; family Polyangiaceae; genus Polyangium. The sequence goes on along the minus strand of CAZETM010000208.1, from coordinate 5,597 downwards.
CCGACGGCTCGAACCGGAGACCGCCACACGAATCTCGCTCCAGCAAAAAGAATTGGAGTAGTCGTCGATCGCCCTTGCGCAAAGGGATAATCAGCTCGCCAGGGTTTTTCTCTTCCAGATTCGCGTACAGCTCGGGCTTCGGATGAATCCAGAAAGCAACGCCCTCAGGGCTTCCTGCATGCTGATGAATCGCTCCGACGGCCAGGTCGCACTTTACTTTGAGCCATTCACGAACGCGCAAAACCTTGCAATCATCCGCCCGATAATGGCGTCGCCAAACTTCGACTACGGTCGCCGTTTTCCATTCTTCCAGCGTGGGGACGGTGCTTTTCGCCTCGGGAATCGCGGCCTTTTCGAGCGGCTCTGGGCGCGGCTCGCGCACCGGAGGACCCGCCGGCGCGGCTGCTGCGGCCGATGCCGACGCTGAAGCGGAAGGCGCAGCGGCTGAAGCGAGCGGAAGATTTGCTGCCATTGCGCAAGCAGCAAGGCCCGCCATCGACGTCGCAGACAGCAAGACGAGTCGCACGAAGAATCGCTTTTTCATAACGTCTCCAAATAAGCCACGAGCGCCTTCTTCTCTTCGGCGGAAAGGTGCGCGGTTTTTCCCATTTTGTCAGCGTTTTTCTCGATGAGCTCCTGCAAGCTGGCATATCGTCCGTCGTGGAAATACGGCGCCGTGCCTTGGACGAACAGCAGCGATGGAGTCTTGAAGGCGATATTTTCTTCTTGGATGAACCCTGGCAAAACCGGCGGCTCGCCGACGGGCATCGGAATTCGATCGGTGAATCCCGTCGCGGGTACGTGACATTTCGCGCATTGAGCTGTTTCGCTGTCGAAAATGGTTTTACCCTTCTTTTCTTCCTCCGAAAGCTCGCGTTTCAAAGCCTGAGGCGGCACGAGCCCTTCGCGAATGAACTTGGCCAAATGCCCGGCCCTCGCCTTTCTATTGTCCGACGTGCCTTCCCCTAAGCGCCAACGATGCAATCCAAATCCGCCCTCGAGACGCGCCACGAGCGTTTCGCTCTCCGCATGCCAACCATAAGGCCCTGGAGCGGAGACACGCCCGGCGATCATGGGCGTTTGTCGCGGATGACCCATTCCAGTAATGTTTTCGTCCTTGTCCTGCGAAATATCGACCGCCTCGAATGGCATCATTGCTCCACAGCCGTACGCGCCGGTCACCGTCGCACGTTCGTGAATGGCACCGAACGAATCCATGCTCGCCATGAAATTGGTAAAGTTCTCCTCGAATGCACTCGAGCTAAACCGCGCCTCGTGCCACACGTGCCCATCGTCGCGTCCGTCGGGATGGCAGCCTGCACATGCCATATTTTCGCTCGTCACGCGATCGGTGGCATTGTAATAAAGTAACCGACCCAATCGATACGATTCCTCTTCGGGCGTAGGTTTGGGTTCTACGAGACGCACCACAACGGGGGGAACGACGCGTTGTCCAGACCGCACCGGCACGAGCCGCAAAGCCATCAGCTCATCGGTCGTTCGGCAATAGACATAGGCGACTTGCTCATTGCTCGAGAGCGCAATTCCCGAAGGTGCACCACACCTTGTAGCCACATGGTAAAACTTGTTCTCGAATCGGCCGAGATCATACGTCCGAAGGACACCGAACGTAGGATCTTGTATGAGCGCATCGAGCTCGACCAAGGTATCCGTTCCTTCGCTCGCGACGAGAATGGTTTTTTCGGACGCACGATAGACGGCCGCGCGCGGTTGCACGAATGCATCGGTACCTGGTCGCAACCCCGGGCCCGCATAAATGCTATCCCCCTCCGATGAATTGACCACTGCCTGCAGCGGTTTTTTATTCAATGGTGCGGCGAGCGGCGTATCGTTGATCGGGAGCCATCCGTCCACGGCCGCCGAGCCATACCAATCTCCAATAGCCGTACCGAGCGCGTGGCGCGGAAAGAACAGTCGATCGCCTCGCACATTTTGAACCACCGAATACCCGAGCGAAGCATTCGTTGTCCCGCCTTCTCGGTGAGGTGCCGCGGGCAAATCGAATTTCGTCACCGTCGGCGTCGCACCATCGAGATCACCAATGCGCGTAATCGCGGCTCCGGCAATGTGTGAGACATATGCACGTTTTCCGTCAGGCAAAATCGTAACGCCTCGAGGCTCGCGACCCACGTTTACCACGGAGCGCACTTTCGCCGTCGCCAAATCCACGACGGAAACTCGCGCCGACCACGCACTCGTCACGACCACAAACGATTCGTCCGGTGCGAGCGCCAAGCCCCAAGCGTCCGCGGAGAGCGCCACGCGCGCCGTTTCTTTGAGCCCCAACTTTCCCTCTCGCTTGAAAAGCACGAGCGCCCCACCACCTTCCGGCAATTCGCGAATGCTCACAATCACGCGATCACGTGACGCCAGCACTTGCGCAGGACGACCGGGAAGAGCGATTGTCGTGGCGGCGGTGTCTTCGAAAATCGGAAACGGCAAGATGTGAATCGACTGATGATCTTCATCGGCGACGAACAGAACGTCATCTTGCGGAGCACGCGTGACCGTGGAGCCTTCACGAGCCGTCGGTGGCAAGGGTTTTTCCTGAACAACCACCGAAGAAACGGATGCCGAGGACGAAGCACTCGGAGCGCTGGCGGTTGAATCCGAAGGCGCGCGTGACGAAGTGCACGCGGCAACAAACGGAACGAGCGGAAGGAGAGCGAAAGCGAGCGAAACGTCGCGCAAAGGCATGGCGTTTTGGAGGAGAGCACAATCGGCACCGCGCACGCAAGCGGGTCGTAAGGTGAAATTACGGTGCCGATCGATCCCTCATACGCTCAGCCGGTATTACGGGAGGATCCACCCGTGATTGGAGACGTAGCGAATCCAATTCTGCATGGTTCCAATGCTGCAGCCGTTTTTGTATTGGCCGTGTCGTCCGCCCAATCTATCGAGAATCTGTTCGCAACTGCATCCGGCCGTATCGAGAATCGTGTAAATCCGCAGCGGGCCATGGCCGCGACGCTCGGTATCGAAGATCAGGTCGCCATCGACGAGCGCGAAGTGATTCGGTTGCAGCCGCTTGTACGGCACGGCTTCGGGAATTTCCGTACCCCAACAGAAGTCCACGTCGTCGCAAACGGTATCGGAATCAGCGTCGATACACACAGGCGGAGGCGGAGGCGGAGGCGGAGGCGGAGGTTCTTGCGGCAATGGCAAGGGCGGCTCCTGCGGCAACGGCAAGGGCGGCTCCTGCGGCAACGGAGGCTCTTGCGGCAACGGTAATGGCAATGGCGGCTCTTGCGGCAATGGCTCCTGCGGCAGTGGGTCCACCGGCAACTGCGGAGGCTCTTGCGGCAATGGCTCCTGCGGCAATGGGTCCACCGGCAACTGCGGAGGCTCCTGCGGCAATGGCTCTTGCGGCAGTGGGTCCACCGGCAACTGCGGAGGCTCTTGCGGCAGTGGCGGTAAAGGAGCCGGACACGAAGAACCGTTTCCGACGGAAAGCGCAATTTTATCGATTTCGACAATTTCTTCGTCGACGCTAGGTAACACACCACAACTCGAAGCGGCTAGCGCCAAGAATGCCGCGGTCGAACCAATACTGAATTTTCTCATGTGCAAGCTCCGGAATGGGAGAAGCCTGTCCCCCGCGCATCATATGGGGTGCATGACCCACGAGCGGCAAGCCGGAGTCTGCTATTCCTATCGATTACGATTCGCCCGACATGGGACGCTGTCGCCTGATGTTGGCTCAGGGAATCTTTCACGAATTGCCGTTCTGGCGAGCCCTACGACGCGGACACTGAACGTTTGGTCTGTCAGGCAACGAAGTACTGGAAAAACCGGGGCATACGGAGTACAAGAAGGGACCACACGGTGCGTAACGACTCGAGGGCCTCATGTTCCACGTCGAAGAATCCGATTTCGGCAATTACCGCCAATACCGTTTTCACCACCCTGAGCTTGGCCATGGTTTCGATATCGTGCCCGCACTCGGTGCGAACGTCACCGCCATTCGGTTCGGCGGGACGAACGTGCTGGAGGGCGCTAAATCCCCTGAAGATATCCTCGAAGGACCGTGGGGCAACAGTGATATCCTATTTCCTTTCCCCAATCGACTTCGCGACGGACGTTATTTTTGGCGTGGACGTGATTATGCCTTCCCGCTCAACAACGGCGTCATGGGGAATGCCATTCACGGCCTCGTGCGCCATCTACCTTTCGAGCCTACGCGCATCGAGCTCACCACCATCAGCGCCTCGATGTCTTCGCGTCTCGATTATCCCGGGACAAACCCCGCCTACCCGTTTCCCTTCATCTTCAACGTCACCTTCACCATCACGACTCAAAATGAGTTCATCGCCAGGTTTTCCGTCACCAATCGCCACGCTGAATCCATTCCAGTCGGAATCGGCTGGCACCCCTATTTTCGACTCGCCGAGCGCGCAGACGATCACCTCATTCAGTTCCCTCCCTGCGCACGAATCGACATCGATGACCGCATGATTCCGACGGGAACGCGATCGCCTTATCCCGACTTTCAACAGGAAAAACCGTTTGGCTCCACCGTGCTGGATACATGTTTCGCCGTTTCGCCCAATGAAACGACATCGCGCATCACCATGAAGGCAAACGGACAAACCCTGGCCATAGAATCGCCCCGCGCGACATTCCCCTTCTTCCAAATCTACACGCCGCCGTCACGCTCGAGCATCGCTATCGAGCCCATGACCTGCAACATCGATGCATTCCGAAATGGCCAGGGGCTCGTCGAAGTTGCGCCTTCCATTCCCGCTGCATGGACATCGGAATTTCGCGTCGTGTATGCACGCGACGACAAATAATCGAAATATTCGCCATCACTACTGGACGTGCTCGATAGAATAGCGCATGATTTCCACGCTTTACGGTTCCTTCGCACGTGTGCCCCCAAACGTGCACGAAAGGTAGAATCATCATGCGTACGCTCGATGCCAAAATCCTCGTCGGCATCACCCTCGCGCTCAGCACTGCAGCCGGTTGCTCGGACGGTACCGGCACAGGCGGTAGCACGAATTCGACGTCGTCACCGACATACATTCGCGACATCAAGCCACTCGTCGATGCCAAATGCGGCAATTGTCACGTTGCAGGCGGAATCGGGCCGTTTGCGCTTACGACATACGAACAAGTCAATACGTTGAAAGGCGCCGTCGAAGCATCCGTCGTCGCCAAGACAATGCCACCGTGGTCAGCATCGAACGATTGCACCACCTACCTGGGCGATCGATCTCTCACGGACGTGCAAATCGATAGCATCGTGAAATGGGTCGCTGCGGGCGCACCTGAAGGCGATCCCGCGGACAAACCCGTGACGGTCGAAGACAATTCGCCATCGCTTTCGCGCGTGGACCTCGAATTGCCCATTCCAGTCGCGTACACGCCTACGGTGACCCCAGACGAATATCGCTGCTTCGTGCTCGATTGGCCCGAACAGGAAACGGCCTATTTGACCGGACTCGGCGTCGAGCCCGGACATGTGCCGATCGTGCACCATGTGATTGCGTTCCTCGCCAAGCCCGCTTCAGTTGCTGCCTTCCAAGCGCTCGATGAAGCCGATCCAGGCCCCGGGTATCCTTGTTATGGCG